>JAKLLB010000028.1 GCA_023150345.1 Aquabacterium sp.
TGGCCGAGCTGGCGCGCATCGTCGAGTCGATGGCGCGTGCCGCGCGCGAGGCCGGCGTGGCCATCGTCACCGGCGACACCAAGGTCGTCGAGCGCGGCAAGGGCGACGGCTGCTTCATCACCACCACCGGCGTGGGCGTCGTGCCCGCGGGCGTGCGCATCGCCGGCGACCGCGCGCGGCCCGGCGACGCGATCCTGGTCTCCGGCACGCTGGGCGACCACGGCGTGGCCATCATGGCCGAGCGCGAAAGCCTCGGCTTTGCCACCAGCATCGTCTCGGACACCGCGGCGCTGCACGGCCTGGTGGCGGCGATGGTCGCCGCGGTGCCCGACATCCACGTGCTGCGCGACCCCACGCGCGGCGGAGTCGCCACCACGCTCAACGAGATCGCGCGCCAGTCGCGCGTCGGGATGCTGCTGGACGAGACGACGCTGCCGGTGCGCGAGGAAGTCGCCGCGGCCTGCGAATTCCTCGGGCTCGACCCGCTGTACGTCGCCAACGAGGGCAAGCTGGTGTGCATCTGTGCGCCCGAGCACGCCGACGCGCTGCTGGCCGTGATGCGCGCGCACCCGCTGGGCACGCAGGCCGCGCGCATCGGCAGCGTGCACGCCGACGACCACCACTTCGTGCAGATGAGCACCGCCTTCGGCGGCCGCCGCATCGTCGACTGGCTGACCGGCGAGCAGCTGCCGCGCATCTGCTGATCGGACCCGCCGCGATGCGCATCCTCTTCCTCACCCACAGCTACAACAGCCTGGCGCAGCGGCTGCACATCGAGCTGGCCGCGCGCGGCCACGAGGTTTCGATCGAGTTCGACATCAACGACGTCGTGGCCGAGGAGGCGGTGGCGCTGTTCGAGCCGCAGCTCGTCGTCGCGCCGTTCCTGAAGCGCGCGATCCCCGCGTCGATCTGGCAGCGGCTGCCGTGCTTCGTCGTGCATCCGGGCATCGTCGGCGACCGCGGCCCCTCGGCACTGGACTGGGCGATCCAGGAGCGGCAGACGCAGTGGGGCGTCACGGTGCTGCAGGCCGAAGCGGCGATGGACGCCGGGCCGGTGTGGGCCAGCCGCACCTTCCCGATGCGCGCGGCGCGCAAGAGCAGCCTCTATCGCAACGAGGTCACCGAGGCCGCCGTGGCGGCGGTGCTGGAAGCCGTTGGGCATGCCGAGCGCGGCGGCTTCGTGCCACGGCGCGTCGAACCCGGCCAGTCCGGGGTGCACGGGCGCGAGCGCGCGCTCATGCGCCAGGGCGACCGCGCGATCGACTGGGCGCGCGACGACACCGCCACCGTGCTGGCCAAGCTGCACGCGGCCGACGGCTTTCCCGGTGTCGCGGCCGAGTTCGGCGGCATCGGCTGCTGGCTCTACGACGGCCACGCCGATGCGACGCTGCGCGCGCGGTTCGCCGACGCCATGCCCGGCACGCCGATCGCGCGCCGGCTCGACGCGCTCGCGCTGGCCACACGCGACGGCGCGGTGTGGATCGGCCACGCCAGGCGCCGCGCCGCCGACGGCGCCGCACCCACCTTCAAGCTGCCGTTCGCGCAGACGCTGCCCGAGCTCGCAGCGGGGCTGCCCGAACTGCCGGTGCCGGCGCTGCCGTGGCGCGAGGCCGGCACCTGGCAGGACATCGCCTACGAAGAAGCCGGGCCCGCCGGCGAGGTCGGCGTCCTGCACTTCGATTTCTACAACGGCGCCATGTCCAGCGTCCAATGCCGGCGCCTGCGCGAGGCTTTCCTCGCCGCCGCGGCGCGGCCCACGCGCAGCATCGTGCTGGCCGGCGGCGCGGACTTCTGGAGCAACGGCATCCACCTCAACGCGATCGAGGTCGCCGACAGCCCGGCCGATGCCTCGTGGGACAACATCGTCGCCATGGACGAGCTGTGCCGCGCCATCCTCGAGTGCACCAGCCACCTCACGCTCGCGGCCATGCAGGGCAACGCCGGCGCCGGCGGCGTCTTCCTCGCGCTGGCCGCCGACCGCGTGCTGGCGCGCGAAGGCATCGTCCTCAACCCGCACTACAAGGGCATGGGCAACCTGTACGGCAGCGAGTACTGGACCTACCTGCTGCCCGCGCGCGTCGGCGCCGAGGCCGCGCACGCGATCACGCAGCAGCGCCTGCCCATCGGCGCGGCGCAGGCCGCGGCCGAGGGGTTGGTCGATGCCGCGCTGCCGGGCTCGCCCGCGGTCTTTCTCGAAGGCGTGGTCGCTCAGGCCGTCGCGCAGGCGCAGGGTCCGCAGCACGGCGCCGCCCTGGCCGCCAAGCGCGAACGCCGCGCGCGCGACGAGGCCATCAAGCCGCTGGCCGCCTACCGCGACGAAGAGCTCGCCCGCATGCGGCTGAACTTCTACGGCTTCGACCCCAGCTACCACGTCGCGCGCTACCACTTCGTGCACCGCGTGCCGCACGCCTGGACCCCGCTGCACCTGGCCGTGCACCGCCGCACGATGTGGCGGGCGCAGGAGCGGTTGAAGACGCGGGATGCGGCGTGAGGAGGGGGCGGCGGAGCGCGCCGGTCATCGAACGCCGGGGCGGTGGCTTCGACAAGACTTTCGAGGTGCTTCGGTCCCGACGCCTACTGACGTGGGCCTCAGGGTTCAAACGCCGCGATCGCGAGCCCCGGCACCGCTGCGAAGTGCTTGACGTTCGCAGTCAGCACCGGCAGCCCGTGGTCGAGTGCGGTGGCGGCGATGAGCGCGTCGCCCATCTGCAGTCCGTGGCTCAGCGTGAGGGCCTCCATCAACTCGATGGCCTGCTGGGTGATGCTCTGCGTGACCGGGAGCAGCGTGGCCGAGCGCCTTTCCAGCATCTTCTTCACAGCCACCAGTTCGGTCTTGTTTCGCATGCCCTGCAGAAGTTCGAGGTAACTCACGGCCGACAGGGTGAGCGCGCCGAGTTCGTCGAGCCGCTGCGTGGCCCGCGGGTAGCCGCGCAGATGCCAGATCAGCACATCGGTATCGACCAGCATCGCCGGCACGGCTCAGCGTTCGCCGCGCGAGCCGTCGCGGCGATAACGCGGTTCGCGGATCTTGCGCACGTAGGCCGCAACGTCTGTGAGGTCCTCCCGGTCGCGCCAAATGCCGAAGGCCGGGTCGTCGGTCGTGAACTCTTCGGTCGGCGGGGTCAGCGCTTCTTCTTCGATGCGCACAGTCACGAGCGCGCTGCCCGCGTTGGCGAGTCTGGCGCGCCACTGTTCCGGCAATTCGGCCACCGGTACGTGTTCGATCACGATCGCGTTCACTCGGACTCCCACTTTTTCGGTCACGCCGGCGCCGGGCGTGCTGCCGGCGCGCCCATTGTCAGGCCTTCGCCATTTCGGCACAACGCCGCAGGCAAGCACTTGCCCTGAGCCGTAGACTCGCGTCTGTCTTCGGTCGATCATGCCCCCACCCCCGCCCACCCTCCTGATCGTCGACGACGAACTGCGCTCCCAAGAGGCGCTGCGCCGCACGCTGGACGAGGAATTCGAGGTGCGCTGCGCCAGCAGCGGCGAGCAGGCGCTGGCCATGCTCGAGCGCGAGGCGGTGCACGTCATCCTGTGCGATCAGCGCATGCCGGGGCTGTCGGGGGTCGAGACGCTCAAGCAGGTGCGGCTGCGCTTTCCCGATGTGGTGCGCATCATCCTGTCGGGCTACACCGAGACCGAGGACATCATCGCCGGCATCAACGAGGCGGGCATCTACCAGTACCTGCTCAAGCCCTGGCAGCCCGAGGCGCTGCTGCTGGCGGTGCGCGGCGCGGTCGAGCTGCAGCGGCTGCAGGCCGAGAACCAGCGCCTGGCGGTCGAGTTGCGCGCCGCGGCGCCCGTGGTGCGCCAGCGCCTGCAGGGCAAGCGAGAGGCGCTCAAGGCCGCGTTCGACACCGACCGCCTGGTGCGCGCGCCCGGCAGCCCGATGGACGCGCTGTGCCGGCTGGTCGAGCGCATCGCGCCGTACGACATCCCGGTGCTGATCACCGGCGAGTCGGGCACCGGCAAGGAGCTGCTGGCGCGGGCCATGCACTACCGCAGCGCCCGCGCCGAGCGGGCCTTCGTCGTCGAGAACTGCGGCGCGCTGCCCGATGCGCTGCTCGAAGCCGAGCTGTTCGGCCACAAGCGCGGCGCCTTCACCGGCGCCTATGAAGACCGCATCGGTCTCTTTCAGCAGGCCGACGGCGGCACCATCTTCCTGGACGAGATCGGCGAGACCTCGCCGGCGTTCCAGGTCAAGCTGCTGCGCGTGCTGCAGGAAGGCGAGATCCGGCCGGTGGGATCGCCACGCACCGTCTCGGTGGATGTGCGCGTGGTGTCGGCCACCAACCGCGACCTCGAGGAGGAGGTGCGCACCGGGCGCTTTCGGCGCGACCTGTACTACCGGCTGTCGACGATGACGCTGCACGTGCCGCCGCTGCGCGAGCGGCCGGCCGACATCGAGCCCATCGCGCGGCAGATTCTCGGGCAGGCCGCGCGGGCCATCGGCAAGCCTGCGGCCGGCTTCACGCCCGAGGCACTGGAGTGCATGCGCGCCTACCGCTGGCCCGGCAACGTGCGCGAGCTGCAGAACGAGATCCACCGCATGCTGGCGCTGGCCGATGACGACCGGCTGGGCGCACAGGGCCTGAGCGCGCGCGTGGTGCAGGCCGCCTCGCCCGACGACGAGGCTGAGCTCAAGTGGCTGGCCTCGCTCGACGGCAGCCTGAAGGCGCGGCTGGAGGCGCTGGAAGCGCGCGTGCTCAAGGAGGCCATGGTGCGCCACCGCTGGAACAAGACCCGTGTCGCCGAGGAGTTGGGCCTGTCGCGGGTGGGTCTGCGCGCCAAGCTCACGCGCTACGGCTTCGAGGCTGCACCGGCTGGAGCGGCGGCGGCCGACCCCGGCGCCGACCCTGCCAAGGACGACGACGATGCCTAGCGTGCTGTGGATCCAGGCCGGCGGCTGCGGCGGCTGCACGCTGTCGTGGCTGGGCACCGACACGCGCGACCTCTTCGGGCGGTGGCGCGGCCAGGGCCTGGAGCTGCTGTGGCATCCGGCGGTCAGCGAAGCCAGCGGCGCCGAGGCGCTGCAACTGCTGGAGGACGCCGCGCAAGGACGGCTCGCCTTCGACATCCTGTGCGTCGAAGGCGCGATGCTGCGCGGCCCCAATGGCAGCGGGCACGCGCAGCGCCTGTCGGGCAGCGGCCAGCCCATGGTGCAGTGGGTGCGCCGGCTGGCGGCCCGCGCACGCTGGACCCTGGCCGTGGGTTCCTGCGCGGCCTATGGCGGTATGTGTGCGGCCGGTGCCAACCCGGCCGATGCCTGCGGCCTGCAGTTCGACGGCACGGTGCGCGGCGGTCTGCTCGGAGCCGACTACACCGCGGCCAGCGGGTTGCCGGTGATCAACGTCGCCGGCTGTCCGACGCATCCGGACTGGATCAACGAGACGCTGCAGGCACTGGCGTTGGGTGCGCTGGACGCCGATGGCCTGGACGCCTACGGCCGCCCGCGCCTGTTCGCCGACCAGCTGGTGCACCACGGCTGTCCGCGCAACGAGTATTACGAGTTCAAGGCCAGTGCGGCAAAGCCATCGGATCTGGGCTGCCTGATGGAGAACCTGGGCTGCAAGGGCACGCAGGCGCATGCCGACTGCAACCTGCGCATGTGGAATGGCAGCGGTTCGTGCATCCGCGGCGGCTTCGCCTGCATCAACTGCACCGAACCGGGCTTCGAGGAGCCGGGCCATCCCTTCGCCACCACGCCCAAGCTGGCGGGCATCCCCACCGGCCTGCCGGCCGACATGCCCAAGGCCTGGTTCGTGGCGCTGGCGGCGCTGTCGAAGTCGGCCACGCCGCGGCGGGTGCGCGAGAACGCACGCGCCGACCATCTGGTCGTCAAGCCGGCCGCGCGCAAGCACGGGGCGCCATGACGCGGCTCGTCGTCGGCCCGTTCAACCGCGTCGAGGGCGATCTCGAGGTCACGCTCGACGTCGACGATGGCCATGTGCGCAGCGCCCAGGTCAACGCGCCGATGTTCCGCGGCTTCGAGCAGATCCTGCTCGGGCGCGACGCGCTCGACGCGCTGGTGGTGGTGCCGCGCATCTGCGGCATCTGCTCGGTATCGCAGTCGGCCGCGGCAGCGGCAGCGCTGGCCCGCGCCATGGGGGTGACGCCCCCCCCCGACGGCTGGCGGGTGGCACAGCTCATCCAGGCCACCGAGAACCTGGCCGACCACCTGACGCACTTCTACACCTTCTTCATGCCCGACTTCGCGCGCGAGGCCTACCGCGGCCGCGCCTGGTTCGAGGCGGTGCATGCGCGCTTCAAGGCCACCGTGGGCAGTGCGGTGCGCGATGCGCTGCCCGCGCGCATGGCGTTCATGCAGGCGATGGGATTGCTGGCGGGCAAGTGGCCGCACACGCTCACGCTGCAGCCCGGCGGCACGGCGCAGGCCCTGCAGGCCTCGCAGCGCCTGAGGCTCGTGGCGCTGCTGGCGGAGTTCCGGCGCTGGCTGGAGGAGCGGCTCTTCGGCGACGTGCTCGAGGCGGTGGCGGCCTTGTCCGATGCCGCTGCGCTGCGGCGTTGGGCGGCCGCGAGGCTGGCGCCATCCGGCGCTGCTCCAGCCGACCTGCCGCTGTTCCTGCAGGTGGCCGACGACCTGCAGCTGTGGCAGACCGGCCGCGCCACCGACCGCTTCCTGGCCACCGATGCGCACGCCGGTGCCGACGGTCCCTTGATGCGCGGCGGCGTGTGGGCCGATGGCCGGGTGCATCCCTTCGATCCATCCGACGTCGCCGAGGATCTCACGCACGCCTGGCTGGCCGCCGACGACCCGGTGCAGCCGCCATCGCAGGGGCTGACCGTGCCGGTGGTGGACAAGCCCGGCGCCTACACCTGGTGCAAGGCGCCGCGCTGGCGCGGCCAGGTGCTGGAGACCGGCGCGCTGGCTCGCCAGATGGTCGACGGCCTGCCCCTGCTGCGCGACGTGGTGGCCCAGCACGGCGGCAGCGTGGCCGCGCGCGTGCTGGCGCGGCTGGTGGAGGTGGCCCGCGTGCTGCCGGCGATGCAGCGCTGGGCGTTGGCGCTGGTGCCGGGCCAGCCGACCTACATGCCTGGCGAGCTGCCCGCGCGGGCGGATGCGGTCGGTCTGGTGGAAGCCGCGCGCGGCACGCTGGGCCACTGGGTGGGCTGGCGGGACGGTCGCATCGCGCATTACCAGATCGTCGCCCCCACCACCTGGAACTTTTCGCCGCGCGATGCCGCGGGTACCCCTGGCGCGCTCGAGCAGGCGCTGGCGGGCGTGCCCGTGCGCGCTGGCGAGGCCACGCCGCTGATGGTGCAGCACGTGGTGCGGTCGTTCGATCCCTGCATGGTCTGCACCGTGCATTGAACCCGGCGCTCGACAGCGGCACACTCGATCCATGCCCCGCGAGCATCCCCCGCTGCCCACGCCCGCGCACGACACCCCGCCCGAGGGCGTGGGCGAAGACGTGTGGATCGACGTCATCCGCAAGATGGACGAGGTCTACAGCGACCTGCTGCAATACGAAGTGGCGCTGGAGGAGAAGAACGCGGCCCTGGAGGAAACGCAGAAGTTCCTCTTCAGCGTGCTCACCTCGATGTCGGACATCCTCGTGGTGTGCGACCGCCACGGTGCCATCCAGGAGGTGAACCAGGCGCTGGCCGAGCTCAGCGGGCGCGGCGAAGGCGAGTTGCGCGGCGCGCCACTGGCCAGCCTGTTCGCCGACGAGGCCTCGCGCGGGTTCATGGCGAGGCTGCTCGCCGCCCCGGGCGTCGGCGAGCGTCAGCACGACCGCGAGCTGTTGCTGGCCACCCGCGGCGGCGGCAGCACGCCGGTGGCCATGAACTGCACGCCGCGCTTGAGCCCGGTGGGCAAGCTCGCCGGGTTGGTGCTCACCGGCCGACCGGTGGGCGAGCTGCGCCGCGCCTACGACGCCCTGCGCCAGGCCCACGAAGACCTCAAGCAGGCCCAGCACCAGCTGGTGCATTCCGAGAAGATGGCCTCGCTGGGCCGGCTGGTGGCCGGCGTGGCGCATGAGCTGAACAACCCGATCAGCTTCGTGCTGGGCAACGTCTACGCGCTGCAGCGCTATGGTGCGCGGCTGCGCGAGTACCTCGAAGCGCTGCACGGCGGCGCATCGCCCGGGGCGCTGGCCGAGCTGCGGCGTACGCTGCGCATCGATCGCCTGCTCGATGACCTGCAGCCGCTGCTCGAAGGCACGATCGAAGGCGCCGAGCGCACCCGCGACATCGTCGCCGGCCTTCGCCGCTTCTCGGCCGCAGACCGCGACGAGAACACCGACTTCGACCTGGCCGAGATCATCGAGCGCTCGGTGCACTGGGTGGTCAAGGCCACGGGCTCGCGCATCGCAGTGAGCTTCGAGCACAGCACGGCACTGCCGGTGCGTGGCTCGCCCGGCCAGATGCAGCAGGTGCTGGTGAACCTGGTGCAAAACGCGATCGACTCCACCGACGGCCGCGGCGCCCAAGCGCGCCTGGAGATCGACGCCACCTGCCGCGGCCAGACGCTGCGCGTGGTCTTCCGCGACAACGGCCCGGGCTTCGCCCCCGAGGCACTGTCACGGGTGTTCGACCCGTTCTACACCACCAAGCCGGTGGGCAAGGGCACCGGGCTGGGCCTGTCGATCAGCTACGGCATCGTCGAGCGCCACGGCGGCCACCTCGAGGCCGCCAACGCCGAGGGCGGCGGCGCGATGCTCACCCTGACGCTGCCGCTGGCCGCGGGAAGTGGATCGACATCACCTCGGCCTTGAAGAACGGGAAGTAGGCGTTCGTGCCCCAGTGGTTGCCGGCCTCCACGCGGAACGGCAGGCGCTGGCCCTCGACCTCACGGAAGTCCGACAGCATGCCGCCGAACGGCTGCAACTGGTAGCGCTTGGCCGGGTTGGCATTGCTCCAGCGCTGGAAGCTCACGCGCCGCGGGCAGCCCAGTTCGTCCAGGTGCAGGTCCACGCTCTGCTGCAGCCCGTCGTGTGTCACGCAGACGCGGGCGGTGTCGCCGTCGGGTGCCTGCCACTCGATGCCCGGTCCGGGCAGCAGCGCCGCCGGGGTCCAGAAGGCGGCCTCGGCGATGCCGCGGCCAAACGCGCTGCGGCGGTGGTCGGCATCGCCTCCCTGGCGCGCCACCGGCAACAGGCCGGCCAGGCGGAACCGTGTCCAACGGCCCGAGTCCGACCCGCTGATCGCCGGTGTGCCAGCGATGTTCACCGCCCACACGAAGCCGTGCGGAGCGGCCAGGATCTGCCGCGCCAGCATCGGCCGCCAGCCGGGGCGCTCACGCGTGCCCAGGCTGAACTGGCCGCGCATGTCGATCATCGCCACCCGCCACAGCGGGGCTCCCGGCGCGATGGCATGGCTGAAGTAGCGGCGGACCGGCTCCGGGCAGGCCGCGAGTGCGGCCGGGTCGTGGCGTGCGGGCTGCGTGGGCTGCAGCGCGGCCAGGCGGGTGTACTCGGCGTCGTCGTCGCGCGTGTCGCGGCGGCGCAGCGACGACAGGGCGGCCACGCCGCCGGCGACGGCGCAACTCAAGCCCACGGTGGCCAACAGGGGCAGCGACATGGCAGCTTCGGCGTTCGGTGATGGTGTCGACAGCCGCAGTATCCCCGGGCCGAACGGCGGCCGTCCGACGCGGGCCCATTCTTCGGTGGTGCGGTGCTTCCGCGCGTGTGAACAAACCGAAAAGCAGCTTACCGGTGCGTGATCGGGCACTGACCATCCCCGCCTGCGTGGGCTGGCCATCGTCTGCTGGCACGGTTCGTGTATGCGAAGACCGCACCACCCGGGAGCACGAGACGCCGCATGGAAACACTGCCTGCCGATGCGCTGAGCCTGGCTCTGCTCGTGTTCACGCTCGGGCTCAAGCATGGGCTGGATGCCGACCACCTGGCCACCATCGACGGCCTCACCCGCTACAACAGTGCGCGCGGCAACCGCGCCGCGCGCTGGTGCGGGGTGCTGTTTTCGCTGGGCCATGGCGGCGTGGTGCTGGCCATCGCCGTGGTCGTGTCGCTGATCGCGCAGGGCTGGGCGGTGCCGGCCTGGGCCGAAGACCTGGGCACCTGGATCTCGATCGGTTTTCTCACCGCGCTGGGCGTCGTGAACCTGCGCAGCGTGTGGCTCACGCCGGCCGGCGAGGTGGTGCAACCGGTGGGCCTGAAGGGCCGCTGGCTCGCCGGATTGCAACGTGCCAGCCATCCGGTGCTCATTGCCGCGGTGGGTGCCATGTTCGCGCTGTCGTTCGACACCCTGAGCCAGGCCGCTCTGTTTGCGGCCACGGGCGCGAACAAGGGCGGTGTGGGCCATGCGCTGGCGCTGGGGCTGTTGTTCACCGTGGGCATGCTCGTGGCCGATGGCATCAATGGGCTGTGGGTGGCGCGGCTGTTGCGCCGGGCCGACGCCGCCGCTGCGCTGGCCTCGCGCATGCTGGCCCTCACCGTGGGCAGCCTGGCGCTGGCGGTGGCGGCCTGGGGACTGGCGCGCCACCTGTGGCCGGCCGTGGCCGGTTGGGGCGAGGGCAAGGAGCTGGCCATCGGGCTGGCGGTCGTGGGCGCCATCGCGCTGGGGTACTGCTGGGCCCTGCACCGGGTGCGGCTGGCGGCGCCGCTGCGCGCCTGACCGTTCCCACCGGCCGGGCGCGGTGTCCGGCGCCGCGCGGTCCGGTGAAGGCGCAGCGGGCGTTACCCTTGCGCCATGCTCATCGGAACTCTGTTCGCGCTGGCGGCCGGCCTGATGTGGGGCCTGGTATTCGTCGGGCCCCTGCTGCTGCCGGACTACCCGGCGGCCTTCCTCTCGTTCGGCCGCTACGTGGCTTTCGGCCTCATCGCGTTGCCGCTGGCGTGGATGGACCGCCGCCGCCTGGCCGAGCTCGAGCGCGCGGACTGGCTGGAGGCCGCGCGCCTGGGCCTGGTGGGCAACGTGATGTACTACCTGTTCCTGGCCAGCGCGATCCAGCGCGCCGGAGGGCCATTGCCCACGATGATCATCGGCACGCTGCCGGTGGTCATCGCCGTGTGTTCGAACAACCGCGACGCGCGCCGCGACGGCCGCCTGCCGTGGTCGCGGCTGGCGCCGTCGCTGCTGCTCATCGCCGCAGGCATCGGGTGCGTCAACCAGGTGGAGCTGCAGGCGATGCGCGCGCAACCGCACGCCGACGCGGCGCGCTATGCCGTCGGCGCCCTGTTGGCGGTGGGCGCCGTGGCCTGCTGGACCTGGTATCCCATCCGCAACGCCGACTGGCTGCGCGATCACCCCGGGCGCAGCCCGCGTGCCTGGGCCACCGCCCAGGGCCTGGCCACCCTGCCCATCGCACTGCTGGGCTATCTGGCCTCACTGGCCTGGGTGGCCGTCGCTCCTGCCCATGCGGGCGGTGACTTCGAGCTGCCGCTGGGTCCGCGGCCCTGGGTCTACGTCGGGCTGATGGCGGCCATCGGCCTGTTGGCCTCGTGGCTGGGCACGCTGTGCTGGAACGAGGCCAGCCAACGCCTGCCCACCACGCTGGTGGGCCAGCTCATCGTCTTCGAAACGCTCTCGGCGCTGGCCTACGCCTACGCGCTGCGCGGCCAGTGGCCCGAAGTGCTCACCCTCGCAGGCATTGCACTGCTCGTCGTCGGGGTGGCCTGGGCGCTGCGCGCGCGCCCCGAGCCGCTCGCGGCCGAGGGGCATGCGGGGTAAGTGGCCTCGCGGCCCGCGGCAGGGCGCTGGCCTGCGGCCAGATGAACGGCTAGCGCGACCGCGACGCCGCGGTGCAAACCCCGACCGTGCGCGCTTCTCGGGACGCGCGCTCGATCGCGCCGAGTTCGCAGTGCAGCCGTGCGGTCTCGCGCATCGAGCCCTCGCCCCAGTCGCGCTGGGCCGAGCGTGCGCAGGCGGAGGTGCGACGCGCCAGCCGGCGCTGCAGGGCGTCGCGCTGCGCAGCGAAGCAGGGGCCGGCGCCGGGTTGCCGCTCGGACAACGTGTGCTCCAGCCGCGACTGCGCCGCGATGGTGTCGCGCCACGCGCAGAAGGCCATGCTCTGCTGGCTCGCATCGCAGTTGGCCAACAGCCGTTGCACGTCGGCGCTGGGCAGGCCGCTGCGTCGCACCAGTTCCCGAGTCGCCGCATCTGCGTCGGCATCTGCGGCAACGGCACCGGCTGCGCCAGCGAGCCCCGCGAGCAGCGAGCTCAGCAGTGTGCAGCGCGCAACCACGGTCATTGCCCAACGCGCTCGCGTCTGGCCGGTGTGCCCGTTCTGCGGCTGAGCCGTCGCCACCCTCGATGGCGGCTGCGTGCGCATGGGTCCGACCGTCATTGGCGGAAGGGGGCCGACTCGGCTTGCCTGCGGATGACAAGGCCCTGCAATCTCCGCGGCGCCAGCCTCCTGCCTTGCCGGTCACGCATGCTTTTCATCGAACCTGTCATCGAGCCTATATCCTCCGAGGAAAGCTGCTATCGGCCTTGTACACCCAGCCTGTGCAAGGCGCGACGTATGGTAGCGATGCCGAGTGCATCTGGCAGGGCCGCCGCTCCGGCGAGTTAGGGGGTGCGAGGTGCAGCATGCATCGTGCAGCTGAACGGTGGCGTGGTATCGAGGCTGGAATGGGTCGAGTGCCCTATTCACGCGGTACCGCGGCGCTGGACGGTGTGCCGCAGGTGGCTCTTGAACTGCGCGGTTTCTCCGCCGGCTCCGGCACCCGCCAGCGGCGGCGGCCGCCCCGCCCGAGTCGGGGTTTCCACCGATCCCAGCCGCGCGGGGCTTGCATTGGCGTTGGCTACCGTTATCCTAGGTAACAATAACATTCCATCGGTCAACCGATCTCATGATCGCGATGCTCCACTCCTCGCCGCAGGCCGCAGCCGAACCCGCGTCAGTCAAGACCGAGCCGCACGACGCGGTTGCCGGGGTGGTCCGCTGGCAGGAGCTGGTCCGGGGGGCGCTGTGATGGGCACGACGACCGCGCGCCCAGCCGCGGCGACGATGCCCGACCTCGAGCCGCTGCTGGCCCCGCGCTCGGTGGCCATCATCGGGCTTTCCACCAAGCCCGGTTCGGCCGGTCTGGTGGTGCTGCAGAACCTGCTCAATGCGGGCTTCGACGGCAGCCTGCATCTGGTGGGGCGCAGCGGCGGCGAGGTTGGCGGCCGGGCGGTGCACACCTCGCTGGCAGCGCTGCCCGCGGGCGTGGACCTTGCCATCTTGCTGGTGCCCTCGGATGCGGTGCTCGACACGCTGCGCGGCTGTGTCGAGCGCGGCGTGCGCGGGGCCGTGTGCTTTGCTTCGGGATTCGCGGAGATGGGCGCCGAGGGCCGTGCCCGGCAACGGGAAATCGCCGAGACCGCCCGCGCCGGCAACCTGGCGCTGCTGGGCCCCAACACCATCGGCTTCTTCAACAGCGTGGCCGGTTTCCATGTGTCGATGGTGGAACTGGTGCTGCCGCCGCGCCTGCGCCCGGACGAGGGTCCAGCCGTGGCCATCGTGGCGCAAAGCGGCGGCATCGGCGTGCACGTGTCGGCCTCGCTGCGCGCGCGCGGTGTACCCGTGTCCTACGTGCTGGCCACGGGCAACGAGGCCCAGGTGGGGCTGCCCGAGGCGCTGGAGTTCCTGGCCAACGACACGGCCACACGTGTCGCGGTGGTCTACGCCGAGCAGATCCGTTCGGCACCCGAGGCGCTGGCCGCGTTTGGCCGCATGCGTGCCGCCGGCAAGGGCGTGGTGCTGCTGCACCCGGGCCGCAGCGAAGGCGCGCGGGCCGCCGCCAGCTCGCACACCGGCGCCATGGTCGGGAACCACGGTGCCATGCGCCTGGCTGCAGAACGTGCAGGCGTGCTGTGGGTCGACAGCCTGGAGGAGGCCATCGACCTGGGCCAGTTGATGCTTCGGTTCCCGCATCCGCCTGTGGGTGGGCTGGGCCTGATCACCGCATCGGGCGCGCTGTGTGGCATCGCGCTGGACTACCTGGAGCCGCTGGGCCTGACGATGCCGCCGATGTCGGCTGCGCAGGTGGAGACCTTGCGCGAACAGCTGCCGGCGTACACGCCGCCGCGCAACCCGCTGGACCTGGGCACGCTGATCGGCCCGAGGCCGGAACTCATCACGCTGGGTGTGGCCGCCGAGCAGGACGACATCGCCATCGGCAGCCTGGTGGTGTCGTTGCCCATGCCTTCGCCCGAGATCGCACCGGTATGGCTGGACGCTCACCTGCGAGGCATGGAGGGCCGCGCCAAGCCGACCATCTTCGTGATGCAGAACGAAGACATGCCGTTGCCCGAGGCCATGGTCGATCGTGCGGCGAAAGCCGGCACCGTGATCATGCGTTCTCCCGAGCGAGCGTTGCGGGCCCTGGCCCGTTTCACCCGCTTCGGACGGTCGCGCGCCGAGTGGCAGGCCGCCGCAACCCAGGCGAGGGCCGCCTTGCCGGCCGCGGCGCTGCAGTTGCCGCTGGCTGCAGGTACGCTGCCGGAGTGGCAGGCCAAGCAGTTGCTGGCCGCCGCGGGGCTGGCCACACCGGCGGGTGCGTTGGCGACGACGCTGCAAGACGCGCAAGCCACGGCCCACCGCATCGGATACCCGGTGGTGCTGAAGGCACAGGCGTCGGCACTCGCGCACAAGACCGAGGCGGGGGGTGTGCTGCTGAACATCGCCGATGGGGCCCAGCTCGCCCGGGCCTGGCAGCAACTGCATGACAACATCGCACGTCACGCGCCTGGCCTGGCACTGGACGGCGTGCTGGTCGAGACCATGGCGGCCAAGGGCCTGGAACTGGTGGTGGGCGCGGTGCGCGACGAGCAGTGGGGGCCGGTGCTGATGCTGGGCCTGGGCGGCATCTGGGTCGAGGTGCTGGGCGACGTGCAACTGCTCAGCCCCGACCTGCCGCACGCGGCCATCGTTCAGCGGCTGCTTGGGCTGAAGGCCGCCAAGCTGCTGCAGGGTTTTCGTGGCGCACCGGCAGTCGATCTCCACGCTGTGGCTCGCACCGTTGCCACGATCGGCGCGCTGATGCTGCAAAGACCCGAGATCGTCGAGATCGATGTCAACCCGCTGCTGGCCTATGGCGCCGAACACGGCGCGCTGGCCCTGGATGCGCTGGTGGTGGTGCGATGAGTGCAGACCTGATCCCCGACTTCCTGGACGGCATCGTCGCCATCGACATGCACACGCACGCCACGGTATCGACGCGCAATCCGCCCGACGAGGTGGCGATCGCGATGGACGCTGCGATGGACGCCTACTTCAAGCAGCCGATGGCACGGCCCACGATCGCCGAGACGGCCGGGTACTACCGGCAGCGAGGCATGCTGGCGGTGATCTTCACGGTCGACACCGAGCGCGAGACCGGCCAGGTGCGCATCACGAACGAGGAGGTGGCCGAAGAGGCTGCAAAGCACCCGGACGCGCTGATTCCCTTCGCCAGCATCGACCCGATGCGCGGCAAGATGGGTGCACGCGAGGTTCGCAGACTGGTCAAGGACTGGGGCGTGCAAGGCTTCAAGTTCCACCCGTCGGCGCAGGGCTTCTACCCCAACGACCGTGCCGCCTACACCGTCTACGAGGCCATCGCCGAGGCCGGCTTGCCGGCCATCTTCCATAGCGGACAGACCGGGTTGGGCGCCGGGCTCCCGGGCGGCGGCGGCATTCGGCTGAAGTACTCCGATCCGATGTTCCTGGACGACGTGGCGGTCGACTTTCCGCACTGGCCCATCGTCATCGCACATCCGTCATTCCCGTGGCAGGACAACGCGCTGGCCGTGGCCACGCACAAGCCCAACGTCTACATCGACCTCTCGGGCTGGTCGCCGCGCTACTTTCCGCCGCAGCTCGTGAGATACACCAACACGATGCTCAAGCACAAGGTGCTGTTCGGCTCGGACTACCCCGTCGTCACGCCCGACCGCTGGCTGAAGGACTTCGAGGCGCTGGACATCCGGCCCGACGTGCGACCGCTGGTGCTGAAGGACAACGCGGTGCGGCTGCTGGGGCTGGACCGCGACCCGATCAGCGGCCGCTATGCGCGCCTGAAGCCACGCTCGGGCGACTGCTGCTGACGCGGCGCCGGTGGGGACGCCAGTGCGGTGCGATTGAGCAGCGCGATCAACTGCTCCCGCTCGGCTTGCGACAACGCGGCGGCGATGCGCTCTTCGTACTCGGCCAGGCGCTGCCGCAGCAGCTCGATCGTGTTGCGCCCGGCGGCGGTGAGTGCCAGCGCATAGCGGCGGCGGTCACCCTCGACGGCAAGGCGGCAGATCAGGCCGGCGGCCTCCAGCGCGTCGACCATCTTCAGCGCGCTGGGACCGGCGATGTCCAGGCTGCGCGCGAGCCTGGCCTGGTTCATGTCCTTGTCCGTGGCGATGATCGACAAAGCCGTGACGCGGGCAGGCGTCAGGCCCAGGTCGCCGAGCATCTCGAAGAACAGGCCGTACATGCGCACCTGCGCCAAACGCAGCGTGTAGCCGAGCGAGTCCGTGCGGAAGTCGAATCGGGCCAGCGGATCGTTGTCCCCGGCAGCGGCTGGCTGGAGCGGCTCGGCATGCTTGGCTCGCAGGGCTGAGGCGCGCGTGGCGGCGCGAGCCGTGGACGTGCGTTTGGCGGGTGTGGAGGGCACTGCAGCGGGCGTGGGGCGGCGATCGGAGTGTGGGGCACAGCCTCGCCACAGCCAGGCTGGCACTGCATTCGATTCTGCCGCACGGCGCCACGGTAAACGATCAGCGTTTCTAACGCTTGCCCCAGGTGTGCCGGACGGGGCAGTCCCGTCAGGCAGTCGTCTTGACTCGCCTTTCGGTCAACGCTTCATCCAGCAACTCGACCCAGTGCGCCACCCGCGCGCCGGTGCCGGCCTGCAGATGCTGGATGCAGCCGACATTGGCCGAGGCGATGACCGGGGCGCCGGTGGCTTGCAGGTGGCCGAGCTTGCGCTCGCGCAGCGTGTGCGAGAGCTCGGGCTGCAGCACCGAGTAGGTGCCGGCCGAGCCGCAGCACAGGTGGCTGTCGACGGGCAGCGTGACCTCGAAGCCCAGGGCGCGCAGGCCGGACTCGACTCCGCCGCGCAACTGCTGGCCGTGCTGCAGCGTGCACGGCGGATGAAACGCCACGCGCGCCGGCGCGCCCGAGACAGGCGCGCCCAGCAGGGGCTGCAACCGCGGCACGAGATCGGGCAGCAGTTCGGACAGGTCGCGCGTGAGCGCGCTCACGCGGCGCGCCTTCTCGGCATAGTCCGGGTCACTGGCCAGCGCGTGGCCGTAGTCCTTGACCTGCACGCCGCAGCCCGAGGCGTTCATGACGATGGCCTCGATCTCGCCGCCCTCGATGGCGGGCCACCAGGCGTCGATCAGCCGTCGCATGTCGGCCAGGCCGCCGTCGACGTCGCCCAGGTGCGTGCGCAGTGCGCCGCAGCAGCCGGCGCCGGGTGTGCGCTGCACCTCGATGCCCGCGGCATCGAGCACGCGCGCGGTGGCCGAGTTGATGTTGGGGAGCATCGCCGGCTGCACGCAGCCTTCGAGCATGAGCACGCGCCGAGAGTGCCGCTGCTGCGGCCACAGGCGCGCACGCGGCCCCGGCGCGGTGGGAACCTTGTCCTTCAGCGCAGCGGGCAGCAGCGGCCGCATGAGCCGACCCAGGGCCATGGCCGGAGCAAAGAGCGGCGAGGTGAGGCCTTCCTTGAGCAGCCAGCGCACCACCCGTTCACTCCAGGGCCGCGCCACTTTGGCCTCCAGCACCTGGCGGCCGATGTCCACCAGATGGCCGTATTGCACACCCGACGGGCAGGTGGTCTCGCAGCTGCGGCAGGTCAGGCAGCGATCCAGGTGCAACTGGGTGGCGCGGCTCGGCGCGGTGCCTTCGAACACCTGCTTCATCAGGTAGATTCGCCCGCGCGGGCTGTCGAGCTCGTCGCCCAGCAACTGGTAGGTCGGGCAGGTGGCGGTGCAGAAGCCGCAGTGCACGCACTTGCGCAGGATGGCCTCGGCAGCAGCGCCGTGGGCAGTGCCCTGGAACTCGGGGGCAAGGTGGGTCTGCATGGATCGGTCGACTTGGCGCGGGAGTGACGCTCAGGGAAGGCGGTAGGTCACGGCCCAGTAATGGTGGAAGTCGTGCCAGCGCAACTCGAGCGCCGTGGGCAGCAGGTGGGCCACGTCCTCGAAGCGTGGGAAGTTCTTCAGCACCTCGTGCGTGCTGCCGTCGTCGAGCTGGCGCTGCTGGTAGGTGTTGCCTTCGGCGTCGCGGCGGCTGATGGGCGTGCTGCTGCCAGCCACGTAGGCGTTGTCCAGCATCACCACCAGCGCCCCGGGTTGCAGCCGGCAGTGCAGCTGCTGCAGCCAGTGCGCCAGCCGCGTCAGTGGCACGTGCGACCACCAGCAGCCGGTGAAGGCGGCGTCGTAGGGTTCGACGGGCACGCCCTCGAGCGCATAGGCGTCGGCCTCGGCGAAGGTCACCGCCTGCGGCATCGGCTTGCCGCGCGCGATCTGCAGCGTCTGCGGGTTCACGTCGGTGGCCAGCCACCGGTGGGCCTGGCGCGCGCCGTGCAGCGTCCACCAGCCGGTGCCGCACGCCAGCTCCAGCACATGACGGTCCTTCATGAGTGCAGCGAGCCAGGCCTCCATCGCGCGCAGGTCGGCCTGGCGTTCGGGCTTGTGATAGACCCGTTCGTACTCGGCGGCCCGGCGCGCGTAGTAGTCGGCCATCGCGGCCACGCTGGCCGTGCTCTCGGTGCTGCAATCGACGGTGTCGGTCATGGGCGTGCGTCAGATCTGCGGGTGCAAGCGGCCCGGGTTGAACAAGCCCTCGGGATCGAATGCGGTCTTCACGGCGCGATGCAATGCCAGCAGCTCGGGCGAGAGCGCCGCCCAGCTGAGCGCCGGGCGCGGCCCCAGCCACGCCTGGGCATGGCCGCCGCAGGCTTGCGCCGCCTGTTGCACCGCCGCAGCGGGGGCGTCGGTGAGCACCCAGCGCTGCGCACCACCCCATTCCAGCAGCGCGGGGCCGGGCAGTGCCAGCACGGCGGTGGTTGCAGGCACCGACAGGCGCCACAGCGTGGCGGCATCGGCAGCGGCACGGGCGCGTGCCAGCTCGAAATAGGCATGTCGCTGGTCGCGCAGGCTGTTCCACAGGGCGGCGGCGTCGGTGTCGGACACCGGCGATCCACCGAGCGCCTGCACGGCCTGCCGCACCGCCGCCGCAGCGCCGCACAGGCGCAGCCACAGCACGCCGTCGAGCCAGGTGCCCGCCGAGATGGGCAGCGGCTGTGCGCTCCAGCGCGCCAGCTGCTGCAGCGCCTGCTCCTGCGGCCACTCGAAGCGCAGGGTGGCGCAGGCCGGGGGGCGCGGCAATACCTTGAGCGAGACGTCGGTGATCACACCCAGCACACCCCAGGAGCCCGCGAGCAGGCGCGAGATGTCGTAGCCGGCGACGTTCTTCATCACCTGCCCGCCGAAGCGCAGCTGCTCGCCGCGGCCGTCGAGCAGCGATGCGCCGAGCACGTAGTCGCGCAGCGACCCGACGGTGGCCCGCGCCGGTCCCGACAGGCCGGCGGCCACCATGCCGCCGACCGTGCCACCCGTCGATGCATCGCGGCCCAGGCGCGGGGGTTCGAACGCCAGTTGCTGTCCCTGCTCGGCCAGCGCCGCTTCCAGCTCGGCCAGCGGCGTGCCGGCGCGAACCGTCACCACCAGCTCGCTGGGCTCGTAGGCGACGATGCCGCGCAGCCCATCGGTGCGCAGGGGCTCGCCCGCAGCGCCGCTGGAGGCCGGCACCTCGCCCAGGTGGGCCTTGGTGCCGCCGCCCATGATGTGCAGCGGCGTGCGGTCTGCACGCGCCGCGGCCACCCGATCGGCCAGCGCCTTCAGGGCCGTGTCCATCAGAAGCGCTCCAGTTCGGGGAAGGGCAACAGTCCCTTGCGCACATGCATGCGGCCGTACTCGGCACAGCGGTTCGCCGTGGGCACGGCCTTGCCCGGGTTGAGCAGTTCCTGCGGATCGAAGGCGGCCTTCAGCGCCCGCATGCGCGCCAGTTCGGCGGCCGTGAACTGCACGCACATCGAGGCGAGCTTCTCCACGCCCACGCCGTGTTCTCCGCTGATCGTGCCGCCCAGCGCCACGCTGGTTTCCAGGATCTCGGCACCGAAGGCCTCGGCGCGGCGCAGCTGGTCGGGGTCGTTGGCGTCGAACAGGATCAGCGGATGCAGGTTGCCGTCGCCAGCATGGAAGACGTTGCAGCAGCGCAGCGCGTACTTGCGCTCCATCTCCTGGATGGCCAGCAGAATCTCCGCCAGGCGCTTGCGCGGGATGGTGGAGTCCATGCAGATGTAGTCGGGGCTGATGCGCCCCGAGGCGGGGAAGGCGTTCTTGCGCCCGCTCCAGAACCGCAGTCGCTGTGCTTCGTCCTCGCTGACCTGCACGCGCGTGGCGCCGCTGGCCTGCAGCACCGCGCGCATGCGGCCGATCTCTTCGTCCACTTCCTCGGGCGTGCCGTCGCTTTCGCACAGCAAGATGGCTTCGGCGTCGAGGTCGTAGCCGGCGTGGACAAAGTCCTCCACCGCCGCCGTCATGGGTTTGTCCATCATCTCCAGCCCGGCCGGGATGATGCCCGCGGCGATGATCGCCGCCACCGCCTCGCCGGCGGCGCGAATGTCGGCAAAGCTGGCCATCAGGCAGCGCGCCAGCCGCGGGCGCGGCACCAGCTTCACCGTCACCTCGGTCACCACCGCCAGCATGCCCTCGCTGCCGATCACCGCGGCCAGCAGGTCCAGCCCCGGGCTGTCGAGCGCGTGGCTGCCGAAGGTGACCGGCTCGCCGCGGGCGGTGTATCCGCGCACCTGCAGCACGTTGTGCACCGTCAGGCCGTACTTCAGGCAGTGCACGCCGCCGGAGTTCTCGGCCACGTTGCCGCCGATGGTGCAGGCGATCTGGCTCGACGGATCGGGCGCGTAGTACAGGCCATGCGGCGCAGCGGCCTCGCTGATGGCCAGGTTGCGCACGCCGCACTGCACCACCGCCGTGCGGGCCAGCGGGTCGAGAGCGATGATGCGGTTGAAGCGGGTGAGCGACAGCGTCACGCCCAGCGGGTGCGGCATCGCCCCGCCCGACAGGCCGGTGCCCGCGCCGCGCGCCACCACCGGCACGCCCAAGCCGTGGCACGCCCGCAGCACCGCGGCCACCTGGTCTTCCGTCTCGGGCAGCGCCACCGCCAGCGGCGTCTGCCTGTATGCCGTGAGGCCGTCGCACTCGTAGGGCGTGGTGTCCTCCTGGCGGAACAGCAGCGCATGCGCCGGCAGCAGCGGCCGCAGCGCCGCCACCACCTGCGCCTGTCGGGCGGCACGCTCGGCGGGTGTAGGCGCGGCGGTCGGGGCTGGGTCGTTCATCGGTCGCAGGCGAGGGGGCGAGGCTGCGCGCAGTCTAGGCCCGCGGCGGCATCCCGTGCACCTGAAAGTTGCTCGCTCGGCGCCTGAGCGGATTTCACGCACACGGCCATGCTGTAATGCCCGCATCCCATGACCACCCCCGACGTCGATCCCGACCGGTGCCCGCTGTGCGGCCAGGCCAATGCCTGCGCCATGGCCACGCCCGGCGGCGACGAGTCGCCGTGCTGGTGCACGCAGGCCAGCTTCAGCCCGGAGTTGCTCGAGCGCGTGCCCGCCGAGCAGCGCGGCCGCGCCTGTATCTGCAGCCGATGCGCGCAGCAGGGTGGCCCGATGCCGTAGTTCCGGTGGCTGTGGTCACCACCGGCCACGCGCGCCAGGCTTGGCAACGCGGCCTGCCGCGTCCGATGGCACCAAGGGCCACCGTGCGGGAGCTGATGTGCGTGCTGGGAGATCCCAAGTTCGAGCTCTCGGCCGACGAGCAGGGCGGACTGCTGGCCGACTACCTGCCCTCTGCCGAGGTGGCGACGATACCCGAGCCGCCCAGCGCCGCCAACAACCAGTCGTGAAAGGCGGCGCACTCCCAGCGCTCCAGCGTGCCGGGCTTCCAGCACAGGGTGTGCACATGGGGCGAGGGCACGCTGCGCGGTGACAGGCGCACGAGCCGGCCGCTGTCGAGCCAGGAGGCGCCCAGCTTCAGACGGGCCAGCGTCACGCCCAGCCCGGCGGCAGCGGCGTCGAGCATCAGGCCCACGTCGTTGAACTGCGCGCCGTCGCGGGGCTCCGGGCGGTCGATCCCGCAGGCGCGGAACCACGTGCTCCAGGGCTCGAGCGGGCTGCGAATCAGGCGCACCCGCCCGACCTCCTCGGAGGTCGCGAAGCCGCCATCGAACGGCCCGGCCTCGGCCAGCGTATCGGGGCTGCACACCGGCGTCACCTCGTCGCGCATCAGCAGCGCCTGCTCCCAGCCGGGATAGGGCCCGGCGCCGAAGCGCACCTCCAGGTCGGCGGGCTCGGCGGTCACGTCCAGCAGCGGAATGGCGACCTGCAGCACCAGTTCGATCTCGGGGTAGGCACGGCGGAACCCCGCCAGCCGCGGCAGCAGCACCGCACGCGAGAAGGTGGGCGTGACCGCAAGCTTGAGTCGCGCGGCGGTGGCTGTGGCGCGTGGGCCCGGCATCTGCTGCAGCGCCTGCAGCGCCGGGCGCACCTGGGCGAGATAGCTGGCGCCATCGGCGGTGAGGGTGAAGCTGCCGCGCGCGAACAAGGCGGTGCCCAACTGCGACTCGAGCTGGCGCAGCCGGTGACTCACGGCGCTGGGCGTCACCGCCAGTTCGGCTCCCGCCCGATTGACGCTGCGCAGCCGCGCCAGCGCCTCGAACGCCAGCAGGTTCTGGATGGGCGGGATGCGTGGCGGCGGCATGCGGGGGAGCTTGCCACAGATGCGGTCGCAGGCGCAGGTGCGCCGCTATCGCTGCTTGTGTCGAAGGCGCCAGCTGTTGGCCAGGTCGATGCGGTCGATGTCGTCGGTCGACATGATGGGCGCGTACATCAGGTCGGTCGGGTCGCCGCTGCGCTGCCAGCCCATGCGCATCTCGCCGACGATGCGCAGCAGCATCTTGGCCGCGCGGCTGCCCACGACGTCGTTCGTTGCCGGGCGGCCATCGCTGCCGTAGAGCAGACGGGCGACCGACAGCACCGAGGTGTTCGACATCGGGCTGTGCAGCGAGAACTGAAAGCGGAAGTTGCGGCTGCGCGAGTTGATGTCGCGGTCGGTCAGCACGATGAAGTAGGTGCGCGGCGACACCTCGGGCAGCGTGCGCGCCAGGCGCGTACCCAGGGCAATGTAATCCTCGCCCGCATACTGATTGGTGCCCGGAAACGGCTCCAAGGCCCCAGGCGGCGCCCAGGTGGTGGCCTTGATCCACAGCCCGGTATCCAGGGTGAGGCCGCGCGCGATTGTCTCGGCCAACGCTTCGGGCATGCCGTCAGTCGGAATGACGTACAGATGCACCGCGTCGACCGGACTGGCCAGCGGCAAGGTGCGGCCTTGGGCAAGGGCCGCCATTGGTGTGGCAAGCGTGGCAAGCACAGCGCGTCGACGCATCGAAGACTCCCTGGAGATGGTGTCGGACGACGCGCAGCGTGGTGGCGCGTCGACGGAATCAGTCGCCCTCGCACACGAACACCGTCAGCACGCCGGTGTAGCCGTACAGATGGTGGTGCGCCACCTCGCCGCCGGCGAAGAAGCCGGTCAGGGGCACGTCGCCCAGCGCGCGCTGCACGATCAGGGCTTCGGCCGAGGGGCCGCCGAAGTGCGCGCCGCCGCGGCCGGCGCACGAGATGTACAGCGCGCCGGCGATGCGGCCGCCGCCGCTGGGTGTGGTGACGCCGCCGAGTGCACGCGCGGCCGGCACCAGGGGCAGCGGCTGTTCGGCATCGACTTCGTCGCGGATTTCGGCGCAGATGCGCACCAGGTCGCGGCGTGCGGCTTCGACGTCGCGACGGCACCAGGTGAGCTGTTCGCCCGGCTGGGGACGGTCGGCCAGGGCCACGGCGTCGCGCTGGGGGTCGATGCCGATGAGGTGGCGCACGCGGGTGTGGATGTCGAACTGGCGCCCGCGGCCCAGCACGGCGGCGTCACCGGCAGTCAGGCCCGCCAGCGTGGCGCGCATCGCCCGCAGCGCCGGTTCGGGCCGCTGCAGGCTCTGGCCGATATCGGACAACAGCAGCGGCAGCGCCGGCGCGCCGTCGAGCTGCAGCACCACGTTGCCCTCGCAAGCGGTGATGCGCCGCGGCGGCCCCACTGGCGTGCAGCCCTGGGTCACGCGCGAGACGATGCGCAGCCGCGGGGCGTAGGCCACGCCGCTCAGGCCGCCTTCGAACACGCCCTCGGCGATCTGCACAGCCGCGCCGCGGCCGCTGCACAGGCCACCGAACAGGTAGCCCGAGGTGGTGCGCTCGGCCAGTTCCTGCAGCAGCGCCGGCAGGTCGGGCAGCGTGCCGTCCAGGTGCACCTGCGCGGTTTGGGCGTGGCTGGGGTCGAGCGGGTAACGGCCGTTGAACACCTGGAACGAGTCGGGTGGCAGGTCGGCGAGCATCAGCGACAGCGCCGGCACGTCGATGTACTCGGCGCCGCTGCCCATGATGCCCACCGCACTGGCGCCCACCCAGGCCGTGCCGGGCCAGCGCTGCTGCAATTCGCCCAGCAGCAGCGCCGCATGTGGCACGTAGGCTTCGCTGAAGTAGACCCAGCCCAGCGTGGGCTGGAAGCCGCCCGTGCGCGCAGCGCGTTGCGCCTGCACCTGCGCCGCCACCAGGGCCAGCGCCATGCCGGGGTCCGGGTGGGTGGCGTGGGCGGCAACGAATGGGCTCAAGGCGGCAGCCGGGGTCAGCGGCGCGTGCTGCGCTTGCGGGCGGCTCCGGCGCGCGCGCCGGCGGCTGCGGCGGTGGCCGCCCCGGTGGCCGCCTTCTGGGCCACGCCGGCGGCCGTCTTGGCCACTGCGGCGGGCACCGATGCGGCCTTCTTCAACGTTTCGCCCGCGGCATCGAAGCTCTGCTTCACCATCGCCCCGGCCAGGTTCTTGGCCGCGTCGGTGGCGGTGTCCTTCATGGCATTGCTGGCCAACTCGGTGAACTGGCGGGTCAGCGCGCTCCACCACTGCATCGGATCGGCCACGCCGCCCGGCACCGGAGCGGCCGGCGGCGGTGCCTTCTTGCGCGCAGCCGGGCGCTTGGCGCCTGCCGGTGCGGGTGCCGGCGCACTGGCCGGTGCCGCCGGTGTGGCGACGTCCGGCATCGGCTTGATCTTGAGGGCCTCGGTCAGGTCGCCCAGAGAGACGTTCATCGTCTTGAGCGTCGACAGCGTCATGCGCTGAACTTCCAGGGCCTGGATGGTGGCGGCCAGCATGCGCGCGTTCTGCTCGAGCCAGAACTGCACGGTGCGCAACTCCTCGATGCGCTTTTCCAGCTCCTCGGGGTTCAAGGTGGGCGCCACCCACTGCCCCACGTTGGGCAGCGCGGCGCCGGCGTTCTTCACCAGGCCTTGCAGGAAGTCGAATCCGGGCACGAGCTTGGAGAACGCGGCGGTGGGGTCGACCATGGGTGGGATCCTCGCGGTGGCGCGCCTTCCGGGACGGGGCGCTCGCTGTCGATGGTAGCCCCGGGCGCGCCTGAAGTCATATCGGCCGACGTGCGTCGAAGTCGATCCGGCGCACCGTGTAGCCGCGTTGCTGCATCAATGCGGGCAGGCCTTGCGGGCCCGTCATGTGCAATGCGCCGACGGCGGCGAACACCCGCGCGCCCTGTCGGTGCAACGTGTCGATGCCCTCGGCCAGCGCCGGGTTGCGATCGTCGTTGAGTCGCCGCAGCCAGAGCCGGTCGGCTTCGGTCTCGATGCACTCGCACCACTGCTCGTATTGGGCGAGCTCCTGAAACTGCCCGGCTTCCCAGGCCTGGGCCAGCCGCTTGAGCGCGTTGGCCGAGCGGCCGTCTTCCAAAGCGTCCAGCGCCTGGTCGACGGAGCGGTCGGCCTCTGCGGCGGGCATCGCCAGCAGGGCCTGCAGCTGCACCTGCGGTGTCTCGAGCGAGCGCACCGGCTTGCCTTGCGCTCGGAACACCGCGCCCAGGGCGAACTCCTGCGCA
Organism: Aquabacterium sp.; assembly: GCA_023150345.1. GTDB lineage: Bacteria > Pseudomonadota > Gammaproteobacteria > Burkholderiales > Burkholderiaceae_C > Pseudaquabacterium. Next base: position 25,950 of record JAKLLB010000028.1, read on the forward strand.
TAGGTCGGTTCGAGGCCTTCACGCCGTGCATGGGCCACGCTCAGCGCGATGACCTGCAGCAGCGGCGGGGCGTCGCCCAGCGCGGGGGCGTCGAGGCAGGCCGCGCGCATTTGTGCCGCCAGCCGCCGCTGTCGCCCGGGGTCTGCAGGCGGCTGCGCCGCGTCGCGGCGGCCCATGCCGGCCGCCATGGCGTGCACCACTTCGGGGTCAGCGACGTCGAGTTCCAGTGCCAGTACATCGGACTGCGCGATGGCGGCGCCCACCTGAGGTCCAGGGAACACCCACGGCAGGCGGCCCACATGCAAGGTGCCGTACAGGTAGGACGTGCGGCCGTCCTTGTCGATCTGCCACAGCAACCCGCGGTCGCGCGGGTGCGCGGCAGCCGCGCGGACCTGTTCGGGCGTGGGGTCCGGTGCCGGTGGGCAGTCGGGCGTTGCGGCGCTGGCGTTGAGCGCAATGCAGGTCACCAGCGGCCAGGCGATGCGCGGCAGCCGGTGCAGCAGTGCCGCGGCCGTCGCCCGCCAGACGCGGCGGCTCGCGCCGGAGGTCGCGCTGGCGGTGGGGCGGGTGGCCGGGGGCATCATGCCGTGGCCTCGGCGGGCGGCGCATCGCTGGCCACGGCGTCTGCGGCTTCGGCGGCCGGCGGCCCCAGCCGCAGGTCGATGGCGCCGAAGACGCTGGTGCCATCGCGCCCACGGACGTCGGCACGCACGTTGCCGCCGGCGCGCAGCAGCGGCGTGCGCGGTGCCCCGATCTCGGCCGCTTCGTGGCGGCGCCTTTGGTGCAGGCTGCCGTGTCCGCGCGAGCCGTCGGCGCACTGCAGCTCGCCCCCGGCCACGACACTGCCGGCATTCAGCCCGCGCCAGGCCGCCGCCCGTGCCAGCAGCACCCCGAACGGCCAGCGCTGGTCCTGTGCGCCATCGCACAGGCCGATCCTCCGCCCGTTGGCGCCCAGTTGCACGGGCAGCCCGGCGAGGCCGCTGGTCCAGGCGTCGCCGAGTTCATCGGGGGTGACCGTCACCGGCGCGCAGGTGGCGCCCAACGGTACCGGCACCGTGTGGCTGCCAGGCGTTCGCCAGTGCCACTGCACCATCAGCAGCAGCAGGCGCACGCCCTCCAGGGCGCGCGCAGCCGGCGTGCCGGCCTCGATGTCACCGGTCACCACGCCCAGCATGGCGGCGGCATCGAGCCCCGGCGCCTGGGCGTCGGCATCCGCTGCGGCAACCGTGGCCCCCTCGGCTTCGGGCATGCAGTCGGGCCAGGCGTCGTCGCAGGCGCCCAGCAGGCTGTCGCCCGGGGCCGTCTGCAGTGTCGGCATGTCGCCACGGTTCGCGTCGCCGTCGGTCGCCTGCGGCACCCACCAGCCGCAGGTGCGCGGCAGCGGCGCCAGGCATTGGCGCGGGTCGAAGGCGAAGGCATGCCGGGCCTTGCCGTGGTTGAGGGTGACCGACAGGTCGTTGAGCTGCGGCGACAGGAAGTTCCAGTCGTCGAGCACGTGTTGCATGCGGGTGGCGATGCCGGTGGCGTAGTGCGCCAGCGACAGGTCGCGCGAAACGACGATCAGCTGACCGTCGCGCGACCCGTCGCGCAGAGTGGCGAGTTTCATGGGTGTGCGGTGCCGGCGCGCGGGCCGGGCTGCGGTTGATGGCAGCATTGTCCGATGGTCGAGGGCTTATCCGCCGTGTGGCGCATGCCAGCCGGACGGCGCATTCGTGCGGCGGCCGCGGTGGCGGCCGTGGTCGCCGTGCACGCCGCGCTGGTGCTTCCCGGCGAGCACCCAACCCCGGCGGCGCCTCGAAACGCGCAGCGAGGGGCGCTGACCGTGGTGTCGGTGGTGTCGGTGACCGTGCGCCCCGACGCGCCGTTGCCACCCGAGTCCAGTGCGCCGGCTACAGAGCCGGTTGCGCAAAGTGCCCAGCCCCCGGCCGTGGCAGCGGGGGCACAGTCCGACCCGTTGCGGCCGGACAGCGATGTGCCGGGCTGGCGGGGCACAGGCGCAGGCGGCCCGTTGTCGGCGGCATCCGCGGGGCGCAGCGATCCGGTGGCGAGCGGTCCCGCCACTGATCCTGGGATGTCTGCAGCGACGGGCGCATCGACCGAGTCGTCCGCGAGTGAGGTGTTCGATGCCGAGAGCGCGGCGAGTGGCGAAGGCGACACGCCGCCGCCGCTCTACCAGCCTCAGCTGCCGGGCTCGGCACAACTGACCTATGCGCTGCGCCGAGGGCAGTTGCAGGGCGAGGCTCGGCTGAGCTGGTACAGCGACGGTGCCCGTTACCGTCTGGAGTTCCGCTCCCGCAGCGGCGCGCTGCCCTTGGCCGATCAAGTCAGCGAGGGTGTGATCGACCGCCACGGCGTAGCGCCTGAGCGCTTCGTCGATCGCCGGCGCCGCAGGGCCGCCCAGGCGGCCAACTTTCTGCGCGACGAAGGGCGCATCGTCTATTCCGGCAACTCGGCCGAGCACCGGGCCTGGCCCGGTGCGCAGGACCGCCTGGGCTGGATCCTGCAGCTGGTCGGAATCCATGAGGCGGCGGCCGCGGCTGGCCAGGCGGCGCCCGCCGAACTGAGCTTTTTCGTGGTCGGCGCCCGCGGCGGCGCAGGCAACTGGACCTTCCGTCTGCGCGGGCGCGAGCAGGTCGACACCCCGATGGGGCCGGTGCAGGCGCTGTGGCTGCACCGCGAGCCGGACCGCCTGGAAGACCTGCGTGTCGATGTCTGGCTCGACCCGGCCCGCGGCCACTGGCCCGTGCGGCTGCGGCTCACACCGCTGCGCGGGGGCCCGCCGCTGGAGCTGACGCTGGCGGCCGAGCCGGGGCCGTGAACGATGGCGCCTTGATTTCCCAGGCGGTGGCGTCAGATGGGAGGCATAAGGAGGCTTGTGACATGCAAATGCTCTACGACTCGCGCCAGTACGTCGTCGTCGCCATCGAGGTTCCTGGCGGGGTCGAGGCCGAGGCGGCGCCGGCCCTGTCGCGCGGAGGCTACGAAATCGTCGACAAGTTCGCCCGCAAGGAGATCTTCCTGCAAGGCATGCTGGCCCAGCAGTTCCAGGAGGGCGTGCAGCGCATCGTCGAGGGTGGGCCGACCGAGGAGGCCATGGATGAATTCATCGCGCGTTACACCGCCCTGGCGCAGCAGCCGGTGATCATGCACTGACGCCCGGCGCGTCGCCCGGCGTCTGCCGGGCGCCGCGTCGCAGGGCGATTCCCCCGCTTTTCCCAAGACCCCGCCCCTTGCCGGGGCGCACCGGGTGCGCCAAGATGGCCCCGGCATCGGGTGTACGAGCACCCGCGCGCTCGGGGGTCGCCATGATGAAGGGGCACGGCAGTGCACAGTGGATCGCCTCGCCAGGCTTGGCGCAGGCGCCCGTGCTCGACCGCCTGTGCTCGCACTTCGTGCTGACGCTCACGTTGCGCCAGCCCGGGCAGTTCAACCTGCGGCGCGACTGGGCGGGCTTGCTGGCACTGGTGGGGCGCCACCTCGTGTGGCCAGGCAGCGTGCTGGTGCGGCTGCGCGCCTATCTGGTTCGACGCTGCGAGGGCAATCCGCTGTGGCGCGGCCACGAGTCACTGGCCGATCGCGCCTTCATCGAGCGGCACGGCGCCTGGCGTGGGCCCTACGAAGAGGGCACGCTGTTCTTCTACCTCGACGAGTACATCAAGGATGCGCCCAAGGATCTGGCGGCGGCGCTGTCGGCTACCTGCGACTGGCTGGCCCGTGACCTGAAGAAGCAATCCACCCTGGTGCAACGCAACATCGACGTGCTGGCCGGCCTGCTGCAGCTCAACCCGGCCGAGCGCGCACTGCTGCTGTACGGCACCCTGGCGCGCTACCAGCGCGAGCTGCGCGGTCTGCTGGTCGAGTTCAAGGTCAGCAATGCGCAGCAGGCCTACGCCGCCATTGCCGCGGTGGCGGGGGTCGACGAGCGCGAGGTGGCCGAGGCGCTGCGCGCGGGCAGCCGGCTCGAGCGCATCGGGATGGTGGAGAACCTCATCTCCGAGCACAACATCACCGACCTGGCCGACCTGATGAAGGTCAGCGAGCAGTTGCCGCCGGTGCTGATGCGCGAGTACCAGGGGCCCGACGAGCTGATGGCGGTGTTCACCCGGCCCGCGCCCAAGTCGGAGCTGGCGCTGGCCGACTTCGCCTTCGTGGCCGAAGACGCCCAGGTGCTCACGCGTCTGCTGCGCAATGCCGTGGCGCGCCAGGCCAGCGGCGTGAACGTGTTGCTGTACGGGCCGCCGGGTACCGGCAAGACCGAGCTGGCCAAGGTGTGCGCACGCGAAGCCGACCTGCAGCTCTACGAGGTGGAGTACGCCGACCGCGACGGCCACTCGCTGTCGGGCCGCGACCGCTACCGCTCGCTGCAGATCAGCCAGGTGTTCCTCAAGGGCACGCCCGACGTGGCGCTGCTGTTCGACGAGGTCGAGGACGTGTTCCCACCGCTGTCGACCGACGCGGCGCAATGGATGGCGCGCATCGACAGCACCGGCGAGGGCGGCGCGCCCACCGGCAGCGTCAGTGGCAAGGCCTGGGTGAACCAGGTGCTCGAGTCCAACCGCGTGCCGGTGATCTGGATCACCAACCGCATCGAGCAGATCGACCCGGCGTTCCGGCGCCGCTTCCAGTACCACCTCGAGCTGAAGTCGCCGCCGCCGGGTGCGCGCCTGGCGTTGGTGCGCCGCGCGCTGGCCGACCAACCGGTGAGCGAGGCCTTCGTGGCCCACCTGGCCGAGCGTCGCGGCCTCACGCCGGCGCAGATCCGCACCGCCGCGCGGTTTGCGCAGTTGGCCGGCGAGCCCCACGAAGCCGAGGCGCTGCTCGAGCGCCAGCTCAGCCATGCCGACCGCGCGCTGGGCCACGACGCCGGCGGCAGCCGACCGCGGCCGGTGGTGACGCAGTACGACATGTCGCTGCTGAACCTGGAGTCGCGTTTTCCGATCGAGCGCATCGTCGAGTCACTGCGCAGACGCGGCCACGGCACGTTGTGCCTGCACGGCCTGCCCGGCAGCGGCAAGACCGCGCTGGCCGAGCACATCGCGCAGCAGCTGGGCCGTCCGCTGATGGTGCGCCTGGCCAGCGATCTGGTGAGCAAGTTCGTCGGCGAGACCGAGTCCAACATGGCGCGCATGTTTGCCGAGGCCGAGGCCGAGCAGGCGGTGCTGCTGCTCGACGAGGCCGACAGCTTTCTGCGCAGCCGCCGCCGCGCCGAGCGCCACTACGAGGTCACCGAGGTCAACGAGATGCTGGCCGGGATGGAGCGCTATGCCGGCGTCTTCGTTTGCACCACCAACCTGTTCGAAGACCTGGACGAGGCGGCACTGCGACGCTTCACGTTCAAGATCGGCTTTCGTGCGCTGACACCCGAGCAGCGTGTGCGCATGTTCCGCACCGAAGCGCTGGCCGATGCGGGCGAGCCCGATGCGCAGCACGTGCAGCGCCTGGGCGCGCTGGATCTGCTCACCCCGGGCGACTTCGCTGCGGTGCGCCGGCAAACCGAGCTGCTGGGCGATGCCTTCACGCCCGACGAGTTCCTGGCGCAACTCGAAGGCGAGCACCGCGTCAAGCCCGAGGTCCGGCAACGTCGCGCCATCGGATTCGGGCCCCACTGACGCACCGGCACCACCCTCACTCCATCCTCACACCCCGATGCCCACCGACACCACCGTAGCCAGTGCGGGCCTGCCCATGGTCTGGCTGATGGTCATGGTCGTGCTGCTCATCGCGCTGGCGGCACTGGCGCTGTGGTTCGGCACACTGTACCTGCGCGAGCGCCACCGCCGCGAACTGCTCAGTGCCGACCTCGACGCGGCCACCACGCGACTGGGCGACTACGACGGGCAGCTGCCGCCCGGCCTGGTGCCGCGTACGCGCTTCGATGCCGAACTCGATACCCTGGCCCACAAGGCCGACCGCGAAGGGCGGCACTTCTGCGTGCTGTTCGTCAACTTCGACAAGCTCGGGCACATCAACGAGCGCCACGGTTTCGGCGTGGGCGATGCCGTGGTGCATGAGCTGGCCTCGCGCATGATCACCGCGGCCGGTCCCAAGGCGGTGGTCGCGCCGATGAGCGGTGACGAATACCTCGTCTTGCTGAACCTCGACCTGGCGCAGGCGCAGTCGCTGGCCGCGCGCATGGTCAAGGAGCTGGCGCGGCCCTGCGTGGTCGAGGGTGCGCCCGAGCACATCGGCTGCTCGGTGGGGGTGGCGGCCTACCCCGAGCATGGCTCGCGCCAGCGGCTGGTCAGTCGCGCACACGCCGCCATGCGCGCGGTCAAGCTCGCTGGCGGCAACGCGCACATGGTGTTCGAGCCGCGCATGGAAACCAACACCCGCGAACAGGCCGAATTGGTGGCCGACCTGCGCCTGGCCGTGGCCCGCGGGGAACTTGAGTTGTTCTATCAGCCCAAGATCGACGCCAGCAGCCTGCAGATCACGGCCGCCGAGGCCCTGCTGCGCTGGCACCACCCCAAGCGCGGCATGGTCAGCCCGGCGGTGTTCGTGCCGCTGGCCGAGCGCCATGGCCTGATCAATGCCATCGGCCACTGGGTGATCGAGGATGCCTGCCGCCAGGCCGCGCAGTGGCGCGATCAAGGGCTGCGCATGCGAGTGGCCATCAACATCTCGGCGCACCAGATGCGCGAGGACGAACTCGTCGAGCGCCTGGAAGCCACGCTCAAGCTGCACGGTCTGCAGCCTGCGCGCTTCACCTGCGAGATCACCGAGACCGTGGCGATGGAGAACACCGAGGTCACCCGCCGCACCTTCGCGAAAATGAGGCAGGCGGGGCTGCATGTGTCGATCGACGACTTCGGCGTCGGCCAGAACAGCCTGTCGTACCTGCGCCAGTTGCCGGCGGCCGAGCTGAAGGTAGACGCCTCGTTCGTGCAGGACATCGAGTTCAACCGCGACTCGCGCTCCATTGTGGATGCGCTGGTCAAGCTGGCGCATGCGCTGGGCCTGCGTGTGGTGGCCGAAGGCGTCGAAACCGAAGGCCAGCGCGACGTGCTGGTGCAGCTGGGCTGCGACGAGCTGCAAGGCTATCTGTTTGCCAAGCCCATGTCGGCCAAGGCCCTGGGCCTGTGGGCGCTCACCGACGACTCGGCCGGCCCGGGTGCGCCGTCGCAGGAGTTCAGGGCCTCGCTGTTCGAGCAGACGCAGCCGATGGTGCCGCCCGACATGAAGTGACGCCGGCAGGCACTTGCCGCGCTTCCTACAATCCAGTGCCATGAGCATCCCGTCCTCCTCGCCGCGCTACACCCGAGCCACCGCGCTGCCCGAATTGCTGGCTCAGCGCATCGTCGTCATCGACGGCGCCATGGGTACCATGATCCAGCGCTACCGCCTGGGCGAGGACGACTTCCGCGGGGCACGGTTGCGCGAGCACCCGCGCGACCTCAAGGGCAACAACGATCTGCTGGTGCTCACCCGGCCCGACGTCATCGAGGAGATCCACGCCGCCTATCTGGCTGCCGGGGCCGACATCATCGAGACCAATACCTTCGGTGCCACGGCCATCGCCCAGGAAGACTACGGCCTGGGCGCATTGGCGCGCGAGATGAACGTCGAGGCCGCGCGCCTGGCGCGCCGTGCCGCCGACGCCGCCACCGCGGCCGATGGGCGCGCGCGCTACGTGGCGGGCGCCCTGGGCCCCACGCCGCGCACCGCCAGCATCAGCCCGGACGTGAACGATCCTGGCGCGCGCAACGTCAGCTTCGAGCAGTTGCGCGCGGCCTACCTGGAGCAGGCCGAGGGTCTGCTCGAGGGGGGCGCCGACCTGTTCCTGGTCGAGACCATCTTCGACACCCTCAACGCCAAGGCGGCCATCTTCGCCCTGGACGAGCTGATGGAGGCCACCGGCGAGCGGCTGCCGGTCGTCATCTCGGGCACTGTCACCGACGCCTCGGGGCGCATCCTGTCGGGCCAGACCGTGGGCGCATTCTGGCATTCGGTGCGCCATGCACGCCCGCTGGCCGTGGGCCTGAACTGCGCGCTGGGTGCCGCCCTGATGCGACCCTACATCGAGGAGCTGGCACGGCTGGCGGGCGACACCTACATCAGTTGTTATCCGAATGCCGGTCTGCCCAACCCGATGAGCGAAACCGGTTTCGACGAAACCCCCGACACCACCGCGCGCATGCTCGCCGAGTTCGCGCAGGCTGGCTTTCTGAACATCGTCGGCGGCTGCTGCGGCACGACCCCCGACCACATCGCCGCCGTGGCCCGCGCCGTGCGCGCCTACCGGCCGCGGTCGCGGCGCGATCCGCTGCTCACGGGCCTGCTGGCCGCGTGAGTGGCGCCAGGCTCAGGCGCAGCAGCACATCTTCACCCACGGTCTGGGCCGACGCCTCCACGCGATAGGACGCCACGCCCTGGGCCAGCACATGCGCACGCGCCGACAACGCGCGTGCGGCGGGGCCGGGCGCGCCGATGCGCAACCGTGTGGCGGGCTGCCGCTTCAGGCTTTGGCCGACCTTGTCGAGCACGGCCTGCAGCGCCGGCTTGGGGCGTGGCGACTGGGCATCGAAGGCGAAGTCGAGCGGCACCGCCAGCAGCAGGGCGCGGCCGTCGGACTGGCCCGTGATGCGCACCGGCGTGCCGTCGAACCACTGGCTGAGCCAGCGCTGCTCGCTGGAAAGTGGGGTGGCCGCAGCGCTGGCGGTACCGGCCGCAGCGCTGGCCGAGGGCGAACCTGGGGCGCCGAGCCGCGGCTCGGTGCGTGCCGAGGGGGCCACGCCGCTGGCGGCGGCAGCAGCGCCTGGGCGTGTGCCCGGTGCCGAGTTGGGTGTCTGGGCACACCCGGCCAGCCACAGGCTTGCAGCGGCGGCGATGGCCACAGCGGCGCACGGCATCCGCTTGCTGGGCGCGACGATGGGTTCGGACATGGTGGGCAATTGCATCGCGGCGGCCGGTCATCTGCGGCTTACCGCGTGTAAGCGCAGTGTGCAGCCGTGAGGCGACGTCGGTAGAATCCCGCATTCTCCGAGGAGCGTTGCAACGGCACCCCCCATGAATGCAGGGGTTTGCCGCCAGGCTCGGAGCCACCGCGTGGTGCCCCAGGCACCTGCGGTCTGCCGCAACGGCGCTCACCCATGCTTGCATTGCCCTGGGTGAAACCGCCATGAAGTCCAACCCCAACACTGCCGCCGAACCCGCCAGCGCCGCGCCGGCTGTCGCGCCCATGCGCCTGTCGGGTCTGGAGGCCGTGACCATCGGCGCGGGCTCGCTGTTCGTCAACATCGGCGAGCGCACCAACGTCACCGGCTCGCGCGCCTTCGCCCGCATGATCCTCGAAGGGCGCTTCGAGGATGCGCTGTCGGTGGCCCGCCAGCAGGTCGACAACGGCGCGCAGATCATCGACGTCAACATGGACGAGGCCATGCTCGACAGCAAGGCCGCGATGGTGCGCTTCCTGCATCTCATCGGCAGCGAGCCGGAGATCGCGCGCGTGCCGATCATGATCGATTCGTCGAAGTGGGAGGTGATCGAGGCCGGCTTGCAGTGCCTGCAGGGCAAGGGCATCGTCAACAGCTTGTCGATGAAGGAGGGTGAGGCCGAGTTCCGGCGCCAGGCCACGCGGGTGCGCCGCTACGGTGCGGCAGCCGTGGTGATGGCCTTCGACGAGCAGGGGCAGGCCGACACCTTCGAGCGCAAGACGGCGATCTGCGCGCGTGCCTACCGCATCCTGGTCGAGGAAGTCGGCTTCCCGGCGGAGGACATCGTCTTCGACCCCAATGTCTTTGCCATCGCCACCGGCATCGAGGAGCACGCCAACTACGCGGTCGACTTCATCGAGGCCACGCGCTGGATCAAGCGCCACCTGCCCGGGGCCAAGGTGTCGGGCGGCATCAGCAATGTCAGCTTCAGCTTCCGTGGCAACGACCCGGTGCGCGAGGCCATCCACACCGTGTTCCTCTATCACGCCATCGCCGCGGGCCTGGACATGGGCATCGTCAACGCCGGCATGGTGGGCGTGTACGACGAGCTCGAGCCCGACCTGCGCGAGCGTGTGGAGGACGTGGTGCTCAACCGCCGCCCCGACGCCACCGAGCGCCTGCTCGAGATCGCCGACGCGGTCAAGGGGTCGGCGCGCGACGACAGCGCACGCCTGGCCTGGCGGGCACTGCCGGTGCGCGAGCGGCTGTCCCATGCGCTGGTGCACGGCATCACCGACCACATCGTGGCCGACACCGAGGAGTGCTGGCAGCACATCCGCGCCGAGGGCGGGCGGCCGCTGCACGTGATCGAGGGCCCGCTGATGGCCGGCATGAACACGGTGGGCGACCTGTTCGGCGCGGGCAAGATGTTCCTGCCGCAGGTGGTCAAGAGCGCGCGCGTGATGAAGCAGGCGGTGGCCCACCTCGTGCCCTACATCGAGGAGGAAAAGCGCACGCTCGCCGCGGCCGGTGGCGAGGTGCGCCCCAAGGGCCGCATCGTCGTCGCCACCGTGAAGGGAGACGTGCACGATATCGGCAAGAACATCGTCACCGTCGTGCTCCAGTGCAACAACTTCGAAGTCGTGAACATGGGCGTGATGGTGCCCTGCCAGGACATCCTGGCCAAGGCGCGCGTCGAGGGTGCCGACATCGTGGGGCTGTCCGGCCTGATCACACCCAGCCTCGAGGAAATGCAGCACGTGGCCGCCGAGATGCAGCGCGACGACTGGTTCCGCTTGCGCCAGATCCCGCTACTGATCGGCGGCGCCACCACCAGCCGCGTGCACACCGCGGTGAAGATCGCGCCGCACTACGAAGGACCGGTGGTCTACGTGCCCGATGCATCGCGTTCGGTGGGCGTGTGCGCGGAGCTGCTGTCCGAGGAGCGCGGCGACGCATTCCGCGCCGAGCTGCGCGCCGACGACGAGCGCGTGCGCGCCCGCCATGCCGGCCGCCCGGCCACACCGCTGGTGGGCTGGGCGCAGGCGCGTGCCAACCGCGCCCGGCTCGACTGGACCGCCTACGAGCCGCCCAAGCCGCGCTTCATCGGCCGACGCGTGTTGCGCAACCAGGACCTGGCCGAGCTGGCCGCCTGCATCGACTGGGGCCCGTACTTCCAGACCTGGGACCTGGCCGGTCGCTACCCAGCCATACTGAGCGACCCCGTCGTCGGTGCCGAGGCCACGCGCGTGCATGAAGACGCCCGGCGCATGCTGCAGCGCCTGATCGACGGCCGTTGGCTGCAGGCGCACGGCGTGTTCGCGCTGCTGCCGGCCAACACCGTGGACGACGACACCATCGAGTTCTATGCCGACGAGTCGCGCAGCCAGGTGCTGCTGCGCTGGCGGCCGCTGCGCAACCAGACCGTGCGCCCGGTCGACGACGGCGTGGCACGTCCCAACCGCAGCCTGGCCGACTTCGTCGCGCCGCGCGGCGTGCGCGCCGACTACGCCGGTCTGTTCGCGGTGACCGCCGGGCTGGGCGTGGACGAGCAGGTGCGTCGCTTCGAGGCTGCGCACGACGACTACTCGGCCATCATCGTCAAGGCGCTGGCCGACCGCCTGGCCGAGGCCTTCGCCGAGCGACTGCACCAGCGCGTGCGCACCGAGTTCTGGGGCTACGCCGCCGACGAGGCGGGCGCGCCGCTGTCGAACGCGCAGCTGGTGGCCGAAGCCTATCGCGGCATCCGGCCGGCACCGGGCTACCCGGCCTGCCCGGCCCACGGCATCAAGCGGCCGATGTTCGAGCTGCTCGGTGCCGGCGAGATCGGCATGGGCCTGACCGAGAACCTGGCCATGACCCCGGCGGCCAGCGTCAGCGGCTTCTACCTGGCACATCCGCAGGCGCGCTACTTCAACGTCGGCCACATCGGCGCCGATCAGCTCGAGGCCTGGGCAGCAGCCGAAGGGCTGGCGCTGGACGACGCCAAGCGCGCGCTGGCGGCCTTGCTGTAAGTCAGGCAACTGCCGGTAAGCGTACGGCGGTTCGTGACGGATTTGGCGCGAGCCAACGGTTCGTGCTGCGCAGAATCCGCCCCCGAGGCACTCATTCGAGGGGGTGGTCATGACCATCGGAACCATTTGGCGTACCTGGCGGGGCGCACCGGCTGCATTGGCGGTGGCGGCCCTGGTGGCAGGTTGTGGTGGGGGTGGCGTCGATCCGGCCGAACAAGCGGACACACAGCCCGCGGCGTCGGTGCTGGCCGCACATGGCGTGACCACCGAGGAACCCGTCGACCCGTCGGTGCCGTCGGTACCGGTGGTGCCAGGTGCGCCCGGCGGGCCCAAGGTGCCGCCGGCAAACGGTGGCAGCGGTGTGCCGCTGTCGGTGGCCGACGCGCATCGTTTTCTCACGCAGGCCACCTTCGGGCCGACGGCAGCGGCCATCTCCGAAGTGCAGGCCATCGGCCCGGCGGCATGGATGGAGCGGCAGTTCTCGCTGGGTTCGCCCGGCGCGGCGCGCGCCTACTGGGAAGCCGCCGATGCTGCGATCAAGGCTGCCGATCCCACGCGCAAGGCCGGTAGTGGCGAGGTCTACAACGCCTTCTGGAAGCTCGCGCTCACGGCGCCCGACCAGTTGCGCATGCGCACGGCCTTTGCGCTGTCGGAGCTGTTCGTGATCTCGCTGGATGGCCCGCCCGGCAGCGACCCGCGCGCCGTGGCGGCCTGGTACGACATGCTCGCGCAGCATGCATACGGCAACTACCGCGACCTGCTGCAGGCCGTTTCGCTGCATCCGATGATGGGCGTGTACCTGTCGCACCTGAAGAACCAGAAGGCCGATCCGGCAACCGGGCGCGTGCCCGACGAGAACTACGCCCGCGAGGTGATGCAGCTGTTCTCGATCGGACTGGTGCAGCTCAATGCCGACGGCACGCCGCGCCGCGACGCGGCAGGACAGACCATCCCCACCTACGGCCCGGCCGACATCGCGGGGCTTGCGAAGGTGTTCACCGGCTTCAGCTGGGCCTGCCCGGCCGCGCCGCACAAGAACTGCTTCCTCTACGGCAGCAATGGTGACCTGAAGGACCCGGACCGCGGCTTCAAGCCCATGGTGGCGTATCCGGCCTACCACAGCACCGAAGAGAAGCGCTTTCTCGGCGTCACCATACCGGCGCAACCGGTGGCCGACCCGATGGGCAGCTTGACGGTGGCGATGGACGCGCTGTTCCAGCATCCGAACGTGGGGCCGTTCGTGGCACGCCAACTCATCCAGCGCTTTGTGACCGGCAACCCCAGTCCCGCCTATGTGGCTGCAGTGGCGCGTGCGTTCGACAACAACGGGCGTGGCGTGCGCGGCGATCTCAAGGCCGTGCTGCGGGCCATGCTCCTGGCCCAGGAAGCGCGGTATCTGAGTCCGACCAGTGCCCGGTCGTCGCTGGCCGGCAAGGTGCGCGAGCCGGTGCTGCGCCTGACGGCACTGATGCGGGCCTTCAGCTATGCGTCCGATTCGGCCTGGTACCGCCTGGGCGACACCAGCAACCCCGGCACGGCGCTGGCGCAGGCGCCGCTGAAGTCGCCCTCGGTCTTCAACTTCTTCCGTCCAGGCTATGTGCCGCCGGGCACCCTGGCCGCCTCGCACGATCTGGCCGTACCCGAGATGCAGATCCTGCATGAGACCAGTGCGGCCGGCTATGTGAACTACATCCGCAACGCGGTGGGCAGCGGCGTCGGCAGCTACGACAGCACCCGCAAGCGCAACGACATGCAGCCCGACTTCGCCGCCGAGCTGGCACTGGCCGAGCAGCCGGCCACGCTGGTCGACCAGGTCGGCGTCAAGCTGTTGGGCGCCGCGCCGGCGGGCGCGTTGCGCACCGAGATCGTCAACGCGGTATCGGCCATCGCGGTACCCACGCCCACGACCACCAATGCCGACCAGGTGGCCAAGGCAAAGCGCAACCGGGTCAACGCGGCGGTGTTCCTCACCGCCGTATCGCCCGAGTTCCAGGTCCAGAAGTGAGCGGGAGCCCATCACCATGACGCACATCGACGCTTCCCGCCGGCAATGGCTGTGCCGTGCCGCGGCCCTCTCGGCGCACGCCGCTGCGGCGCCCCTGGCACTGAACCTGGCCGCTCTGGGCAGCGCTGCCGCCCAGAGCGCCGGCGACTACAAGGCGCTGGTGTGCCTGTTCCTGTTCGGCGGCAACGATGCCTACAACACCGTGCTGCCCACCGACAGCGCCTCCTGGGTCAACTACACCGCGGTACGCAGCCAGGCGCCGGACCCGATCGCGTTGCTTGCGCCGGGCACGCCGCCCAACCCAGCAGCGGCGGCTGGCACTCCTGCGCGTCTGGGCGGCGTGTTGCCGCTGATGCCCGCCGTGGCCCTGCCGCGGCCAGTGGCATTGCACCCGGTGCTGGGGCCTTTGCAGGGGCTGTTCAACACCGATCGCCGCCTGGCCGTTCTGTCGAACATCGGGCCGCTGGTCATGCCCACCACCAAGGCGCAGTACACGCTGGCCTCCCATCCCAAGCCCGAGAACCTGTACTCGCACAACGATCAGGCCAATACCTGGCAGGCGCTGGCCCCGGAGGGTGCCACACGAGGCTGGGGCGGACGCATGGGTGATCGCCTGGCGGCAATGAACGGCATGCCGGTGTTCACGTCGGTGTCGGCGGCCGGCAATGCGGTGTGGCTGGCCGGCGATACGGTCAACCAGTACCAGGTGAGTTCCAACGGCGCCATCCGGCTGGGCAGCGACAGCAGCGGCAAGGTCTATGGTTCCAGCGCCGTGGCCCAGGCGATGGAGCGCATCGTTGGCAGTGCGCGTGGCAGCCATGTGCTCGAAGCGGACCTGTCCGCTGTGGCCGCGCGGTCGATGGCCACCGAGCTGGCGCTGCGCAACGCGCTGCGGCCGGCAGGCAGCGCGCCGTTTGGCACCCCCCCGGCAGCCGGCGCGTCGTACAGTGCCAACGACGACCCGCTGCTGCGATACCCGAATCCCCTCACGGGAAGCACCGCATCCAGCACCCTGGCGCAGCAACTGCAGGTGGTGGCGCGCATGATCGACGCCGGCCGCACCACCCTGGGCGCACGGCGCCAGGTCTTCTTCGTCAGCCTGGGCGGCTTCGACACCCACGACAGCCAGAACCGCAATCAGGCTGATCTGCTCGCCCGACTGGCCCACGGCATGGCCTACTTCGATACGGTGATGGGCGGTCTGGGCCTGCGCAACCAGGTGACGCTGTTCACCGCCAGCGACTTCGGCCGCACGTTCACGAGCAACGGCGACGGCACCGATCACGGCTGGGGCGGCCACCACTTCGTGATGGGAGGTGCCGTGCGTGGCGGCGCGGTCTACGGCGCCCTACCCGTGCTGGGTGCGAAGAACGCCACCAACAACAACTTCGACTCCAGCCCCGACCAGCTCGGCAACGGCGCGCTGCTGCCCACCACCTCGGTCGACCAGCTCGGCGCCACCTTGGGGCGCTGGTTCGGTCTGTCCGACGCCGAACTGCTCGACCTCTTCCCGAACCTGGCCCACTTCGGGACACGCGACCTCGGGTTCATCTAGGAACCCGTCCCAAAGCCCGACAGGCTCCGGGCTAGGGAACAGGCCCCATTGCCGCCGAGTGCCCGGGTGATGGCGCTCGGCCTACCGCCCAGGCAACGCCCGCCGATACTGCAGCGCCTCGGCCAGGTGCACGGTGGCGATGTCGGCCTCGCCGGCCAGGTCGGCGATCGTGCGGGCCACCTTGAGTGCACGGTGCAACGCCCGCGCGCTCCAGCCAAGTTTCAGCGCCGCCTGGCGCAGGAAGGCCGATGCCGGTGCGGCCAGGGTGCAGTGCGCATCCAGGGCGGCGGCCTCGAGCTGGGCATTGGCGCAGCCTTGGCGCGCATGCTGCGTCTGACAGGCCCGAGCCGCGCGCTCGGCCACCTGGGCACTGCTGTCGCCCTCGGGCAGGGCCAGCAGCTCTTGGGGTGGCAGCGGGCTGACTTCCACCTGCAGGTCGATCCGGTCGAGCAGTGGCCCCGAGAGCCGCGACTGGTAGCGCGCCACCTGCTCGGGTGTGCAGCGGCAGGCGCGGCCCTGGCCGGCAGGTGCGCCCAGCCAACCGCAGGGGCAGGGGTTCATGGCCGCCACGAGCTGGAACGCCGCTGGAAAGCGCGCCTGCAACGCTGCGCGCGAGATGGTGATGTGGCGCGACTCCAGCGGCTCGCGCAGCGCCTCG
>JAKLLB010000029.1 GCA_023150345.1 Aquabacterium sp.
CCCCTGGAGCGTGGGGTCGAGCTCGGGGCTGGCCCAAGCGATGCGCTGCGCCACGTCGGCGAAGGTGGATGCGCGCGACACCACCTGGGCCTCCAGCTCCATGTAGCGGCGTACGTTGGCTTCGGTCGGCCGCATGATGGCGATGTGCCGGCGCTCCTCGAGGGCCTTCTGCAGGCGCTCGAACTCGACGACCTCCGGGAGCTTCGCGGGCGACCGCCGCGGTGCAGTGGCGGCACTCGATGGCGTTGCGGCCTGCCGAGGTGCGGAAGCCGGTGGTTCGGGCGGAGGGATCTCCGACTCCTCGTAGAAGTGCCAGCCGCGCCAGTTGTCGGACCAGTACGGCCGTCCGGGGTCTTGCGGCTGCGCCAGGGTGGCCGTCCCGCTGCCAAGCATGACAACGAGGCAGAGTGCGAGCCGAACTTGGCGCGAGGCAGGGCGGCGCAGCGTCATGGGCGCCGCCTCATGTCCATCAAGACGGGCGACCGCGGCGGCTGGCCGTCACGGCAGTAGTTGATGCCGAAGTCGATGGTCTGCCGCCGCGGTGCCTGCACGCCGCCAGCGCCGTAGTTCGGCAACTGCACGCCGTCTTGCCAGAAGCGCACGTTCAGGCGACTGCAGCCGGGCTGGGCGTAGCGCTTCTCGGTGCTCACGTCGATGTAGATCGGCGTCGTGGCGCTGAAGCGCTTCGAGATCGCGTCGGCGACCTCGCCGACCAGGACCCCGTGGGCCTTGCCGTCGGGTGCGTCCAGGGCCGACAGCATCAGCTGCCTGGCATCGCGGACCTGCAGTCGTTCCTGAGCCATGGCAGTGCTGACAAACAAGGCGCATGCGGCGCCGACCAGAACGGTGATGGCCCTCATTGGCACTTCCCCTGGCCGTAGTAGCAGGTGGGCACGCGGCTGGCGCTGCCGGCCTGCAGCGCGTTGACGTTCGGCAGGGTCGGCACCAGCGACGCGTAGAACTCCGACAGGTCCATCGCAGCGAAGTTGAGCGCCTGCAATTGCGCGACGGTGAAGCCGGAGCAGTCGGCGTTCTGCGCACCGCCCCAGCCCTTGCCGATCTGCGCGCGGCCCTGTTCATTGACGATGCGCGCCAGCATCGAGTTGAAGCAGCACTTCGAGGTGGTGTGCTCGACGCAGGACACGCACACGCCCAGGACCCGGAAGCAGGATGAGCACCAGGTGCCGATCGTGTGGCACAGCTTGGCGCCTTCCTTCATCGCCAGCTTCCCCTCGTCCTCGTTGCAGGACATCATCGAGAGGACGATGTAGATGATCACCGCGATGGCCAGCGTCCACGGGTCGAAGGCCACGACCAGACTGTCGCCGGCATACACGGCCACCGATCCAGCGGGCAGGGCGGCGCCATTGACCGCCACCGTCACGCCATAGGTCGTGAACGTGCCGCTGAAGCCGCCGCCCATCAGCAGCGCCGAGATGCCCTGGTAGATGAACTGCTGGTTCTGCGAGTTCATCAGCACGTCGAAGACCAGACGCGAGCCGCCGCCGAAGATGCTCTGGTTCGTCATGCCGGCGCCGGCGCCGTCGGCGTAGCAGCAGTTCTTCAGCAGGCGGTCGCGGCAGCGGTTCTCCTCGCCCTTGAAGACCTGCATGCGGTCGGCGTCCAGGTAGATGCCTGCCTCGCGCCCGGCCTCGAGCATCGACATGCTGCGCGCAAAGTCGGGGTCGTTCGGCGCGCCGATGTCGAAGCAGTTGCCGCTCAGGCAGAAGACGTTGGTCGGGCAGTTGCTGGCGGTGGTGACGGTCTCGGCGGGCACGGGGCAGCTGTAGCCGTCCTCGAACACCTCGCACAGGCCGGTGACGGCATTGGTCTGCCGGCAAGTCGACGACTGCGGCGTGCAGCCTGCTGCCACCAGCGGTGCGCACTGGTCGGCCGACGCGCCGCCGCTGCACGACATGGTGCTCCGGTACTCCCAGCAGTCGCGGGTGACGGCCACGCCGTCGACGACCTTGGTCGCCGGGCCATCGGTGCAGACGGCGGGCGAGGTCGTGGTGCAGCGACCACCGACGTCCAGGGTCGGGCACTGGTCGTCCCAGCGGTCGGTCTCGGTGACGGTGGTGGCTGGCCGCGTGTAGGACAGGCGCATCGTCGGAATCGGGCCGAAGGCGGGGTTGGGCGCCCAGCCGATCACGGCCCGGTCGGCGTCGATGTTCCAGTAGGTGCCGGCCACGGTGCCCGTGATGTCGATGCCGGCGTAAGGCGTCCAGCCGGGAGCGGGCGCGTAGCACTTGGTGCCGTCCAGGGCGGTGGTGGTGCAGCCGCTGTCGCCCTGGCAGACGGTGTCCTGGATGTTGTCGCCGCTCTGCGTGCCGGCACGGCAGGCGGCGTAGACCTTGAGGAAGGGCTCGACGCTGGTGCAGCTGTAGCCGGAGTCGCCGCCACCGGTACAGACCTCGGCGCGCTCCGGGGCCACCATCGCAGTCAGGCTGCAGGTCGATCCGCTGCAGCTCTTGTCGGCCACCCAGACGGCCGTGCGGATGGGCTGGCCGTCGATCATCGAGTAGGTGGTGTCGAGAACCGACACGATCTGCGGGAAGACGACCGGCGTCGTCATGTCCACGTCGAAGAAGCTGAGCGGATTGCCGTCCTGGGTGACGCGGAAGTGCTGCGCGGTAACGGCGCGGTCGGGCAGGCACTGCACGTCCAGACCGGTGCGGCCGGAGGCCGCATGGGCGAACCAATCGCCCGGGTTGCAGCTGGTGGTTCGCGTCGTGCTGACGGTCAGGCTTCGGCTGCAGCTGTAGTTGCCGACGCCGACGTAGCGCAGGCAACTGCGTGGCTGCATGCCGGCGGGCACCGGGGTAACCGTGGTGGTGCAACCGCTGTAGTAGGCGGCCAGGCTGCCCAGCTCGGCCGATGGCGTACGGCCGATCGCGCGCGCGGCAGCGACGGCAGGGTCATCCGCGCCGACCGCCGTGCGCGGGGTGTTGGCCGAGGAGAAGGCGCCACGCTGCGCTTGGCAGAGCGGGTCGGTGGGGGTCAGAGCACAGGCAGATAGTCTCGCGCTGCCCTGCGACGACAGGTTGGGCTGGCGGTAGTAGCTGCGCTCGGGAGGGGTCGTCGTGTAGCCTGGCACCACAGCGGTGGCGCCCGGGGTGGTGACGTTGCCGCGGGCAATCGGGTTCGCGGCCTGGCCGGCGGCGACCCCCTCCTCGTGCGGGCCGGCCACGGCGGCGGTCTGCGTTGTCAGGAAGCAGGCGGCGGTCATGCAGCCGACGAAGCGGCGCCACGGCGACGCGTGGCTCGCCGTCGATGGCGGCGGGGCAGGGCGGTGGCTATCGGGGCCTGGCGGGGTGAGGAGAAGCACGCCCCATGGTCAGCGGCGGCCCGGTCGGTGTCCCGGGGAAACGGTAGGTGAGAGAGTGGGGTTTCGAGGCTGGCCAAGCCTTGGCGAATGGCTGCGCCCCAGCGCTTTACCCCCTTCACGCCATTAGCCTTCGCCTTCAAGACGAGGGGCCCATCTTCCGCGCTTCCGATCCTCTCACGTGCGCACGCCCTCAATCGTTGCATTGCGGTTGACGAGAGCGTAGCGAACAGTTCACGCAGGCGCGGGCTCCCATGCGCGGTTCGCCAATACTCATCGAAGCTCTCGAAGGCGCGGCTCACCTCGAACTGGCGGGTCTGCACGTCCGACAAGCCGGCGTTCTGCCAGAGATGCTCCGATGCCTGCAGCGTTGCCGTCCAGGCACTGGGTGGCGGCTGTGACCGGTAGCCTTCGGCATGCACGGCATCGAGAATTGGCTGCAGCGGAAAACCGCCGCCGGCAAGGTCCCAGTGATAGGCGGCAATCGTCCCGCCGGCTTTGACCACACGCACCAGTTCGCGCACGCCTTGTGGCGGGTCTGGCAGGAAGAAGAGGACCAAAGCCATGACAGCCGCGTCGACGGACGCGTCCGGCAGCGGCAATGCCTGGGCATCCCCTTCCATGAAGCGAACTGAGGCAGTTGCCACCCGCTGGCGCGCGAAGTTCAGTTGGGCTGGAGCCGGGTCTACGCCAACCACTGACGCGGGATGTCGATGCAACACGAGCGACTGGGTGAACGAGCCATCACCGCAGCCGTCGTCAAGCCATGCCAAGCCATGCGGAAGCGCCAGCCAGTCCAGGAACGGCTGCGCCACCAGCGCGCTCCAACGTCCGATCATCAGTTCGTATGCGGCACCATCGTCGAACACAAATGGCGGCGGGGCAGGTGCCTCGGCGGGCCATGGCGCAGTTGCATTGTTTGACGGACTCACGCGACACTGCCTCCCACATGGACAAGCTCAAGGCGATTCAGTACTTCCTCGCTGCTGCACAAGGCGGCAGTCTCTCGGCCGCGGCGCGACAGCAAGGCGTGACCTTGCAGGCCGTAGCGAAGCTGATCAGCTCGCTTGAAGCGGAACTCGGGGCCACGCTGTTCCAGCGCGGCAGTCGCGGACTCCAGCTCACCGCAGATGGCGCGCAGTACGCCGAAGCCTGCGCCCCATTGCTGGCCCAATTGCAAGCGGCCGACGACGGCCTGCGGCAGGCGAGGCAACGACCACAGGGAACCCTGGTCGTCGGTGGCACACCGTTCCTTCTGCAGCACTGCATCGTCCCGGCACTGTCGGGGTTCCATGCGACCTATCCGGACCTGTCGCTCGACCTTCGCACCGTGCTGCACCTCGAAGAGCCAGCCGCGAAGGACTGCGACCTGCTGCTGTTGCATGGCTGGTTCGAGGCCGGCAGCTGGGTGCGCCGCGAACTGCCGGTGATGGCGCAGGTCACCGCAGCCACGCCGGAGTATTGGAAGCGCCAGGGCTTTCCCCGCCACCCGCGCGACCTCGCCGACCACAACTGCCTCAGCTACCGAAATCCCTACGGCAAACTGCTGGACCTTTGGCGGTACCGGCAGGCGGGGCCGCAGGGCGAGGTCGTCGAAGAGGTGGTGGTGCGAGGGTGGCTGACCTCCAACCACCGCGACAACCTGCTCGCGCTGGCCTTGGATCACGGTGGCGTGATGCGCATCGCGCCGGCCACGGCGCAGGCGGACTTGGCGAGCGGCCGCCTGATCGCAGCGCTGCTCGACTGGGAGATGATGGACCCGCCGCCGCTGGCCATGTACTTTCGACCCGAACTGCGCCGGACCTTGCGCCTGCGCGTGTTCGCCGACTTCGCTGCCGTGCACTGCACCGAGCTGGCCCAGATGACCAGCGCAAAGGGGGAGGCCAGCGTGGACGGGCGGCCGGCCTGGCACCACGGCAACAGCCGACGCGCCTCCAGTTGGTTGAGCCACCGCTGAGCCCCTGTGCTCAGTCGATGCTGGCGCCCGTCTCGCGGACGAACTGCACGTATTGTGCTTCCGCCTGAAGCATCAGCTCGCGCGTCTCGGCCGGCGACCTGAGGCCGCCGACGATGAGCAGGCGCTCCATCTCCTGCTTGAACTCGGTTGACTTGGCCGCATGCTGCGCGGCCGCAGCGAGGCGGTCGACCATGTCGGATGGCAGCCGCGGGGGGCCGAGCACGAAGTGCGCGGTGATCAGCGGGGCCGCGGAGACGCCGGACTCGACCAGGGTCGGCACTGTCGGCAGCGCGGGGATCCGCTCGGCCATGCTGCAGCCCAGCAGCGTCAGGCGGCCAGCTTTCACGTGCGGGATGCTCGCGCCCACCGGTATCACGGCGGCCTGGATCCGCCCTTCGAGCAGGTCGGGAAGCAATTGCGGCGCGCCTTTGTAGGGCACCCGCTCGAACGCGACGCCGAAGGTGCCGCTCACCTGTCCGGCCACCATGTCTTCCGAGACGTTGTTCGCCCCGCGCAAGAGCGGCTTCGGGCTGGCCTTCGCGTAGGCAACGAACTCGGCGAGTGACTTGACCGGCAGGCCAGCCGTCACCACCAGGCACTGCGTGTTGCCGCCAATCGCGGCGACTGGCGTGAACTCGGCAATGGACTTGTAGGGCGAGGCCTTGCTGAGGTGCGGCAAACCGGCGTTGGACGCCAGCCCGAAGAACAGCGTGTAGCCGTCGGGGGCGGCGTTCAGGACGGCGCCGGCTGCGATGCCCGTGTTGCCACCGGGCCGGTTTTCCACCAGCACTTCTTGCCCGAGGCTGGCGCTCATGCCTTTGGCGAGGACTCGGGCCGCCGCATCGCTCGGGCCTCCCGCAGGCGTCGGGACGATCAGGCGGATCGCCTTGCTGGGATAAGCTGTTTGCGCGCCCGACGTGGCCATCCACAACGTCAATGCGCCGACAACAACGCCTCTCGAGAATCCGTTCATCTGCTACTCCGTGCTGTGGATGGGCACAGTGTTGCCGGGCAAGATGCTCATGGGAAGTGCTCGGCAGGAAGAGGCTGACTCAACTTTCGGTTCAGTCAGCACCATGAAGCTGACCATTCGCCCGGAACTGTCGATTGGTCTGAGGTTCCTGTTGCTGCATCAACTTCTGGTTCAGAGTCGCCTCAACAAGTCGTGTCTTCTCGAAGCTGGCCCGCGTTCGGATGATGCGGCTCATCGACGTTGCGATGAGGGCCACATGAACACGACAACTTCCGATGTTCGAGAACTCCCATCTGCCACAAGCACCTATCTCTCGGTTCTGACGTGGCTGTTCACGCTGTTCAATTCGGTGCGGGTACTGGCCTACCTGCCAACCCTGGTGGCCATCTTTACCAGCGGCGACAGCAGCCAGCATTCGCTGCTGACCTGGGTCACGTGGGTTGGAGCCAATGCCACGATGGCGGCCTGGCTTTACGAACACAACGGGCGACACCTGAACCGAGCCATCGCCGTCAACGTCTGCAACTCGATGATGTGCCTTGCGACATCGATCCTCATCGTGGCCTACCGACTTTGACACACGGTTCCGGCTGCGGAGGCTGAATGCGGCCCGGGATCGGCGGTCAAGCGGCGGCCAGCACGGGCTGCTCCTGCAGCGCCCCGACGACCGGAACGGGTCGAGTCCACCCGTGTACGAAGGGCAACTCCCGGGCAGGCCAGCGTGGACGACTGGTCTGCGGCGGCGAACCTCGGTACCGGCCGGGCATGTCGCGACCCAAAAGTGCCAATCGAATGGCAGACAGTCGATGTCGGCTTGGAGGCCAGGGGCGCTGCGACAGGGCCTGTCCGCCGTAACGCGATCCGCGGGCGATACGAGTCAGAAGCGAAGAACGGCAATCAGCACCGTGGTGGTCATGCACATCGCGGAGTTGCAGGCATTGACGGCGACGGAGCGTGTGACTCTGTGCCCTTCCTGCTCGTAGAGCCAGGCCGCCATCGTCAGATTCGCGCCTGTCCAGATCAGCCACGTCAGCAGGGAGTGCTGCCCGGAGTCACCCACCGACCCGATCACCCACAGCGTTGGGAGGTACGACACCAGGCGGGCCGCATTGAACACGCCGAACAACCATGCCATCAAACTTAGGTACCGCGTGCGCAGCGGCGCCGAGGGCGCGGCGTGGACAGTCAGGTGGTTCTGCATGCCACACCTGCGTCAGGTGCGCGCCGCGCCGCGGCGGACGTCCAGCACGCTCCACTCGGCGCTGGCCTCCCGCACGCCTTCAAGCACCAGGCCCGCCGCCGCGAAGAGACGGACGAACTCCTCGAGGCTGCGCTCGCGGCCGCTCAGGCTCACCAGCATGTTCAGGTCGGTTCGCGCGACCTCGCGGTCGCGGGTCGAATGCCCAGGAGCCTCCGGACGAACACGCTCGATCACCATCAGCCTGGCCCGGCTCGACATCGCCTCGAGGCAGCGCGCGAGGAGGCGTCGGCAAGCCTCGTCGTCCCAGTTGTGGAGCACGCTCTTGAGGAGGTACATATCGGCCCCGCCGGCAACGCTGGCGAAGAAGTCTCCCTCCTCGACCCGGCAGCGGTCTGCCACGCCCCAGTCCGCCATCAGCGCACTTGCGCCTCGCAGCGCCACGGCCTGATCGAGCAGAACGCCATGCGCCTCCGTCGCCTGCCGCAGGACGGCGCCCAGCAATGCGCCTTGCCCGCCGCCGACATCGACCACCGACCGGACCGCCCGCAGTTCGAGCGCCGCCACCAGGGCGGGCGTGGCATGCCGGGTCAGCTCGACCATGGCGTGGTGGAACACCTCGCTGGCCCGTGCGTCGGAGGCCAGCGCCTGGTAGCCACCCATACCGTGGTGCCTCTCGGGCCAGCTGGCGCCAGTGCGCACGGCCTCGGGCAATTCCGCCAGGCGCTGCCACAGGCCTGAGCCGGCGTGCTGGGCCCAATGGTGCAAGGATTGCGACGCATCGCGGCACAGCAGTCGGCCCATGCCCGTCAGCCTCCAGTGTCCGGCGGGCACCGACTCGCACAGGTCCAGGGCCGCCATCGCGCGCAACAAGCGAAGCAAGGCATCGCCGTGGCAGCCACAGGCCGCCGCCAGTGCGAGCGCGTCGGCAGGCCGCTGCGACAACCGGTCCGGCAAGCCGAGCGCACAGGCCGTCCGGATGACCTGCGTCGTCCAGGCCCCGTTGATCATCGCCAGGAGACGGGCCGCATCCTCGGCCTGGGTCGACGCGGTCGCGCCCGCTGTGCACGCGTGAACCATGCCCGGCTCCTAGTCGGCTTTCAGGCCCGCTTCACGGATCAGGCGTCCGAACCGGGCGTGCTCGTCGCCGATGAAGGCGCCGAACTCCGCGGGCGAGAGCTCGCCCGCCTCGGCACCAGCCGACGCGAAGAACTGCCGCCCTTCCTCGGACGCCGCCACGCGGTTGATCTCGCGGTTCAGGCGTTCGAGCACGCTGCGCGGCGTGGCCGCGGGGGCCGCGATGCCCGTCCACCCGATGTACTCGTAGCCCTTGACACCGGCTTCGGCCATCGTCGGGACCTGCGGCCAGACCGGCGCCCGACGAGATCCGGAGACGGCCAACACGCGCAGCGCACCCGACTGCACATGCGGCCGCAGCGGGGTCAGCCCTTCGATCGCCCAGTCGACCTGCGAGCCGAGCAGCGCCGTCAGCAGCGCCCCGCCGCCCTTGAAGGGCACGTGGACGGCCTCGATTCCGGCCAGGCGCTTGAACTGCTCGGCCGCAAGGTGCGGCGGCGTGCCGTTGCCATTGGAGCCGTAGTTCATGGCCCCGGGCCGGGCCTGGGCGCGAGCCACCAGTTCCGCCACCGATTGCAGCGGCGAGCCGGCCGGCACCACCAGCGCGAGTTGGCCGATGCCGAAGCGCGCCACCGGTGCGAAGTCGGTCAGCGGGTCGTAGCTCACCTTGGCGAACAGGTGCGGATTGATGGCTGCGATGCCCTGGTGCGTGAGCAGCAGCGTGTGGCCGTCCGGCGTGGCCCGCGCGACCAGCTCCGCGGCCAGGTTGCCGCCCGCCGCGGCGTTGTTCTCGACCACCACCGACTGGCCGAGCGCAGCACCGAGCCGTTCGGCCAGCCAGCGTGCGCGGATGTCGGTGACGCTGCCGGCGCCGCCGGCGATCAGGCGGACCGGGCGGGTCGGCCACTCGGCCGCCTGGGCCGGCCACGCAACGGTCGCCCAGCCCGCGGCGATCAGATTCAAGAAGTGGCGACGCTGCAGATTCATGGGAACTCCCTGGTCATCCGATGGTGTGAATCTAGGCGGCGAACGCCCGGACCGGAATGCTCCGGGCGTTGGCACACCTTTCAACCGATGGTTGAATGCCGGAGACTTCGTGCCAGCGTGACAGAGGAACCCCATGGACCACCTTCGTGCGATCCGTTACTTCGCCTCCGCGGTCGAGGGCGCAAGCCTGTCGGCGGCGGCGCGCCGGCATGGCGTCAGCGTGGCCGCCGTCGCCAAGCTGATCGGCGCCCTCGAGGCCGACATGAAGATCCAGTTGCTGGCGCGCAGCGCCAGTGGTGTCGCGGCCACGGTACCGGGGCGTGCGTTCCTGGAGATGTCCAGGCCGGCCCTGGAGCAGCTGGACGACGCCATGGAGCAGGCCGCGGCCTCGGCCACCAAGGCGCAGGGAACGGTGGTCGTCGGCATTCAGCCGGTCATCGCCCAGGAAGTCCTGACGGCCGCGCTGCCCAAGTTCTGCGCGCTGTATCCCGACATCCAGATCGACGTGCGCTACTTCATGACCATGAACGAGCTGCAGGACCGCAGCCTGGATGCGATGCTCGTGATGGGCTGGCCGCAACATGTCGGCGATCTGGTGGCGCGACCGCTCGGTGCGACGACATTCGTCGTCGTCGCATCACCCGGCTACTGGGCCGCGCACGGAACTCCGAAGCACCCGGCGGACCTCGAGGATCACAACTGCCTGTGCATCCGCTCCAACACCGGTTCGGTGATGGACCTGTGGCACTTCAGGCGCGGCGCCGAACGGGTCTCGGTGGCGGCGCGGGGTTCGTTCATCGTCGACAACGCCCATCGCGACATGGTGCGCGACATGGTGCTGTCCGGCGTCGGGGTGGCACGTCTGCTCGACTGGCACCAGCGCCCGGGACGCGAGGTGGCGCGTGGCCTGCTGGTGCCGGCGTTGACCGACTGGGTCGTCGACGAAGTGCCGCCCGTCAATCTCCTGTACGCCCCCAGCGTTCGGCGCACGCCGCGCGTGCGCGTCTTCCTCGACTGGGTGGTGCAATTGTTCGCCGAGGTCGAGCGTGATCGCGTCAAACCTCTTCCCGCTACCGACATGCCGCGGTGGGCGAAGATGAAGCGTCGGCGCGCCTCGGAAACCAGCTAGACGTCGCGGCAACGGACTCCGCGAGACCGGTCGTCCGGGATGACAACTCCTCGAAGCGTCGATGTTCGAGAGTGGCCGGCACTTTGAGCGCGAGCGACCGCTGTGCGGACGGCCAACGAGAAGTCCCCGGGTTGATCCGAAAGGCAGCTTCGGAGAACCGCGAGCGGCGGCTGAGGGTCGTCAGGATGTCATGCTCGACGCGGCCCGACCGTCCGCTGTCCGGGCGTTGCCGACTTTGGACGCGAACCGATGGAGGAGCGGCGTCTACCGCTTCGGCTGAGCTGAACCCTGCGAGCGCCGACTCAGGTACTGCATCGCATAGTCCAGGGTCACATCTCCAGCAACCTTCACAGACTGCCGGGGCGAACCACACACGCGGGATGTACAGGCTTCCGTCCCTGCGCGTTCCATGACTAGGACGAATGTCGGCGTCCTCGTGATCCCATAGCGATCGAATGCTTCCGGATCGATCTGGACGGCAACACGGCGGCCGCCGATTAGCGCCTGCATGCGGGTCACCGTGTCTCTGATCGATCCGTTGACCAACCCCCGCAGCACGAGCGTCGCGCCCGCCCGCGCTGCCTGGTCGACTAAGCGCTGGAGCGTCGCCTCCGGCATCGCGAAGCTCACGAAGATCAGCACCTTCGGCCCTGCCTTGCCCGGAGCCATCGCCGATGCATGAGCTCCGTTCTGCACGTCGAAGCCCTTGGAGATGGCCTCGAGGTCGATGGGCATGCGGGTCGCCGGCTGCGGAAGGCTCTCGATGCGCGGTGTACCCGGAACCGGCACCTTCGCCAGCTCAGCCTCGGTCGGCATCCGATGCTGCTGGCGTGCGCGCTCTATGTCGGCGTCGGTGACGGCAGGTGGCGTCGCCGGGGCACCCAGCACGCTGCTGGCAAGAAGGAGCGCGGCGACCCCGGCGCCGAGCGCCCGGCCGATGAGCGTGGCCCTGTCAGTAGCCCACACAGCAGTTCCTCTTCCGAAACAGCATGAACGCGAAGTCCTCGCCGCGCACCGGGTACTCCTTGCCGGCGCCCCAGACGATGGTGCTGCGGCCGAAGGGCTGGCAGCAGCGGCCGCCGTCCTTGGCGGTGTTGGCCACCGGGTAGGTCAGCTGGGTCTTGTAGGCGGTCTTGTCCATGGCCGGCAGGAAGTAGGGCCCGCACAGGCCTGGCCGGCCATGCCAGCCCCAGGCCAGCAGCTCGCGGTGCATCTTGGCGGTCAGCCGCTGCGCGATGAGGGCGGCCGTTCGCACGCCACCCATGTGGTACGGGACGTGGCCATCGAAGGGGTAGATGCCGCCCTGGCAGCCGGCGCACCAGAACATCTCGGCGATGCCGAAGCCCGCGGTCGCGGCCACGCAATCGGCCGCGCAGGCCGCCACCGCCACCGGGTTGGCGAACAGCACGCCCTCGGGGTTGAGGATGAGGGTCAGCTCGTCGTCGTTCCACAGCGGGTCCACCTCAGTCAGGTAGGCCAGGTCGAACGAGCCCCGCTCCAGGCACGGGAAGTCGGTCACCACCTCCAGCCAGTACAGAACTGGGTTCACGTAGAAGTGCGCCTGGTAAAAGCTGCCGCCGTCGCCATCGCCTTCAGGGCGTGTGAACCTTGCCGCCGCCGGCGCCGGGATGCCTGGGTCGAGGTCGATGCCGCCCAGCGACGCCAGGCAGAACGGCTTGCGCACGGCCTCCACGTGCCGGGCCGGCTCCCAGAACCCGATCGACAGGCCGATGGTGGGGTTCACGCCGCAGCTGCAGACCGGGTTGGACGGGTTGGGGATGTCCTCCTGCCCATCGAAATTGGCGATCGTGGCGCTGCCGATGCTGATCGGCAGGATGCAGCTCCAGCAGATCTCGGTGATCGGGTTGGGGAAGCGGCCAGTGCAGGTCAGGCTGTCGGCGGCCTGCGCGGGCGCTGCCCAGGGCAGGGCGGCAGCCAGCAACGCGCGGGCAAGCACCTGGCTGGCCCATCGGCGAAGCGCGGGCATCGTCTGTGCGGCAAGCCAGCGGATCAGGGCGGGCAGGGTGGTCATTGCACGAGCACCTCGTCGACGCGCAGGCGCATGCCTTCCTGCGAGACCAGGGCGGGCACCTGCCTGATGCCGAAACGGCGGGTCAGCGTCCCCTGCTGGTCGTAGTACACCGGTACGCGCCAGGCCTTCATCAGGTCCAGGTACGAGCCACCGGTCAGGATGGGCTTGACCTTGCCGTCGTAGCGCGCGATCAGCTCGCGGGCCCGAGCGACCTGTCGTCCGTCACGGGCATCGAAGAACAGCAGCCGCTTGGACAGCGACACCACCTCCAGCGGGTTCTTGCGCGTTCCGGCCGGGAACAGCAGCCGGCCCTGCGCATCGACGATGTTGCGGTCGAGCGTGAAGGTCGGATCGATGGTCCAGGACCGTGCAGTCTCGGTGCTTCGTACGCCCTCGACCGGGGCGGGCTGGCGTACTGCGGCCACACCGCGGTTGCGGGCCTCGTCGATCAGACGCTGCAGTTCACCCGTGCGTTCCTTGTCGCGCAGGCGCTGCTGGATGAACTCCAGCAGGTGGGGCTCGGCAATGCCGTAGGTCGGGCCGATGGTCCCCAGGTCCACGGCGTGGGCGGCCGTGCTCAGGATCGTTGCGACGACCGCCAGCAGGCACTGAATGACGCGCGCCGCCGGGCTGGTGCAACCTGCCCGAGGCATTGGCAGGTCGAACTTCACCTTGCCGCCTTCCGGGTGCATGAGACCTGCTCGCCCAGCCGGGTCAGGCCCGGCCCGTCCTGGAGGTGGCTGGCCCGGATCATCGCCATCAGTAGCGGATCGCCGTCTCCTTCCGCCATCGCCTGTCGAAGCTCGCGGCTCGAAAGACTCCGGCGGCACCGGCGCTCGTGCGCCTGCAGATAGGCCTGCGCCCCTTGGTGTGCCGCAGGGGAGATCTGCTGGAGCAGCGCAAGGTAGTCGGCCATCGGCACCTCGCCCGTGACGGCCAGCTCGGACGGTGTCTGTGCCAGAGCCGGCAAGGCCACAGCGAACGCGGTCACGGCGACAAGGGACGCCAAAGTGGCCCGGGAGGTCAGTCGGGCCAGGTGACGGGGCACCGGCCAACGCAGCATCGGATGCGGATCCATGGCAGCCCCTCAGAACAGCGGCACCACGGTGCCCAACACCTGCTCGGCCCGCACGAGCCCGCTGCTGCGGTAGCGCGAATCGAACGAGTCCGGGCCGGTGCCCTGCACGTAGTAGTGGCCCGGCGGGATCACCGTCGGCGCAATCGGCTCCAGCGGGCGCCGGTCGAAGGCCTGGGCCTTGGCCGTGCCGACGACGACACCGTTGACCGACACCGTGCGGCCGTACACCGTCACCACGTCGCCCGGCAGGCCGCGCACGACCTTGAAGAACGGCTGACCGTCCAGTCCGGGGTACGTGGCTCGCGCCTCGCCTGCAAACGAGAAGATGACGAACTCGCCGCGCTGCAGCGGATGCTCGCCGTGCTGCAGCCATGCCACCCGGTAGGGCAGGCTGCCCGTCCAGTTGAACAGGACCGGCACCCGCGGTGTCGGGTCGATGAAGAGCCGCGTGTAGGCAAAGGTCCAGATCGCGAAGACCGGCAGGTAGATGTACCAGCGTCGCCGCATGTGCGCCGCAAAGTCGATGGACTGGGTGCGAAGGCTGCGCTTCATCGGGCCTCCTGGGGGTCGTTCCTGTAGGGTGTCTGGGGATGGCCCAGCTTCTGCTGCAGCAGTGCCGTCAGATCGACGGTCCGCGGTGTCCGGCCGGCCACGGCGCTCTTCAGCACCACCAGGCAGGCGCAGTCGCGCGGCAGTTCCTCCAGCGCCGCCGGCAGCCGCTGCGAGAAGCTCCGGGCCAGCGCAAACGCCTTCTCGCGGTCAGCGTCGGTGGTGGCGCGGGTCAGGAGCTGGGTGAACTCGGCCTCCTTCTGCCGATACACCTCGCCGACATCGACGACGCCGACGCGCTGGGCCGGACGCACCACCGCGCGGTCGTAGGCGGCCAGCGTGCCCAGCACGATCAGCAGAGCGAACGCCGCATGTAGGAGGATGGGCACCATGCCCACAGGTCCGGCCAAGGGTTGGCGAGGACTGGCGCTGGCGTCGACGTCCATGGGAGCCTCGCCAAAGTCACACCGCGTGCCCGCGCCGCCGCAGCAGCTCGGTGATCGCGTCGTCGATGCTCAGGCCCTGCGCCCGCAGCTCGTCGATCGGCGCGTTGTCCTCCAGCTTGTTGGAGAACAGCAGATGGGTCGCCGGGTCGAGGATGTTGCGCGCCACGCCTTCGCCCACCGGCGAGGAGATGTAGACCTCCGAGAACACGCCGGGCTCCGTGCGCAGCGAGTTGAGCAGCCGCTTCTTGGGCTCGTCCATCGACAGCCGCCCCTTGCGGTCGAGCATCTCGATCGACTCGGGCTTCTGCCGCAGCAGAAACACCCAGTCCGAGCAGTTGAAGGCCGCCTCCATCTGGGCCGATCCGTAGTAGTCGTCGGCACTCTGCGTGGCCGTGCCGAGCGATCCGCCGTACTTGCGGGCGCGACGTGCGGCTTCCTCGACCACGGCCGCCTTCACGGGGTCGTCGGCGCCGATGTCGCCCAGCTGCTGCTTGAGCTCGTCGATGAAGAGCACCTTGCGCCGGTTGCGCGTCAGGTACATCTCGCCGGTGATCTGGTGCAGCAGCAGGATGTTGACGACCGCATGCAGGTCGGGCCGGCGCTTCAGCTCCTCGTTCTCGATGACGACGAAGTCGTTGCCGAAGTCGATGTTGTTGCGCCCCTCGAAGAAGCGCTCGTACTGGCCGCCGCGGGCGTAGGGGTTCAGCATCACGGCCAGGTCGCGGATGCGCGGGTCCTCGCGCACGCCCAGCTCCTCGATGGTGCCGGCCTTGAAGGCGTCGCGCAGCGCGGTCACCGTGAGCGCGTTGCCGTGATCGCGGAACAGCTTGATCACCATCGCCGAGATGGCCTTGTACTGGACCTCGTCCAGCGGCCGGGACATCGAGGCCATCTTGCAGATGGCCGGCACCAGCATGTCGATGTCCTCGTTGATGTCGACGATGTGCGTGAAGGGGTTGAGGCAGATGTCGACGTCGGGACGGAACTCGATGTACGTGCCCTTGGCCTTGCGGCACAGCTTCTCGAAGGACCGGCCGAGGTCGAGCATCCACACCTTGGCGTCGATGGCCCGGTAGGACCACGCCATCTCGTTCATCAGCACCGACTTGCCGGACCCGGGCGCGCCGATGATCGCGAAGTTGTAGTTGCCCAGGTCGTTGTCGAAGATGTCCAGCGTCATCAGCTGGCCGCGCCGGCCACCGAAGACCAGGGCCGGCGTGCGCGTGCCGCGCCACTCGGCGATCAGCGGCGCCAGGTGGATGGCATTGGCCATCGTCTTGCGCGAGACGCGGCGCATCTTGGCCAGGTCCTTGTGGAAGGCCTCCGACAGCGTCATCGGCAGGCTGGCCAGCAGCGCCTGCCGGTGCATGTAGACATCGGCGTTGAGCTGGAAGCCCCGGCCGCGCCAGATCGCGTTGGCGGTCTCCTGGGCGGACACGGCCTTCTCGGGCGGCGAGAAGATCGCCAGCTGGTGGTACAGGCTCACCAGGCTGCTGCCCACGTCGATGGCGTTGGCCGCCGCCGTCCAGTCCTGCAGCTTCTTGCCCACATCGGGCATCACCTCGGCCATCTTGCTGCGTGCGTTCTGGGTCGCGCGCACATGGTTGGCCGTGACCACGGACTTCATGACGTTGGGGTCGAGCACGTGTACGCCCATGGTCAGCAGGAACGGCGCGCTGTACTGCAGCGCCGGCTGCATCAGGTCGCCGATCAGCGAGCCCATCTGCCACAGCGCAAAGCGCTCGGGGAAGGACTTGATCGAGTAGAAGCGTGCTTCCAGCGATCCCCCTCGGCCCTCTGCCTGACCTTCTTTCCAGAGGGTCAGGCCGGCAGGGTGCGGGTCCTGGATGGTGTCGAAGTCGACGATCTGATCGCGGATCTCGCGGCCGTCGTCGTAGTGGAGGTTCGGCGCGTCGGTCTGGGAGACCCGGTCCGGGTTGGTGAACAGCGCACACCAGTTGATCAGGTCCGCAGCGTCGCAGACACGGCTGGGCAGCGACGCCGAGCGCAGCGTGGACGCCATGGACTCGCGCAGCGCGACCAGTTCGTCGCGCCGGGTCAGGTCGCCGGCCTGTTCCACGCCGCCGGGCACCGACACGCTCATCATCAGCCGGAAGTCGCGGATCGTGTAGTGGAAGCCGGTGGTCAGCGACTGCTGCGCACCGTGCAGCAGGTGCCCCACGCGCTGCCGCGCGAGGCGGTGGAACAGGTTGTCGTTGCGCGCCGGGCGACCCCAGTGCTTGGCCTTGTCGGCCTGGTCGGCATCCTCGACGCGCAGGTTGGCGTAGCGGCGCAGCTGCTCGCGGATGTGCGGCGATGCAAAGAGGTGGAACTGGATCCCGGTGGCTGGCGGGCAGGTCGAGTACAGCGAGATCAGCACCTCGGCCATGCGGTCGTCGGCGCCTGACTGCGGCATCAGCTCGAGCATGAAGCCCAGGCTGTCGCGGTTGACGAAGAGCTTCTCGTCGGCGAGGTAGGCCGAGTACGGCAGCCAGGACGCGAACTGCTCGGCCGGCGTGTCCGGAGGCGAGCCCAGGCCCAGCCAGCCCAGGCTGCCGTGGCCGGGGCGGCTGGCGCCGGGAAAGGCTGCGGATCGGGTCGAAGCGGTCGGGGCGAACGGAGTGGGCATGGTGCGTGCCTCGCAGGGATGGCCGGAAGAGGTGTCAGGTCAGTCGTTGGGTTCGTTGCCATGCGGATCGACGGGCATCTGCGGCCGGCCCGCCGGAGGTGTCAGGCCGGGCAGGGACAGCGAACCAGTCGGTTGATCTGTCCGACCGGACTGGTTCGATGTCCTGGGGTCGCGCGACTCGGTGGCGCCGCCTGCCTGGCGCGCGGGTGTCGGCGGAGGCCGTAGCGGGGCGTAGGCATCGCGGATCTGCCGCTGCGCGTGCTCGACGAGCCACTGGCCATCGTCGACCCGGACGTAGACGTAGCCCTGGTCGTGGAGGTCGCGGTCGGCGTCTTCCCAGGGTTTGAACCAGAGCCGCAGGATGCGGGCCGACGACCGGAGCGGCATGGCCGTGGGCAAGGGCGGCGTCGATGGCGAGACGGCGATGCGGGAGGCCGCCGCGCCTGCAGCGCCCGCCGCGGCCGCGCCGGTGATGCCCTCCGTCGCGCGCGGGGCTTGCGGCGTACCTGGGTTGGCACCGGCCGTTCGCCGCTGACTCGGCAGGTTGTTCTGCACGGCATTGGCGTAGGTGCCGGAGACGGAGTCGCAGGTCACGCCGTCCGGGGCCTTGCAGGCATAGCTGGAACTGCCGCTGAGACCGCTCATGCTCATGCAGCCGCTCAGCATCCAGGCCAGCAGCACCGACGCCGCGGCCAGTCCGGTGGCTGGGGCAGCACGCGATGTCGGAACTGCGGGGAACTCGACGGCGGACTGCTTCATGGCTTGCCCCCCGCCACCTGCGACACCTGCTGGAGGCGCGCGAGCAGCACGGCCCGGTCGACGTAGCCGTCGGTGCGAGTGCCATCCGCCCAGACCAGGGTGGGCGTGCCCTGGACGGCGAGGCGTTGCGCGAGCGCGAGGTTGCGGTCGAGCGGGTTGTCGCACTCCGGGGCACGCTGCGCGGCCGGGTCACCCGCCGGCCTGAGCAGCGAGGTGTCGCCCTGCAGCATGAACTGGTGCCAGGCCTTCTCGCGGTCCGCCGCGCACCAGATCGAGACTGGGCGCGCGCGGCCCTGGAAGGGCACGAGGAAGGTGTAGATCGTCACGTCGTCCAGGCCGGCGAGCTCGGGCTCGAGCCGGCGGCAGAACGAGCACCCCGGGTCGCTGAAGACGGCGATGCGACGGTGCTCGTTGCCGCCGCTGCCTCGCACGGTCTTGATCGCGTCCGCCAGCGGCAGCTGGTCGAAGGCGATGGGTGCGTCGGGAGCCGGCACGCGGTCGGACTGCGTTGAGGGAACGCCCGCGCCGGCCGCCTGGCCGGCCTGCGCAGCGATGGTGGCCGCGCGAGCCAGTCTGGGGCCGGTGAGGTCCTGCATGGTCTGGGTGTCGAAGACCCGGCCGAAGATGAAGTAGCGCGGATTGCGCGGCGACACGTAGGCCACGTTGCTGTTCATCCAGACCTCGTACAGGCCGGCCACGGGCGAGCGCTGCACCTGCGTGAACTGGGTGCCGGGATGGGCCTTGCGCAGAGCGGCCAGCAGCCGCGCCTCATCTGCGGCAGCGGCGGCGCCGGCGTGTCCTGCGGCAAGGGCCGCCAGACCGGTCATAAACCAGGCTGCGGGCCGGAGATGCCGGCCGGGAACACGCAGGGCGGGGGAGGGATGGGCGAAGCCTGGTGAGGGCTTGTCAGTCGTTGGCATCGTCGGAGACCTCCGGGCTGCTCGGGCGGACTGGAAGGGGCGCGGCGGCAGCGGCGCTCATCGGCACGTCGATGCGGACGCCCTTGGTGATGACGACATCGATCTCGCGGCCGGCGTCGACCTCGATGACGGGGAAGGTGTTCTCGGCCAGCTTGATGTAGTACTGGGCGAGCCGGTCGAGGGCGCGGCCGACACCGGTGCCGAGCCCGGCCCGGTAGGCGTCGGCACCCGAGGCACTGGTGATCGTTCCCAGCGGCGAGGTGCTGACGTTGGTGGATGAGGTCGCCAGGCCCTGGCCGATGCCGCTGACCACGCCAGCCAGCAGGGCGTTGGCCAGCATCTGGCCCTGCTTGGTGACCAGCCGGCCGCGCATGCCGACCTTGCCGTCCTCACCGTAGACGCTGCCCTGAATCTTCACTTCCAGGGTCGCGCCGTCGGCGCGGACACACGAGAGGTTCTCGGTGCGGAGGTAGGCCCGTTCGGAGCTGATGTCGCCGTAGCCAGCCGCGATGACGAAGCACTCGCGGTACTCGCCACGGAAGCGGTTGGGCAGCACCGCGTTGTCCGACAGGCGGATCAGCACCGGGTGGGGGTTGGATTGCGCCTGCCCGCCGGTGGGTGCGTCCAGCCCGCCGAGCAGCGTGCCGCGCGTGAAGCTCACGGGAAGCCAGGTCGACACCGTCCGAGGCTCGGCCGCCGGTGAGCCGGCACGCTCCGAAGCGCTGCCGCTCGTGCCGGGGACGCCTTGCATGCTGCGATCGACCAGCGTGACGCGACTGATGGCCGGTGTCGCCGGTGCGGGATCGGCCGTCGGCAGCCCCGGCATGCCCGCCGGCAACTGTCGGCCGGCTGTGCCCGGGCCGTAGGTCGAAGGGAGCGGCAGGCTGGCCGCCGGCGGCAGCCCGGTCGGCGTCGTGCCGGCCGAGACCGACGGCAAGGCGGGTGGGAGTGGTGCCGGCACGGGCGGAACCGGGGCTGCGGCGGGCGCCGGAGCGGCGGCGCCCTGGGTCGCCTGCGTCGCCGAGGTCAGGCGCTGTTCCAGTTCCGCGAATCGCTGCATCGTGCGGGCCTCGAAGGCCTGGCGGTCGCGGTTGAGCCGGGTCTGCTCCTCGCGCTCGCTCTCGTACTGGGCGAGCTTGCTGCCTGCCGTGCCGACCCACTGGTCCACCGGGTTGACCTGCTGGCCGGGCGGCATGACGCCGATGTTGGTGACCGGCCCCGGCGCGCCGGCGGCGGGCTTGCGAGAACCTGACGACGACCCGGTGTCCGTGGACGCGAAGATGAGCCACAGCAGGCCCACGCCGGCGGCCACGATCACGCCCAGCAGCGCGAACTGGCGCTGGCTCGGCGTCATCCGCTCGGCCAGTTGCGCGCCGAGGCGGGTGGCCGACTGGCGAAGGGCGGCTGCGGAGGGTGGCAGGGGCGACACCATCACTGGCCTCCGCGGCGGATGACGAAGACGTTGGTGGTCTCGCCCGGACGCAGGTTGTGGTGCTCGACAGCCACGGCCAGCACCTGTCCACCCGACGGGCTGTCGGGCCGGTCGAACTCCTGCTCCGCCAGCACCATCACGGCCTGGCTCACGTTCTGCAGCAGGTACTTCTCACCCACCAGACCCCGGCCCTCGTAGCGCCGCATCAGCGAGAACCTGGCTTCCGCCCAAAGCTGGATGGGCTGGTTGAGCTCGTCCACACGGATGTCGGGCGGCACGCGGTCGGACGCCATCGCCAGGAGCAGCGTCTTCATCCCCCGGATGTGGTTGGGGGCGGTGCCCAGCGGTGTCTGCGAGCCCGCGGCGCCGGTCGGGGACTGCATCGCCTGCAGTGCCCGTTGGCTGGGGTCGCGGATGACGATGGTGTCCGCCGGGGTGTCTGCCTTGCGCAGCACCAGCGTGTAGGTGGCGTGCGCCGACGAGATGAACAGGTTGACCGGCTTGGGTGAGTCGCCGACCGGGCGGATGTAGATCTCGCCCTTGTCGCGGTCGCACTCCAGCACGATCTCCCCCGCGGGGTTCACGGCCGGCAAGGCGGCAGCTGGCTGCGCACCGTTGCTGGTGGAGGACGGCGCGGCGGGGCCGCAGTTGCTGGAATGGATGTTGCCGAACACGTCCGTGATCGCGGCGCCGTCGATGCGGATGCGCGTGGGTTCCTTGATCGACAGCACGGCCTCGACGGCCACGCCGTCTCGGGCGTCCAGCACCTGCAGCGCGGTTGCCGGCGCTGCGGCTGCGAGCAGGCCTGTCAGGGCCGCCCATGCGGCGACCGAACGGAACCAGCGGGGTGTCTGAGAACCTGGCGCCATGGCCACCGTCGCTGTTGGTGCAGCGTGGCGACGGCGCAGCGGCCGGGATTCACGGCGCGGCATGGGTCACCTCCTTGAAGGTCTTCAGGTGCATCCGGCCGCCGCTGTACGCGAAGCCCACCTCGTAGGCCTTGGCGTCATTGGCTGTTTCCAGGCCGTTGACCAGCGTGCGCAGCCGGCCGCGAACGACGACGGTCTGGGTGTCCTCGCTGGGCACCAGCTGCTGCGGCATGAAGAAGGTGCTGGCGTTGATGCGCTTCAGCCGCGCCGCCTCCAGCTCCTGGCGGGTCTTGAGCTCGCCGTGCTGGTCGGGCTCCACATAGCCGAGCAGGATGTCCTTCTTCCAGTCGATGGAGGCCGGCGTCACGTCCAGCACAAGCCAGGCGATGAAGGCGCCCATCTGCTCGAGGTACTCGCCGCTGGCCTTGTCGCGCGAGACCCAGAAGGACTTGTTGATCGACGGCGGCACGACGACAGTGCGCACCGTGCCCAGCAGGTTGAGGATCACCACCAGGGCCAGCACATGGGCGGCGGCCAGCAGGCCCACGGTGAGCGCCAGGCCGCGGTTGCGGCGGCGCATCTCCTTGATGTCCCCGTTCAGGCGTTCGAAGTCCATGGTGGCGGCCTTGGGGTCAACCGACCATGCGCCGGATGTGCGACGGCGGCGTGGCGCGCATTGCCGTCAGCGGGCTGGTGGGCAGGTGCCAGTACAGCCAGTGCACCGCGAAGGCCGGGTGCTTGTCGGCCTTGATACGGGCGATGGCGCGCGAGGTGAGGGCGCCGGCGGCCAGGCACAGCGCGAAGGAGAACTTCGAACCGGACATGTAGCCCATGAACAGCCCGAAGAGCAGGGGCGCGGCGACGTCGACGTCCCAGAAGCCGATCTTCCACTGGTCGTCCAGGCGGCGCGGGATGTAGGTGTCGGCGTGCATGCGGGCCTCGTGCTCGTCGGCTGCGCGTGCGTCAGATCACCGCACCCATGATCGCGCCCGCGATCACGAGGCCGACCGCTGCGAAGATGGCCAGCCCGACATAGAACAGCACCGGGCCGAAGTTGCGCAGCGCGGCCAGCGAGATGAGTGCGACCACGAAGCCGACGAAGCCGACGAGGGCCTTGATGCCCGGCCCCAGGCTCGCGATCTGCGTCAGCGCCGAGGTGAGCGGGCCGGTGATGCCGGTGAAGGCGACCAGGTCGAGGGCGTAGCCGGGAAAGGCGACGCACAGGCCGAGTGCCATCAGCACGAAGAGCGAGACCGGCGACAGCAGGCGCTTCGAGCGGTGGCTGCCGGCGAAGTGCTTCGTACCGGGGTCGTCGACGCCGTCGGTTGTGAGGGAGCCCGTGGCAGGGGCGGGATGCACAGAGGCGAGAGCGGTGTTCATGGGAGTCCTCCGATGGTTCAGGGCTGGGAGACGAAGGTGGATGGCGGTGGCAGTCGGGTCGGGTGCGGGTGATCAGCGGGTCGGTGGCAGGGTTCAGGCCAGTGCGGGTAGGGCCGGGTGTGCAGATGAGGGTCGGGCGACTGCAGGCGCGCTACAGGTCCGAGGAAACACGCCAGAAGGTGATCTCGACCCGCCGGTTGCGCGCACGGCCTTCCGGGGTGTCGTTCTCCGTGGCGTAGCAGCAGACGCCGCGTCCATCGACCTTCACCGCCGCGCCAGCCAGGTGCGGGTGGCCCGCCCGCAGGTACTGCGCGACCGCAGCAGCGCGCTGGCGGGCCAACAGGTCGTTGGCAGCCGCAGGTCCGACGTTGTCGGTGCGGCCCCGGATGTCGACGCGCCGGATGCCGTCGCCCGTGGCCGCGGCATCGATCAAGGCACGGGAAGCGGCCGTGAGCACCGCGCTCCCGAACGGAAAGCTCACGACGATCTCGGACACCAGCGGTTCGCCCGCGTCCTCGGGCCCGATCGCGGTTCGCGGCGCATGGGGCAGCGGTACCAGGGGTCCGGCGATCGCCAACGTCTCGCCGGGGCTCAGCGACTGTGCGATGACCGCATCCGAGCCCGGGGTGGAGTCAGCTCGCGCTTCAGCCGCTGCTGCACGCGGCGGATCGACGGCCAGCGTCTTCGGCGTGACGACCGGGCAGGCGGGCGGCGCGCACGTGGCGAACCGAGCCTCGCGGCCGTGGTCCAGCTGGGCGATCGACAGCCCAGTTGCGGCGCGCGCCGAAGTGGAGGGCGGCTGAGCGGCCTCTGGCCGCGAAGGGAGGGCGCCAGTTCGGGGTGCGCTGCACGACGACGCGGCGCCAATGGCCGTCACCGCAAGCACAGGCACGGCCAAGAGCCGAAGCGCACGTCGCGTCATGGCGCCACCCTCGCAGCCAGGAGGATGGGCGCCGGTTGCGCCGCGTGCACAGACCGCTGCGGGCTCGCCGCGACGCGACGGGAAGCCGCGCCGCTGGCGGAAGGCAGCCGGCGGTAGACCTTCCAGGCGTAGCTGGCACGCGCCGCCGTGCAGGCCTCGCCCTTGAGCTGGCTGCAGGCGGAGTTGTAGGCGCCGACGGCGTTCCAGGATGCACCGTGCCGAGCGAACGCGTCGGCCAGCAGCCACGCGCCGACGTGGATGTTCGTGCAAGGGTCGTAGAGCTGCGCCTCGCTGATGCCATGCCGCGCCAGCGTGGGAAGGTGGGAGCTGTTGATCTGCATGAGCCCGATGTCGTAGGAGCCCGTGCGCTGCAGATGCGATCGGTTCACCGCACGTGGGTCGAGGTTGGACTCGACACGCGCCACCGCGACCAGCAGGTGGGGCGACAGCCCGTAGCGCTGCGCCGCCTGCTCCCAGCAGGCCTGGGCCTGCAACGGCGCCCAGCCGGTGGCGAGCGCCGCCAGCAGCCAGGGTCCTGGCATCGGCCTGGTCAACGACCTTCGCGCGGGGAACAACAGCGGCACCTGCATGGATCGACCCGTGACGTCTTTGTGGACAAGGCGACGCCGTTCCTATCGGCCAGGCGTGGCCGAGTGCGGGGCGTCGAGCGACGGGTGCGGACCGGCGAAGCGGTCAGGGTCGGAAGCGGGTGTGGAGCGGGTACTGAGCGGGTCCACAGGGAGGTGACCCGCGGCGCGTGTGGGGCGAAACCCCAGCACCACCGCGCCGTCACCTTTCGCCTCATCCGGGGCGGGACGGGCGCCCTCGCGCGGCGCGGTCGGCCATGTTCAGCCGGGCCTGGCGCAGCACCAGCGTGTCGGCGCCCTCGTGCTGGCGGCACAGGGCCACGCAGGCGGTGGTCAGCTGGTCGAGCTGGAACTTGGGGTTGGGGTGGCGGTTGGCCGGCGAGCGCTGCACGGCCAGCAGCAGCTCGTACTGCGGGCGCCACATCGACTCGCGGCGCCTGGGCGTCAGCGGCGGGCGCAGCACCAACTGCGTGCCCAGGAAATCGAAGATCCGCGCTGGCGCGTCATCGTGCAGGAAGACCAGCGACACGCAGGCGCTGATTAGGTCCGGGAAGCGGAAGGTCGGCGAGACGTTGCCCTCGCTGCGCAGCACCGTGAACAGCCAGTCGTGCTCCTCGAGCCAGAGCCGGGTCTCGATGGTCTCCGGGTGTTCGCCGTCGTGGGCGCCGGAGCCGGTCTGGCCAGCCTGGGGGGCGGCGTCGCAGCGGGCAGCGGGCAATGCAGAGTACATGGCGCGGTCCTCGTTCGGTGGCTTCAGGATCTGAAGGCCGTGCTCTGTCGAGCGCGTGACCGAAAGGGTAGGAGCCGGCTGCCGCCGCGGCGCCGCGGAATGGCGCGTTTGCGAGGGGGGTTTCGGGGTTGGTCGGATCGATCTCACAAGCGCGGGTAGTCGACTCGTCGGCGTCACATCAGGAGGGCTGGCAAGAGGCCGGCGGCTACACTCCCGCCCAGCCTACTGACCTGCCATGAGTTCTCCCGCGCACCTTTACACCTTCGGCTACGAAGGCCTCGACATCGCTGCATTCATCGAGCGACTCAAGAGCGCCGGCATCCGCAGCGTCGTGGACGTGCGCGAACTGCCGTTGTCACGCAAGCGCGGGTTCTCGAAGACGGCGTTCAACGAAGCGCTGACGGAAGCTGGCATCGCGTACTTCCATGCACCTGCGCTCGGTTGCCCCAAGGACGTGCGCGAGCAATACAAGCGCGATCAGTCATGGTCGCGATACACCACCGGTTTCATGAAGCACCTGGGGCAGCAGCGGGCTGCGGTCGCCGAACTCGCGAAGCTGGCGAAGTCCACCAGCGCGTGTCTCGTGTGCTTCGAGGCCGACTTCAACTTCTGCCATCGCACCTACGTCGCCCGTGCCGCGCATGCTGCGGGTGCGCCGTCGGTCATGCACCTCATGGCTAGAACAATGTGCTCTGACTCGGGTCTTCGGGCTGTGGCATAGGCGGGTAGATTAGGCTCACCCCGAGCCACTGGTCTGGAAATCGGTGCATGGTGCCCATCAGGAGCATCAAGTCCTTTGCGAGCAGGTCTCGCTCCAGCTTGTCCCGGAACGGCGCTTCCCATCGGCTGCCATGTTGCCGGCGAGTGTTCCGGTAGAGCGCACACACCTCCCAATCAACCAGCTTGACCCTGACCGACTGCTGCGCATCCGCCGTCTGGTACTCGCAGTGGTAGTAGAAGTCGAACGGGATCTTCTCCAGCAGTCGGACCTGACGCTGATCTTCCTCGGCATCGAACAGGCTGTTCTGCTGCTGCATCTGTAGCAGCTTGGTCCGCTCGTCTGGCGTCCAGTCCGCGTTCTTCGTGGGCTTGATCTCGAGCGAGGTGATGCGGTTTGGCTTGAAGAGGGCGAGCGTGTTGCCTTGCGCCAGCCGCGTTTGCTCCATCGCGCCGAAGTCGGTGTAGACCGGCTGGCGCGCCAGTAGCGCCATGCGGGCGGGCCATCCACGCTTGCCCGCCTTCATCGGTTCAGCGTCACAGGCGATCGTGTCGACGAACATGCGATGGCTCTCCGGGCGGTGGTCGTCGCGAGCCTTCTCCAAGCGGACTTCGATCCATTGCCACTTGCGGAACTGCTGGTCATCGGCGACCAGCCGGAACGGCACCGGAAAGAGGCGAACGAGACGACCGCCAGCCGTGAGCCCTGCCACGCAGGATGTCTCGGCGTACTTCGCACTCGGCGATGGATAGGTCTTGCACAGGATCAGGACACGTTCGACGAACGAGGCCATGTGCCGCTCCGAGTCAGTGTCGTCCGGGTGGCCTGCGCACTACTTGGCCAACTCCGCAAACAGATCGTCCAGCTGCGGATTGCTGGTCATCGGCAGCAGGCGCTTGATGGTCGATGCCTGGTTGATCTCCAGCCTCGCGTAGTGCTCGCCGCCCGCATTGCTGTGCTTGCGGATCAGCTGAATGCGGCCGAACAAGGCGCCATGCTTCTGTGCGAACCGGGCCAGACCGACCGCCTTCTCGAAGTTGTCCGAAAGGCTCGGGTCATGGGGTTCGAGGATGTCGACCTCGAAGGACGGGCCCTTCTTCCTGACCACCACGAGGTCTGGAAACATCGGCCGGACGTCGCCGCCGGTGTCATAGGGGATCTCCAGGGACCAAGGCTTGCGGTCGACATTCCGCAGCCAACCCACCACGTTCTCATTCGCAAGTTCTTCCTTGAGCACGCCCGCCTCCCAGGTGCCCAGCTCGGCCCGGAACTGCCCATTGCCTTCGACGAACAGGTGCCGATCCCAGATCGGATCCGCCGGCTTGCGACGGAAGTCAATCGAGTCGGGCAGATGCCAGGGCACCTCGTTCGGCGTGGCCGTGGCCAGCC
This sequence comes from Aquabacterium sp., assembly GCA_023150345.1. Lineage (GTDB taxonomy): Bacteria > Pseudomonadota > Gammaproteobacteria > Burkholderiales > Burkholderiaceae_C > Pseudaquabacterium. Next base: position 27,087 of record JAKLLB010000029.1, read on the forward strand.
GAAGCTTCTCGTAGGTGGCGCGCCGATGCTCCTTGAGCTTGTGGATGGACTTCTTGTGCTGGTCATACAGCACGTCGAATGCCGCGGCGGCAAGCTTCTCCAACTCGCCCATCTGGGCAGCGTCGCGAGCCAGCACGATCGCCTCGACCTTGACATCGACGGCATCGCGCTCCGCGTGCGCACGCCAGTACTCCATCTGCAAGCCATGGCTGAAGGCCCGGCCGGCTTCCTCGAACAGGCGATCGATGTCGACGCTGGACGCGCCGATCTGATACTCGGCGCCTGGTTCGGCGACCGTGGTCCCGTTCTGGACCGCCAGGGTACGCAGTCCCACATGCGTGATGGCCTTGGCCGCAGCTTCGAACGCGCCTTCCGCCATCAGCGCTGCGACCCGTTCGTCCATCCAGCTCACGATCTGCACCTTGGCCTGGGCCCAGGCGTCCTCATCGATTTCGTCGACAGTCAGGCTTCGGGACATGGCCATGAACCGGCGCAATGGGCTCTGTGCACGCGCCGCGTTGACCCGGTAAGTCACGAGTTCATCGAGTGCAGCGAACAGGGCATCGGTCCCGTCGCGACGTTGGAGCACCACCAGATCGCGCCCGGAGCCGGTCTCGGCCGGTGGCACCTCCTCCTGGTTGTGCAGCGCTGCCACGACGCCCTGGACAGCCTGCGTGTCGAAGTACGGCAGGAACAGGTGCACGTCGTTCAATGCCGCGTCCTTCTCGATGCGCCGCGCCAAGGGCGTACGTACCATCCGACCCAGCAGTTGGGCGATGTACGTGTGATCCTCGGCACGCCGGAAAGACATCATGACCTCCGCCCGTGGGCAGTCCCACCCGGTGGAGAGGCTGGTCTTGAAGAACACCACGCCGATGTTCTTGTCCGCATCGATGCGCGAGGCTTCGACCTTGCGCACGCGCCGGCCGCCCACGTCCAGGTCGCCGGTGTCGTGCAGGGCGTGCGCGACCTCGCCCTCATGGAGGCGACGCCCAATCGCGCTCTCGATCACGGTCAAGGCGTCGGCCAGGTCCGTCTTGGTCAACTGCCGATCGCTACCGTTCTCGACCTGCACGACCAGGACTGGCCAGACCGTAGCCTCCTGCTCATCCTTGCAGTACGCACCCCAGGCCATCGTCATCTGGTTCCAGCGGCGGGCGGCCTCTTCCAGCAGGCCCATCTCGGCGGTCGTGGCCGACTCCGGGTGATGGATCAGGATGCGGTCCTTCAGCAGGCCCGACTTCCGCACCTCCTCTGCCGGGATGGCCACCTTGTGCACCGTATGCGGGGCGTGCTCCAGCAGGTCCATGAAGCGCTTTGGTGTTGCCGAGACACCGATCACCAGCGGCATCTTCACCAGGCCCGTCTCCGCATGACCGAGCAGAAAGCGCTGCATCAGTGTCCGTGCCGCCTGCGCACCGCGGCCCGACGTCATGCCGCGGTGGGCCTCATCGATGACGACATAGAAGCGGTCGGGGATCGCGCGTGCCGTGTTGGTCAGCGTCTCCCAGATCAAGTGCTGACGGCCGTCGCCGCGATTCGTCAGGGGCTGGTTCACCGCCAGCTTCTGTGTGTTGATGAAGTAGACGCGCCCACCCTGCAGCTGAGGAGCGTCGAAGTGGGCGTCGATGGTGATCAGCTGGTTGACGCGGTAGACCTTGTCGGACTTGCTCTCGATCTTGAGCCGGGTCTGCTCGTTGAGTTCGGGCATGTCCGAGATCCAGAGGATCACGGCATCCGGCTGCGGTGCCCAGTCCAGCGGCCACGCGAGTTCGTCGTCGGGCTGGTCGAGGATGGCCTCGAAGAGCGCCGTCATGATGATCGTCTTGCCGCTGCCCGTGGGCGCAGAGAATGCGATCGCCTGCGGGTTGTCGGTGGTGGCGAACTTGCGTGCCGCGACGATCTTGTCGCGCAGCTGATGGAGCGCGTCCCGCTGGAAGTCGAAGAGAGAGACCTTCATGCCCGTCCTCCACGGATCTCGACCTCAGCGGAGGCGCGAGTCGCTCGCTCTTGGCTCTGATTGATCATGAAGTTGAGCAGGTAGTCCCTGTAGAGCTGCACGACCTGAAGGCCGGGGTTGGCTTTGCCAGCCACTTCACGAACGTCTTGAGCCATGCTCTTGAAGGACTCGTCGGCGTCGGTGACGATGAACACGTGTGACAGGCCAGCACGCCCTGCCAGCGCCTTCAAAAGGCGGCCCATGCGGGTCTCTTCGAGCAGCACCACGAAGTTGGTGCCCTCGGGCGTGAACAGGGTCGGCTCGGGCTCGCCGCGCTTGAGCTCCGGCCGCGGCCCCATGGCACCCGCTTTCAGCCACAGCAGCGGCAGGATCTCGCGGAAGGCACGGCGCAACGACACGCGCTCGGGGTCGAGGAAGTCAAGCTTGAAGTAGGCGAGATTCGCGGCAAAGCCAGCGCTCATGGGCCGCTTCTCTTCTTCCGACACGAGCCAGGGGCCGAGCAGCTCCGCGACCTGCGCCTTCAGCTGATCGAATACGCGCTTGGCGGGCGTCACGATGTAGATGTCGGTGATGTGCTCCTGACCGTCGAGCGCCTCCAACCAGGCTTCGGCCTCGGCCACATCGAACAGCACGCTGGCCTTGTGGTCCTCCGACACGATGAACGGGCACGGATCCTTGACCAGCGTTTGCGGTAGGCCGTCGATCAACGCCACGACCTGCTTCTTCTTGGCGGACGTACCGAGTGCTGTCGAATCCAAGAAGCCAATCTGTGTGAAGCGCCTGGGCACTTCCCGTTCTACCGGGGTGCCCAAAAGGTACTCGCCCGACAGGACTGACCCGTCATCGCGCCGCCCCAGGATCGTGTTCTTGCTTCTGGGCCACGTCACCGAGCGACAGATGCCGAGAGACTCCCACTCGATGTCTCCAGGCTGATGACCGGCGGCTCGAAGCGTCTCCGCTTCATCCGCCGAAACCTCATTGTTAGTCACGAGAATGCATCGACGTCGGCCGTTGTCCCCCTCGTTGAGAAGATTTAGCGCATGCAAAGTGGTTGCGCTCCCGGCAAAGAAGTCCAGCACGAGGGCGTCTTGTTTCTCGTCAATGAAGAACCGCAGCGTATCCCGGACGGCGTACAAACTCTTTGGGAACGGAAACTTCCGATCAGGAACGATGTCGCCCAATACTCTGGATCCGTATTGCGTCGCATCGTGTGTTGCAATTCTCCACTGACTGCCGGGCACGGCCCTTACGAAGGTTGAGTCGTTCTCGTCGACAATTAGTGATCCGTCAAGCGCGCGACCTAGTTCTTGAAACTCGCCACGTTGAATCTTGGCATACTCACCATCCTTCAATATATATATCACGTAGCCGCGCTTGGCATTGCCGCCTATTCGCACGCGACCTTGCTTCATCCGATCTTTCAAAGTGTCCGGATACCACTGCCAGTTGCCTTCAGACTTGTTTTTCCGAATAGGCAGCAGTGTCACAAGGCCTGGCAGGTTTTCTGGTTCCGAGATGCCGGCGGGAAGTGGGTTGCCGACACTGGCGATTCGGGGGCCGTTTGGGTCGATGTAGATAGGATAGAAGAGCCCTGGGCGGTCTGAGCGCGCAGCATTGGTCCCTGACCTGCGCAGTAGGTCCCATCGAATACTGCCAGTATGCGTTCTCCCCTTTGCCGAGACCCACTCGCGTGCCAGTCGAAGCCTTGCCGGAGCCGCGCTGCCGAGCATTACGAAGAAGATGTACTCGTCACTGCGCCCAAAGCTGCCTGCTCTCGCCACGTTTGCAGGGTTGATCATGGTACTGACCATCTGCGTGCGTGCCTCCGGGAACTCACGCTCAATAAGCATCGCCAAATGATGAACCTCATGTTCATCGATTGTGACGATCAGGACACTTGATTCTGGGCGGAGTAAGCGTTTGGCAAGTGCCAGTCGGCGCTCCATGAACGCAAGCCACTTACTATGACGCCAGCCGTCGTTGCCGTCGACGTAGTCGTTGTTGTATTTCCAGTCGCGCGCGCCTGTGTTGTACGGGGGGTCGATGTAGATGCAGTCAACCTGTCCCGCGTACAGGTACTCGAGCAACTGCAGCGCGTGGTAGTTGTCGGCCTCGATCAAGGTGTGCCAAGGGGCGTCTGCCGGACCGTTGGCAACAGCATCCACGGGAACCAGCGAAGGGAAGATCGGCTCACCGAACTGGCGTACCACGAGGAGTTCCTCGATGGGCCACTCGGCGGCAGCCGCATCATGTGCGGTTGCGCGGCCGGACACCTCTTCGGCCTCGTTCCCAGGCTTGATGCAGAGCGCGACGCCATCCTTGATCTTCTGCACCTGCCACACGTCCTTGATGGACCCGTCGCGACGGCAAACCAGATCACCTCGCCGCGGCTTCGCCTTGTGCAGCGGCAGCAGTTCAGGAAGATGGTCCTCGAACACGAGTCCAAACTTCTTGTCCTTCGAAGCCTTGGCCCACTCAGCGGCAAGCCGGTCGCGCAGGCGGGGGTCGGTGACCTGCGAGATCAAGTCGTGGATGGCTGACAAACGATCCTCCTCGCTTCTTGTTCGGCCGTGTGGCCGTGAGCGTGATTGCAGTTGATACAGACGTCTTTGGTCTGGGGCGCGCCTCGACGTGCAGTTGAGCAGAGTTTGCCGGAGCTCATGAGTTCGATCCCGGCAGCTCAGTGGCGCCCATCCAATAGCAAAGCAGTGGCGCGGGCACTCGCATGACCTGCGTGCCAGCAGCCAGGCCCTGCATCAGGCCGAAGTCATCGAGCGACTTGGTGACGACGTAACCGCGCTCGATGCGTTTCGATTGGCACAGTTCGACCAGGCCCTTGAGTTCCCGAGCCCCGGTGTGCTGGGCGCGGTACTTCACCTCGAAGGGAATGAGCTCGCCGCCGACTTCGGCCACCAGGTCGACCTCGTGGTCGCGTTTGCCACGCCAGTAGCTGAAGCGGACGTTCTGTGCGTAGTACCGGGCAAACAGGTGCTTGAAGACCGCGGTCTCGGTGGCGACACCCAGCGCCGATGCGTCTTCGAGGATGGCCTTGCCCTTGAGCATGACGGCCGGCGCGATGGCGGCGTCGGCCAGATAGAGTTTGAACCGCGCGCGCAGCACGTCCTTGCCGTAGCCGAACGGGGCCAGGCGATAGATCAGGTGCGTGGCCTCGAGCAGCTCGATGAAGTTCTGGGCAGTGGGGCGCTTGACCTCCAGGTTGGCGCACAGGTCCACCATGTCCAGCAGTCCGCCATCGTGCATGCACAGGTAGAGGAACGTGTGCTCCAGGTCAAGCACGCGCCGCACGCCGAACAGCGCTGTCATGTCGCGCTTGAGCACCTTGTCGATGATGTCTTCGCGCAGCAGGCGCTGGGCCTGCGTGATGCTGTCCACCTGGGCGGTCTGGGGAAAGCCTCCGCGCACCAGGTACTCGTGGAAGTGGCCCACGTACGGTGCGGCCCGTTCCGTGACGCGGTAGAAGTCGGTGGCCTTCCAGTCGAAGAGGTCACGCAGGCTGCGAAGCCGCGGCAGGTCTGGCAGTTCCAGACGCTTGATCTGCAGGTACTCGTAGAACGACAGTGTCGTCAGCCGGATGGTGTGCCATCGGCCCACGCCGGACTCCTGGTCGGCTTCCACCAAAGGCATTGCGGAGCCCGTGAACGCGATGCGCCGGTCCTTGCGGAAGTCGACCTGATGCTTGACCCAGGTGCCCCAGTCACGAATGAACTGGGCCTCGTCCAGCAGCAGGTACTCGGGGCCGTCGGCGCGCGGCTCGCGTTCGCGCCATGCGTCGATGACCGCATCGATGCCGGCCAGCTTGAGGATGGGATGGTCGAATGTTGCGTACAGGATGTTCGCGCCTGGCACACCACCGCGGAGCAACGTGTCGGCGGCCTGCAGCAGCAGCGTGGTCTTGCCGATCTGGCGTGCGCCGGAGAGCAGCACCGCTCTCGGTGCCGGTGGCTGCGTCATCCAGGCCTGAAGCTCGCGAAATGCCGCGCGGCGCCAGGTCGGCAGGTCGGCAATGGCTTCGCCCCTCCACCAGGGGTTGAACTGGGCGAGGACGGCGACGAGTTCTTCTTTGGAGACCCTCATCCGCCGGATGGTACCAGCATGCGGCGTTTAGTTAAAGCACACTTGTACTGTGCGTCGATAATAGCGAGCTTTGGTGGTTTCTGGGGCTCTTGCGCACCGAGCAGCCTAGCCGCGACGGTGGAAGTGGGCGACCGACCGCCCCCAGAGCAGGGCCAGAGCGGACAAGCCCGCCGGTGCAACCAGAGGGTGAAGGGATGCCGGCAGCACCAGCGCGACGACGCCACCGCAGGTTAGCAGGATGGCCAGCGATGCATACAGCGCGAAACGCTCCGGATCGTGGTGCAGGAACTCCTTGGACTTGATCACTCTGCTGATTGCGCCGTCCGCGACCGCTGCGGCAAGGAAGGCGGCCATCCAAGGCAGCCACTCCAGCATCGCCGACAGCCTGAAGGCGGCCAGCAGCACGAGTGCATCGATCGCACGAAAGTAGCTGTTCCCGAACAGCCGCCGGTTGACGGAAGCCATCTCCCTCGCCACGGCGCCGTCCACACCGCTGGCCGCCGACGCACCGGCGGTCGGGGGAATGGGCGTTGCCTCTTGTGCCGCGCCCTGGAGGACCAGCGCCCGGTCGAGGATCCGCAGCGCAGGCGTCTCGCCCCAGAGCGCTTCCATCGCCTGGTGCTCGCTTCGGATCTGCGCCAGGAACCGTTCCGGCGGTTGCGCCGATGGCAGGTAGAGCACCAGCACCAGCAGACAGAGCAGGGCGGCGATGCTGACGATGCGGATCACGACGGTTGCCCCGTCATCGCAGCTGGAGTCCGGATCGCCTTCGGTGGCGTCGAACGTGTTGCTCTGGGTTCGTCCGCATCCGGGTCGAGGATCGGAAACCGCCCCTTGATGATCCGCCCGCCCGACACCGAGGCGAAGTACTGCAGGTTGGGCAGCTTGCCCAGCACGTCGGCCGGCACCATCTCCTCGAAGCTCTCGGTGAGCTGCGTCGAGTAGCTCGACGAGAAGTCGCCCAGGTGTGCGTCGGCGCCGCTGCTCAGGCCCACGCGCACCGAGTGGATCGCGGTCTTGCCGAAGGTCTCGACCACGAAGTCCTGCGTCGGCCGGTCCTTGGAGCGCAGCGCGATCAGGTTGTTCAGGTTGCCCAGCGCCATGCGCGCCGCGTCTTCGCTGCCCAGCCGCTTGGCCAGGTCGGCCAGCGTCTGCATGGCGCAGGTGGTGAAGATGCCACCCTCGGCGCCCTTGTTCAGGATCTCGATCAGCGGCTGGTTGATGACGTTCGACACCTCGTCCACGAAGAGCGAGATGCGCCGGTAGCCGCCCAGGTTGTAGCGCATGCCCGCACGCGCGGCCAGGTCGGCCAGGGCCAGTGCGCCGATGGCGGTGGCGACAGACGGGTCGGGCAGGGAATCCAGGCACATGTACAGCACGTGGCCGGCGCGCTCGATCTTCTCGAAATTCATGATCGGCCTCGCATCACCACCGTCGAAGGGGTCGGGCGACAGGCTGCGGCCGAGGTCGCCCGACGTCAGCATCGAGAGCACCGGCAGCAGGTTGGCGGTGATCTTCTGGTAGTGCTCGCGGTTGTGGCGGAAGGTGCGCACCTGGGCGTCGAGCACCTTGTTGCGCTGCGACTGCGGGACGTGGTGCTCGTAGAAGGCGACCAGGGCCAGCAGGTCCGCACTGGCCGCCTCCGACGGGCGCTTCATGTTGCCGCGGTGCGCATCGTGCAGCAGCTTCTTCATTTCCGGCTGGTCGCGCCAGCTGGCGCCGAGCAGCCGCTCGTAGAAGCGGCGCAGCGTCGCTTCCAGCACGGGCTCGATACCGCCCTCGATGTACTTGGTGAGCTTGACCAGATTCGGCCGCTCCTCCAGTTCGACCAAGCCCTGCACGACCACATTCACGGCGTCCCAGCCGAAGGCGGAGAAGGCGCCGGCCGTGTCCGGCGGCATGATTGACTGGATCCGCGAGGCGATCTCGGTGGGCTTCTGCCAGTTGAAGGTGAAGTCCAGGCGCACGCCGGCTTCAGGGAAGGCGGGGTGGAACTCGAGGAAGGTGTCGGGCTCGCGCCAGTCCTCGCAGGCGCGCTGCGTGACGCGCTTCAGGCGGCGGCTGTTCTTGGGGTCGATGACGATGACTACGTCGCCGCGACGTACGGCCTGCGTCACCAGGTTGGCCAGCGCCACGCCCTTGCCCGACTGGGTGGTGCCGACCAGCAGGGTGCCGCCTTCGAAGTTCTGCAGCGGCCGGTGCAGGGCCACCTCGCGTGGCTCGACGCCATGGATGTAGGGCAGGCCGATCTCGGCATCGGGTTGCGGGCGTGCGTCGTAGCCCAGCACCTGAAGCAGGCGGGGCGACACGGTGAACTCGCGGTAGTCGACCTTGGCCAGTTCGTAGAGACGCTGCGAGTGGACGGGCCGCCACTCGAAGCCAAAGCCCAGGAACACCGCGTCAGGCTTCTCCGTCCAGCGGGCGACGGCCCGTGTGTTCAGCACCTGGATGCCGCGGCCGGAGAGCGAGGCGCGCAGCACCAGGGTGTGAACGCCCTGCGCCAGCCGCAGGACGCCCATCGCCAGGCAGAAAGCGGCGAGCGGGAGTGCGAGCTGTCGCGGGAGGAGGCCCAGCCCGCCGGTCACCGCGAAGAACAGCAGGGCGGATGCCCAGACGGCGGCGGCGTACACCTCGTAGGCGCGCCGCCAGGGCATCTCGTAGCGGCGCATCAGCATGTCAGGGCTCCTCGTGCGCGGCCGGCTCGAAGGCGGCAGGGTCCAAACCATCGATGCAGGCTGGGGCAACGACCAGCCCGATGGTCGGCTCGCCGCGGAAGTCGGCCGTGACGGTGGCCGGGCCATCCCGTCCGGCATGTACCAGCAGGCCGACATCGGCCAGCGCCCGACCCGCCAGCGCGGGCTGCACGCCACGCCGTTCCAGTTCAGCCAGCGGCACGAACAGGCCGGCCGCGACAGGTGCGGCGGCCGCAGCGCTGCCGGGCCCATTGAGGGTGCTGACGATGGCCGCGAGGGCATCGCGCACGGCCGGGTTCAGGCGCATGGGCGCGTTCAGCTTGAAGGTGGGCGCCGCGGCCTGCGACGGGGAGGGCGGAGGGGGCGGCGACTGGACTGCGAGGTCGGCGACGACAGCGGAGGGCGGTGCCGGGGTCTGCGAGGCTGGCGGCGGGGACGTGCGAGCTGCCGGTGAAGTGGCCACATCGGTGGCGTCGAGCAATGAGAACTGGGTGCCGGGCGGCGGTACGGGGGCTGGCGCCGGTGCAGTCGCTGGCGTCTTCTGTGCGGTCCGCATGGCGCCAGGTGGGCAAACCAACGAGATGGTCAGTGGCTCGGCCGGCGGCGTGACACCGTTCAGCAGGATCGCCGGCGATGCCAGCTTCACAGCCTCCGCGGCGGTCTTCAACTCAGGCGGCAGGACGAACCAGGTCGAGGCGCCGTCCGGCTGCCGCACGAAGACCCCGGCCTCCAGAAGCAGATCGAGCATCGTCTCAGGCGCCTTCGGGATGCCGGCCAACTGATCGGCTTCGAGGAGTGCCTGAACATCGTGGGCCGCCTGCGGCCACAGCAGGAACAGCCCGTCAGGCCCCAGCCAGGCGCGCGACTTCTCCCGGTTCGGGAACCAGCTGGGACTGCCGGATGCCAGTCGGCGCATGGCGTCGACCAGGTACCGCTCGAAGTGCGAGCCGAACTGAGGCACGCCGTAGCGATCGGCGTTGGCCTGCAGGTTCCGGTCGATCACCAGCGCAAAAGAACGACGCACCAGCGCGTCGAGGACGTTGTGGTCACGGTAGACCGGCTGCCCGCTGATGCTGGAAAGGAGGTGCGGGACGATGACGTTGTTGTCCTGCGCCAGGTACTGGAGCGTGGCTCCCGGCACGACCAAGGGCAGTGCGAACACGCCCAGGCCGCGCGACTCGGTGGCGTTCGGCCGCCAGCGAACGAAGTAGCGAGTGGCACTGCGCGATGCCAGCCAGTCACCCAGGGGGATGAGGAACTGCGGCCACTCGCCGCCCGCCTCGTCGGTCACGATCAGGTGGCTGAGCACCCGGTGCAGTTCGCAACACAGGCCACCGATGAAGGTGGCCAGGCGCCAGCGCGGTTCAAGCTGGCGGCGCGCCGAGATCGTCGATCGTCCGGAGAAGATGTGCGCGTCGGTGCCTTGCAGGCTGTAGAACGCGACCTCCAGCCCGAGGTTCAGCAGGCCGGTAGGTGAGCTGAAGTAATTGTCGGCGGTGGCGGGGAGAAGGTGGACATAGCCGGCATAGCGCTGCAGCAGCGGTTGCACCTCCGCGTCGAAGGTGTCGCGGGACAGGCCGAAGCACAGGCGGATGCGGCTGACGAGGCCGTCGGCCGCTGCTAGCACGTCAGGGACGGGCAGGGCGGCGAAGCCCGGGTCGGACGCTGGAAAGGCTCCGTGGGAAGCTGACGAAAGCATGGCGATTGCAGGCGAGCACCCGCGGCCATGTTGATGGACACGGTTGAACGCCGACACCTGAAAGGATCACTCTCGGGCACGGCTTTCGACACCAGGCGTCGGCGGCAGGCCTGATCCGACATCGCTTGCGGTCGACATCGGGCGTGCGTCGTCCGCGTTCATACACCGCCATGGCGGGCTGCTGTCGGGCTGCTGTCGTGGTCAGCGCCGTCGGTGCTTTCGATACTGCATGCCATCGATGTCCTACCATGGAGAACTTTGTGATTGACACCGCCGAAAGAGTGACGACCGCTCGCCTGCTGACCCCAGCCGAACTCGGCCTGTGCGTGCGGCTCTTCCGGGAGATGCGCCAGTGGTCTCAGGAGCAGTTGGCTGAAATCTCCGGGCTCAACGTCCGCACGATCCAGCGGGTCGAACAGGGCCTGGCGGCCACCCTGGACACGCGAAGGGCTCTGGCCGGTGCGTTCGAGTTCGAGGATCTGGATGTACTGAACAAGCCTTTCGCGATCCCGACGGAAGAGGAGATCAAGGCACAGAAGGCAAAGTTCGATCGCGAACACGTCACCTTGACTGCACTCCCGCTGACGACGGGGAAGCAGTTGGCCAAGCTCGCCGAAGCTCACATGATGGATCTGTCGGAGCCTGGGTTCGAGCTCGAGCGGGAGGCGGACGAGGCGTTCGCCGGATTGGTGGACTACTTCAGGGAGTACCGTGACTGCGCGGACCTCTACACCGAGTCGACCAAGTTCGAGGTGTACGACGAACTGCAGTCCCGCATCGATGGCCTGAAGGCGCTCGGCGTGTCATTGCGCTATGCCGAACGCAAGATGCAGGTGAAGTGGGGAACCGACCCCGATGCCAAGCCGATGCCGGTAAGCGTTCTGTACGTTGTCGCTTTCCCGCTGGGCAAGGAGCCGGACCAGTTTGCGACACCGAAGTCCGGCGGCATCCGCTTGTGATGCAAATAGGACGCTGTGCCGTCCACGCCAGATCGGAATTGCTTCCTCTGTATCTCGCATCGCCATCCGACAGTGAAGGTCCTGCTGCGAACCGATTGGCTCAAGTCTGGCTTTCGCTCGTCGAGGACGTGCCAGCCTGCCCCGTCGACGAGCCGAAGGAACGCTGCAGCAGGACGAGCATCCCCAACTGCTCCGCACTCGGCGCAGCCAGCGGCTGCACCGGAAACGCCCCCTGCACCCGCGGGTCCGTGCCGTACCGCTGCACCAGCTTGCAGAACGGGCAGTGGTCGTTCGACCGCGCCACGGAGCCGAAGGCCGCCAGGAACTCGCTGTGGCAGGTCGGGCAGGTGACGAGCGAGAAGCTCCTCGTGTCGGTGAGCCACAGGCCATCCGTGTGCGCGGCCAGATCGAAGGCGCGGTCGAAGCTGATGCGGTGCGGCGGCTGGCAGATGCCGACGTAGTGGCGGTAGGCGCCGACGAGCGCTTCGCCCGCAGGGAAGTCGGCGTCGCGCAGACGGCGGTACAGGGCCACGACGATCGAGGCCTCGGCGCGGTGGAGCAGGTTGGCGCCGTGGTACCACTCCGGGGAGTCCGGCGAGCGCCCTCGAGGCACGGCCATGCGGTCCGGGAAGAGCAGGCGCAGCGCCTCGCGGGGTGGCAGGCCCGTCAGATGGCCGATGGTGCGCACGCGTGCACCGCAGGCCGCGCAGGCCTTGGCCAGTGCCAGGGCGCGCAACTGGCGATCGACCCGCGACTGCATGGCGTATGACCGGGAAACTGGGCGTCAGGCTGCCGAACTGGCCGTCACATGGCGGGGGGCGTGGACCGCGGCCAGCGGTCGCGCCAGCGGCAGCGGCGTGTCGAGCAGGCTGACCAGGTCGCGGCGCGGCGGGAAGAGCGTGGCGTCACCCAGGTTGGCCACGATGGCCATCAGCTGCTGGACGCTCATCGTGCCGAGCCGCTCTGCCTGCATGGCGTCGAGCGAGAAGCGGCAGCACGCCGCCGTTCGGTCGTGGAGGATGCCGTCGCGGATGGTGAGCAGCAGGGTCAGGTTGGCGATCTGCACATCGGAGAGCTGGACCTGGTTCATGGTGCGTCCTCGCGTGGGGACCACGAGCCCGTGCAGGGCAGGGTGGAGGGGTTGGTCGATGGATGCGGGTCGTGTTGCGGTGGCTGAAGGAAGGGTTCCGGCGCTGTGCGGCCAGCATAGGGTGGGCGACAGGTCGACTTCAATGGGCGGCGCGGGCCTGTGCATCTGCTTACCGAATTGCCACTCGCAAGCCCTGGCGAATTCCGGCGAATGCGTGAGCGCGACCGCATGACTCGATGTGCGGCGTGAACGACGCCCTTGTCGGGGCGCCGTGCAACGTCGGCGCCGGCACGTTCGGCGAACGGGGTTGCCCCCGCTCGCCGTCGTGCCGGACTGCCTGCTCAGGCCGTGCTCAGATCGCTTCGGCCAGGCCCTTCCACTCGGCGGTGCCGAGCTCGATCAGCTTGCCGCCCAGCGCCTCGAACTCCGTGGCGCGGTCGTAGTCGTCGATCTCCTGGCTGTAGTGCGTCACCGCATTGACCAGCCCGTAGCCCGAGAGCTCGCCCTCGGTGATCAGATGCCGCAGCACGCCCGAGCGCTCGACGTCGTTGAGCGTGTAGCGCTGGGCCAGCACCTCGACCGTCCTCACCGGGTCGCCGACGAGGGGGATCTTCAGCGTCTTCTGCAGCTTCTGCGCCGTCTGCCGGAAGCTCGCCTCCGACACCGCCGCCTGCACCACGTCGCGCACCTTCAGGAAGAAGGCCTTGTCGTCGGCACGCAGGGTGTCGTCCTGGTAGACCTGCAGGCCCTCGTCCTCGGTGCCGAGCGAACGGCCCACATGCGTCTTGCGCAGCGACCGGTCGGCCGCGATCAGGCCGTTGCGGCAGACCAGCCGGTACAGCAGCGGCTGCACCGACAGCGTGCCCTGGCCGACCTCGGAGTTCGAGATCACCACGCCGGCCTGCACCACGTCGCCCGGCGCCATCTCGTAGGTCAGGCGGGAGGTGATGCACTTCAGGTACATGCGCGTCTCGGTCAGCTCGACCGACTCGAAGCGCACGTCGGGCAGCTGCTGCAGGATGGGCAGCACGCTCTCGGCGAGGTCGAAGTTGTCGAGCCGGCGGTAACGGTCCGACAGCACCGCGCGCACCTGGCCGTCCAGGGTGCGCAGCATGCGCCGGTCGTCCTCGCTCTGCAGCCAGGTGTTGACGTTGCGGTCCAGCAGCACCGGTTGTTCCTCGCGCATGCGCTCGAAGTACGCGTGCGGGATCTTCAGCTTGTCGGCCAGCTGGCGGCGCGCCAGCGGCGTGACGCCGTAGCGCACCGGGTTGCCGGCTTCATTGACGACGATGTGCGTCTGACCGTCGTCGCCGGTGCTGTGGTGCACCAGCTGCGACGGCACGATCAGGTCCTTCTTCGAGTGCAGCTGGCGCTCCAGTTCCTGGGCCAGGCTCACGAGGGTACGTCCGCTCTTCATGACTTTCTCCAATCGGGTTGGGGTGGGTGAGAAGCGGGGACGGCACGGCCCACGTCGGGGCACGGGTCCCCGCAGTGGGTTGACGACGACAACTCGCCGGATGCAGCGCGTCCTGGGTAGGTTGACGATGCCTCGGCGAGGCAGGGGCGCGACTTCGGTGACACGGGTGTCGCCATCGATCGCGCGGGATCTCCAGGGCTGCCTTCGTGGCGCCGTTTGGCGTCACCTGGTCTGGCAGCTACCAGTCGGGAAACGACGGGGGGAGCCCGCCGGCCGCATGGCCGACTGCGCCTGACCTTTTCGCCGGCACCGGCAGGTCGTGGCGCAGGGCATGCGCCGACCCGTCCAGTGCCGCTGAAAAAGCGGGTGCGGCCCGCCGTGGCTCGCCGCACCCCAAGCTTCATGACCTCTGCCTCAGCCACCGAGGGCCACCCGGTTGCCCGAGGCCCGGTCGGCCGACGACGATGCGGTCGCCTGCCCCCGGCCCTGGTCGGGGCCGGTGGCACGCTGGCACCACACATCGGCCCAGTCCGTGCCCGCATGGCGCGGCACGAACACCCGCACCTGGCGCGGGCCGGTGGTCTTCTCCTCCCGCTTCAGCCGCCGCGCGAGCGCGTAGGCGAAGCACTGGCCAGCGAAGTCGCCACCGGCGTCGTTGTCCGCATAGATGCAGACCTCGCGCACGGTGTCCGGCACCCAGAGCTT
>JAKLLB010000002.1 GCA_023150345.1 Aquabacterium sp.
CTTGACCTCGCGGTCGTTGACCGACAGGAAAGTGCCCGCGGTGTCGAGGATCTGGGTGAGCACGTCGCGCGGCAGCCCCTCGATAGACAGCAGGTGGACGAGTTCGCCGCGGGCGTTGAGCTGGGGATGTCGCTTGTGGAGCATCAGGCCTCCGGCATGCGGATGTGCGGGTGTACGGGTGTCACGACTGGTCGTGGACCGAGAAGGTGAAGTGGCCGTCGTCCGTGCGCGCCAGCGAGAGCCGCTGCCGGGGCGGCAAGCTCACCTTGGCTGCTGCATACGCCGGTTCGATGGGCAGCTCACGACCTCCACGATCGACGAGGACTGCCAGCATGACGCTGGCCGGTCGTCCGAAATCGAAAAGCTCGTTGAGCACTGCGCGGATGGTGCGACCGGTGTAGAGCACATCGTCGAGCAGCAGCAGGTGCGCGCCATCCACGGCGTAGGGCAGGCGCGTGGCGTCGGTGCTGGCCGACAGGCCGCGCTCGCCGAAGTCGTCCCGGTGCAGAGCGCTCGAGATCACGCCGGCGCGGCCGGCCCGCCCGAGGTCGGCTTGCAGGCGCTCGGCCAGCCAGGCCCCGCCGGACCAGACGCCCAGCAGTTGGGTCTCGGGGCGCACCCACGCGCGAACGCTGGCGCGCAACTCCTGGTACAGCGCCTCGGCATCGAGTGTCAGCATGGTCATGGCAGTCCCCCCAGGTACTGGTCGAGGATGATGGCGGCAGATTGTGCGTCGACATCGGCGGCACCCCCCGACTGGGCTTCGACCGTGCTGTAGCGCTCGTCGACCTCGTGAACTTCCAGCCGGTAGCGCCCACGCAGCTGCCGCGCGAACCGCAGCGCGCGTGCGGTGTTCTCGTGGGGCTGCCCATCGGGGTGGCGGGGCACGCCCACCACCAGGGCATCGGGGCGCCATTGGTCGATGAGCTGGCCGATCCGGGCGAAGCGCCCATCGCCGCTTTCGCCGATGGTGCCCAGCGGGCTGCCTCGGCGCAACAGCGTGTTTCCAGTGGCCACGCCCACGCGCTTCAAGCCGAAGTCGAAAGCCAGGTACGACAGCACGCGGTCGCCGCCAGCCGGCGCCGGCGCGGTGCCATTCACGAGACGTCCCTGCGGGGCGCCGCCTGGCCGCTCGCGCGCCATGGAACGTGCGCGCACGACCTCATGCGTGTCCGGCTTCCTGGCTGAGCATGCGCGGGTCGATGCCGAGCAGCGCCAGTGCGCGGTCATAGCGCTGCTCGATCGGGGTGTCGAAGATGATGTCGCGGGCGGCGTCGACAGTGAGCCAGCCATTGCGGCCGATTTCCTCCTCGAGCTGACCGGCAGCCCAGCCGCTGTAGCCCAACGTGACCAGCACCCGCCGCGGGCCACCGCCGTGCGACATCGCCTCGAGCACATCCTTGCTGGTGGTCATTTCGAGGCCACCCGGTATGGACAGCGTCGAGTTGTAGGGGCTGCCTCCCTCGCCGCCGACCGGCTCGTGCAACACGAAGCCCCGCTCGGTCTGGACTGGACCGCCGAAATACACCGGCTGCTCAGCAAGGTCTGGCGCATCCAGAGTGAGCTCGACACGCTCGAACAGGTTGCGCAGCTTGATGTCGATGGGCTTGTTGATCACCAGCCCGAGCGCACCCTGCTCGGTGTGCTCGCACAGGTACACGACGGAGCCGGCAAAGGTGTCATCGGCCATGCCGGGCATGGCGATGAGGAATTGATTGGTGAGATTGATCCGGTCCGCACTCATTGGTCAGGGATTCTAATGATCGGCCACACTTCGGGGCTGTGGATCCCATGATCGAGTGCGCACTGGTCTGGTTCCGGCGTGATTTGCGGGTACAGGATCACGCCGCGCTGTACCACGCCCTGCGCCAGGCCCGCCGGGTGTGGTGCGTGTTCGTGTTCGACCGCGACATCCTGGAACCATTGCCACGCGCCGACCGGCGTGTCGAGTTCATCCGTGACAGCCTGGTGGACCTCGATGGACAGATTGGTGCACTGGCGCGATCGCACGGCAATGAAGGCGCCGGGCTGCTGGTGCGTCATGGTCGGCCAGTCGTCGAAATACCCCAGTTGGCCGCACAGCTGGGTGCGCAGGCGGTCTACGCCAATCATGACGACGAACCGGCGGCGCTGCGACGCGATGCCGCAGTCCGTGGCGCGCTCGCCCAGAGCGGCATCGCCCTGCGAACGTCGAAGGACCATGTGGTCTTCGAGCGCGACGAGGTGCGCACCGCCGCTGGGGGCGCATTCTCTGTCTACACCCCCTACAAGCAGGCCTGGCTGCGCCGCTTGTCGCCCGACGATCTTCGCCCGTGGCCGCTGGCCCACCATGCGGCGGCATTGGCGCCGCTGCCCGAAGCCGAGCGCCGCCCGGTGCCGACGCTGGAGGCCATCGGCTTCCAACGCACCAACCTGCATGAGTTGCGCCTTCCCACTGGGAGCACCGGCGCCGCCGAGCTCCTGGAGGAGTTCCTCCAACGCATCGACGACTATGCAGACGCTCGCGACTTTCCGGCCAGGCGCGGCCCCAGCTACTTGTCGGTGCATCTGCGATTTGGAACGCTGTCGATCCGGCATGTGGCCCGCGTGGCATGGGAACACGCCCAGTTTGCAGCACCGAGCCTGGGTGCGATGGCCGCACCGGAAGGCGCTCGAGCCGCCACCCGCCAGAACGGGGCCCAGGTGTGGCTGTCCGAACTCATCTGGCGCGACTTCTATCACCAGATCCTGCATCACCATCCGCACGTGGTGGACCGCGCATTCCGCCCGGAGTACGACGCCCTGGCCTGGGAGCGTGGGCGCGAAGCGAACCATCGGTTCGATGCGTGGTGTGCGGGCCGCACCGGCTATCCACTCGTGGACGCCGGCATGCGCCAGTTGCTGCAGAGTGGCTACATGCACAACCGGCTGCGCATGGTGTGCGCAAGTTTCCTGACCAAGCACCTGGGCATCGACTGGCGTCGCGGCCAGGACTGGTTCGCCCTGCACCTGAACGATTACGACCTCGCCGCCAACAACGGCGGTTGGCAATGGGCGGCATCGACCGGCTGCGATGCGCAGCCGTACTTCCGGATCTTCAATCCGGTGACCCAGAGCCGTCGCTTCGACCCGCAGGGCCGGTTCATCCGTCGCTACGTGGCTGAGTTGGCCGCCCTGCCCGACGACCTGATCCATGCGCCCTGGCTGGCACGACCGCTGGACCTGGCAGCCGCGGGCGTGCAGCTCGGCAGCGACTACCCCGCGCCGTGCGTGAATCATGAGCAGGCACGCGCCCGCACGCTCGAGCGCTATGCAGCCGCGCGCCAGCGCCGGGTCTGAGCCGGCGGTGGACTGGGAGCCCGTCCCAAAGCCCGACAGGCTCCTGGTGCAGTGTTCGACGCTATACGGCACATAAAGCCGCGCCTTTGCCGCCCTGGCGTCGTTGCAAATCCTCGCGATGCCACGAGGCATCGCTGTGGTTTGCGCCTAGCCAGGACGACAAATCCATCGGCATTCTTGAGTGCCGCATAGAGTCGAACACTGCACTAGAACAGCTCGACGTCGCCCACCTTGTTGTCGTCGCCGAGCTCGCCGCGGCGCAGCAGGTCGGCATGGCTGCAGACCTGGTTGCGGCCGTGCGTCTTTGCCCAATAGACGGCCTTGTCGGCGCGCTCGAAGGCCGAACTGGGCGTGTCGCCGGCCTTCAGCGCCGTATATCCCACCGAGACGGTGATGCGCCCCACCTGGGGGAAGGTGTAGGACTCGACGCTGGCACGCAGCCGCTCGAACGCCACACCGGCGTGGGCATCGTCACCACAGCGCATCATGACAACGAACTCCTCGCCGCCGAACCGGTAGAGCCGGTCGTGGTAGCGAAAGCACGAGCGCATCAGACGCGACAGGAGCAGCAAGACCTCGTCACCGATCAGGTGGCCATAGGTGTCGTTGACCAACTTGAAGTGGTCGATGTCGAGCACGCCGATGAAGTGCTGCTGCCCGCCCCCGCGAGCCCGCCGCTCTTCGCTGCCCTCGACAGCCGCGCCTTCGATGGCCTGCGACGACAGCTTGTAGAAGGCCTCGTCGAAGGTCTTGCGATTGAGCAGCCCCGTGAGCGTGTCGCGCTCGCTGTAGTCGAGCAGGCTCTGGAAGTTGCGGTAGATGCGCAGGATGCTCGCGACCAGGCGCTGCTGTTCGGCATCCAGCGGCCGTGCGGTCTCGAGCTCGACCACGCCGGCGACATCACGATCCGTGAACAGCGGGAACACGCTGACGTGCGGATCGCCTGGAACGGCGACCATCTCGTGACTGTCGATCGCGGCCAGCCGCGCAGGGAAGTCCGTCAGCTTGGGCAGGCTGTCGAACTCCACCCACAATGGGTCGGCGGTGGCAGCGGCCTCGTCCGCAGTCAGGCGCGCACGGGTGAGCCAGCGCCTGGCGTTGGTGTCTTCGCCCACGCAGCGGTGGATGGCCACGCGGCGAGGTTCAAGCAAGTCGCGCAACGCTCCAGCAAGCGTCGTGTCGAGCACATCGCGGTCGCGAAAGCCCGTGAGCTCGGCCAGATGATCGACTACCTTGGACATGATGGGTGCAACTGGTACCGGCTGTGCCGGTCAGGCCGGCACCACCACACGAGCGTAGTTTGCCACCAAGGCCAACAGTTCCTCTTCGGCGAATGGCTTGCCGAGATAGTGATTGACACCGAGCTCGGCGGCATAGTCGCGGTGCTTCTGCGCGATCCGCGACGTGATCATGATGATCGGCAGCTTGTTCAGCCGCTCGTCCACCCGCATGTTGCGCACCAGGTCGAAGCCGTCCATGCGCGGCATTTCGATGTCGGTGAGCACCACCGCGGGCAGTTCGTCGGCGAGCCTCTCCAGTCCCTCGAGGCCGTCCTTGGCCAGCGAGACGCGGTAGCCTTCGCGCTGCAGCAGCCGCTGCGTCACCCTGCGCACGGTCAGCGAGTCGTCGACGACCAGCACCAGCGGTGCCAGGACGGCCTCTTCCTGCAGGACCTGCTGTTCCTGCTCGCGTCGCGCTGCTTCCAGCGCCGACACGGTGGCTGCCCGCGCAGTGGCGCCATACAACGTGGCCAAGGCCACAGGGTTGTAGATCAGCGCCGGCTGACCCGAGGGCAGCAACGTCATGCCGGTGAGCCCCGGCAGCCGCGACAACTGCGGACCCAGGTTCTTGACCACCACTTCCTGGTTGCCGATCACCTCGTCGACATGCAGTACCACGCGTTGTGCCGCGCTGCGGATCACGACCACCGGCGCGGTCTTGCCGCTTGCATGACCCAAAGGCGTGCCCTGCAGCAGGGCTCCCAGCCAGAAGAAGGGTACTTCGTGGTCTGCCCAGTGCACCGTGCCCTGCCGATACGCTGCATCGAGCTCGGCCACGGGCATGCGGCGCACAATCTCGACCAGCGTCGAAGGCACCGCCACGGTCAGCCCGGCGCAGCGCAGCATCACGACCTGCGTAACCGCAGTGGTCAATGGCAGGACCAGCTTGAAGCTCGTGCCCTGGCCGGCTGCGGTAGCGGTCTCGATGCGGCCACCCATCGCGTTGACGTCAGCGCGGACCACGTCCATGCCGACGCCACGCCCGGCCAGGCCGGTCACCGACTCCGCCGTCGAGAAGCCGGAGTGGAAGATCATGGCCGCCAGCTCGGCATCGGTGGCCGGTGCATCCGACGCCAGCAGACCCATCGCCACACCGCGCTCGCGGATGCGCTGCAGGTTCAGTCCGGCGCCGTCGTCGCGGAAGTCGACGCCGACTTCGTTGCCCTCCTGGGTGACCGAAATGACGATGCTCCCCACGGGATCCTTGCCAGCTTCCTGGCGCGCCTGCGGCGGTTCGATGCCGTGCGCGACGCTGTTGCGCAACAGGTGCTCGAACGAGCCGGTCATCCGATCGAGCACGCCGCGGTCGACTTCGATCGAGCCGCCCACGATGTCCAGCCGCACCTGTTTGCCGGTCTCCTTGGCCGCCTGGCGAACCACGCGATACAAGCGCTCGGACTGGCTCTCGAACTCCACCATCCGCGTTCGCAGCAGGTCCTCTTGCATGTCCCGCGTGAGACGGGACTGCACCGCGAGTTCGTCTTCGGCCGACTGCAGCGTGCGCTGAAGCCCGCGCTGAACGGTGGCCACGTCGTTGACGGACTCGGCCATCATCCGCGTCAGTTCCTGGAACCGCGTGAAGCGATCCATCTCGAGCGGGTCGAACTGCAACGCCGCCGCACGCGCGGCTTCCATGCGCGAGCCGATCTGGGTTTCGGCCTGGAGCTCGATGTCGCGCAGTTGCGCCCGCAGGCGTTCGAGGTTGTCGGTCAGGTCCGACAGGGCTGTCTTGATCTGGCCGACGTCGGACTCGATGCGCGAGCGCGTGATGCTGACCTCGCCGGCGTGATTCACCAGCCGGTCGAGCAACGGCGCGCGCACCCGCACCGTGGCGGCATGTGCAGCCGCGGCACCTCGTGGCACGTCTCCATCCGCGGCGGCAACGGCCACGCGGTCGAATCGGCTCCAGTCGATCTCGCGCTCGACGATCGGCTCGGAGGCAGGCATCACCTGGCTCAGCGGCGCAGCAACGTCTGTTGCCGCCTGGGTCTGGGTCTCGGACTCGATCGGGGTGCCAGCCTGCTGCAGATGCGCATCCAAGGCTGCGACCGCCAACGGCTCGGCGGCCCGCGCGAGTGCGTCCAGTTCACCCTGTTGCGACGCCGTCCACTCGGGTGTCGCATCGAGGGCGCCGGGTTCGGTCGCCGGTCCGAGATCGAGCGTCGCCGCAGCGGCCGGGTGTGACGGCAGCGGTTCGCCACGGCGCAACGCGTCGAATTGGGCTTCGATGACGTCGGCGCGGATCACCAGCGGCTCGATCGCGTCGGCCGTCGGATCGCCATGGGCCAGCAGGTGTTCGATGGCGGTCTCGAGCCGATGCGCCATCTCGCCCAGGCGCATGGCACCGGCGAGCCGGGCACCGCCCTTCAACGTGTGCAGGGTGCGCATGCAGGCGGCCGCTGCGCCCGGTTCGCCTGGCCGGCGCATCCAATCGCGCAGGCGTGACTGCAACTGAGGGATCAGCTCCTGCCCTTCTTCCTCGAATATGGGGAACAACTCGTCGTCGATGGCATCGACCGCATCGATGTCCTCGTCGGAGTCCAGGGCGTCGACGCGGGCAGCCGCTGCGCGTTCGGGTTCGATCGGCGCCAGGGGCGTGAACGGCATCAGCGCCGGTTGACCCAGATCGCCGAATGCAGTCGGAATGATGCCGTCGAGGACCGACGCCTGGTCGGTGGCGCGCACCATCGCATCTTCGAGCCCGACCACCGGCTCCAACGGCGCATGCTCGACCGCCGACAGCCGCTCGGCCAAGTCGGCGTCGGCCGGCCTCAGGAAGCCAGCCGCGAACTGGTGCAGCAGACGGCGGATCTCATCGGCCACGGCCGGGAACAGGGTCGACTCCTCGCCACGCGCATGACCGCGGTCATGCGAGCGCAACAGGCAGTGCTCGAGCGAACGCGCCAGATGCGACAACTCCAGATAGCCCACCGTGGCCGAAGAGCCGGCCAGTGAGTGCGCGAGCGCCACGGCCTGGTCGCCCACCGCACGGTACGGCTCGAGCGACCACTCGGCCAACGCCGTGGCCAACTTCCGCGAGAGCTCGTCGGCCTCATTGAGATAGATATTGAACAGCGGAATGCTGATGCGCAGATCGCCGATGACCTTGACCTGTTCGGCATCCTCCTCAGCAGTGATCGACGCTTCGCCGCACGATGGGACTTCATCGAGGGTGACGGCAGCCTCCGCTTCGGCAGCGGGCGTGGCGGCCGACGTCGGCTCGATCACCACCGGCTCGGCGGCATGGGCTTCAACCGGTTCGGCTGGCGCCGCGATCGGGAAGTGCAGATCGTCGGTCGTCGCGGCGACCTGCACCTCAGGCGCCGTCGGCATCGACGACGCAAGGTCTTCGGCCTTGGCCGCATCGGGTGTTGCCGGTTGCGTGGTGCCGCTTGCGCCCAGATCCACGGGCAGGTCCAGCAGCTCGATGGCCTGCGCCGGCGGCGACTCCAGCGCGTCGGCAGCACTGACGTCGATGGTCTCTCCGATGTCGATGACCTCCACATCGGGCGAGGCGGCCATGGCATCTGGCTCGAACAAGGGCTGCACCTCGACCGCTTCGGTCGGCGCGACCTCGGGCAGATCGAGTTCGATCAGGTCGAACGCCGTGCTCTCGTCGATCACGGCCTCGGTCATCGGCACGGAGACCGGTTGGTGATCCGATGCATCGGCGACAGCAGGCGCAAGCACATCGGACTGACCCGGCAGCAGCTCGCCGTCGCTGGGCTCAGGCTGGCCGAAATCGACATCCAGCAGCGGCGCCGCCGATGGCTGGGCGGTGGTGGAGTCCGCGAGATCGAGCTCGCCTGGAAGAGCCAGGTCGAACTGGGTGTGGACAAAGCCGTCGCGCGCATCGCCGCCCGGCGCTGGCGCCGCAGGCACCGCAGCCGGCGAAACCGAATCCTCCGGTCTCAGCACCGGCAAAGCCAGGGTCGGCTCGATGGGCTCATAGCTGGGGGCCGCGCGGACTTCGACCTGGGTCGGGGCCACCGGCTCGAAGGTCGGGCGTGGCCAGGCCTGTGTGGGCTCGATGGCCTCGTAGACGGGTGGGGCGTGGATCGCATCGACCCCGGTGGCCGCCGGTACGGGCTCGGGTGCCGCTGGCGGCCAAGCCACCGTCGGCTCTTCCGAAGTCGGCGAGGTCACTTCGCTCGCCGGCGACAGTCGCAGGTCGAGGTCATCTGCCCGCGGCAGGTCAGGCACACGGTCGACGAGCGTCGGGATGACAGGCTCGAGCGATTCGGTGAGTTCCGGCAGATCGAGCAGCAGCGGCTCGGGGTGAGCGACAGCTGGCGCCTCGGGCTTGGGCTCCAACCACGAACCGGCGTCGGCCGGAATGATCTCTTGCGCCGTGGCTTGTCCATCGTCCACGGCAGGCAAGGCCGGCGACTCGGGCAGCAGGTCGATGGTCTCGGCGAGGACCATGGGTTCGGCCGCAGGCTCCACCGGCGCAGCGGCAACCCCACCGGCCAGCGCCTCGGCGATCGACAACCGGCGCCCGTCCTGGCGCAGTGCATCGGCACACCGAGTGACAGGCTCATGGCGGAAGGCGCCCGCCTGCCCTTGGGCGATGGCATCGACCCATTGCTCGAAGTGATCGAGGACCTCGGACGAGAAGCCGCGCAAATTGCTGTCAGCCGAAGGGAGCGAGTCAGCCAGTCGCGCGTTGTAGAGCTGCTCACAGGCCCATGCCGCTTCGCCAAACTCGCGCAACCCGACCATGCGCGAGCTACCCTTGAGTGTGTGGAATGCGCGGCGCACTGTGGTCAGGGCGGCCGTGTCGCTCGGGTGATCGTGCAGTTCGACCAGCGACGAACGCGCTCCATCGATCACTTCGCGCGCTTCTTCCAGGAAGATCTCGCGCATTTCGAGGTCTTCTTCGAGCCCGGTGTCCCCCGGCGAAACAGGCGCGAGCGCCGGTGGAACCGGTCGCACGGGCTCGGGCATCGGCAAAGGCGGCGCCGCGCCCAGCAGCGGCACAGTCAACTCGGTGATCGATTCGGTCAACTGGCGGGCCGCCTCGTCCAGGCCCGTGCCGTCGGGCGACAAGGCGGCTTGCGCGCGATGTGCTGCTTCGGCGAGTTCGGGTTCGTCCGCCGCGCGTGCCTGCTGCGACAGCCGCTCCAGGTCCTGGGTGATGCGCTGAACGTCCGCGTCGGGCTGTGCGCTCGCCGTCACGAGACTCTGAGCGCGCTCGACCAGTGTGTCGGCATCGCTGACGGTCAGTGGCGCCTCGGCCACTTCCGACGCACGCTCGGCACGGGCGACCGTGGCCGTGAGGCGGCCGGTCGCCGCATCGAAGCGGAACAGCGACTTGGCCATGCTCGGCTGGACGCTGACCATGTCGATCAGGAAGCTCAGGGCGCCCAGGTTGTCTGCGAGCTGGTTGAACGCCTGCAGTGGCGCCCCGCGCTCGGCATCGATTTCGGTGTTGGCCAGCGCGTCGACGTCGTCGCGCATGCGCACGACGACCTGCGAAGCCTGGTCGAGGCCCAGAACGGACAGCACGCCACGCATTGCCGACAACTGGGCCGGAACGGGGATGAGCAGCTCGCGCCGTGCCGGGTTGCGGAAGTACTGGTCGATCTGCTTCTCGACTTCGGACAACGAGCTGCGCAGTTCCTGGACGACGCTGCCCATGGTCTGCCGATCGGACACCCGCCGATAAAGTTCTTCCATCCAACGATCAAGCGCGCCCGGCTCGCGCCCGGCGCGCACATCGTCGATGCGCTGGGCCAGGCGTTGTACTCGTTGCGCCATGTCGGGGTGGTCGAAGTCGCCGTCTTCGAGCGACGCGTCCAGGTACAGCAACGCCGTGGCCACTTCCATGGCCAGGTCGGGTCCGGGTTCGCGCCCGGACTGCAGGGTCTGCGCCGCGGCGGCCTGCAGCGATCGCGACAGCACCTCCCCATCGGCGTACAGGCGCTGCAGCGAGTCTCCCACCAGCGCGAACGGTTCATTCAGTCCGGGCAGGCGCGCCATCTCGCCAGCGGCCACGGCCGACCAGCACTCCTTGGCCGCGGCCACGCGCTTGCGCGCCTGGGCGACCCAGGCCGGATCGAAACGACCCAGGCTCGGCACCTCGTAGTCGACCGGCGCCTCGGAGGAGAGCTCATAGGCCGAGCGCACGGCGCGCAGCCGCGGGCCGATCGACACGGCGCCGTTGGCGCGAGCCTGGGCACAGAAGAAGAGCAGATCGTGCGCCAGACGGTCCGACGGCTCTGATTGCCGGCCGGCGCGCATCTGGGCCAGCAGGCGCGAAGCAACCCGCTTGCCATAGACATCGATCGGCACGCAGCCATCGGCAACGCCCTCGAAGAACGCTGCCGCCAGCTTCCAGAGCGTCGACTGGTGTGCATCGGCACCACAACCCAGTCCGGCGAATACCTCGCTCATGCGGCGGGCAGCGGTCGGCGCACCGCCGCGCATCAGCGGCAGCAGCTGCTCCTCGATCTCCGTCGTGGCCGCGACGTCGGCGTCGCGGGCAATGGCGTTGGAGTCATCCGGCACGTCCTGCCATTGCCACTCCCGCGCCCACAGGTCCGCCGGGTGGATGCGGGATGCGCCCGCCAGCTCCTGGAGCGCCCGGAACTGCGGAAACATCGCCAGCGTCGTCACCGGCTTTCCGGCCAAGCGCCGGGCCAGGTAATCGAGCAACGCGAACGACCCCTGTTCGAGCGTGCGCACGGCTGCTGGTGTGATCAACTTGGGCTTGGCCGACAAGCGCACCAGTGCCGCCTCGGCCGCCCTCAAGGGCTGGGCCGCCACACCCAGCCCCACGAGTTCGAGGGCACCCACACTCTGGTGCACCTGGGTGCGGGCTTGCCGCAGCACGGCCGGATCCACGCCTTCGACGTCCGATGCGCCCGCAACCTCGGCCTCCTTGAGGTAGCGATACAGCGCCTTGTGCGCCGCCTCCAGCGAGCGGCGCAACTCGTCGTACACCCACGACAGGGTGCTCAGGTCGTCAGGAGCAGCGGTATGAGGCGTGGGGGACATGGTGGGGCGCTCGCCGGATCAGGCGATCTTGAATCGGGCCACCGACTGCTTCAGCTCCTCGGCCGAGCGGGACAGCTCGCGCACCATCTGAGCGGTCGATCGCGTGCCCTCGCCGGTTTGTTCCGTCACGGCGAAGATGTGCTGGATGTTGCTGGCCACCACGTTGGCGGAGTCCGCTTCGCGAAGCGCCTGCGACGAAATGCTCTCGATCAGCTCGGCCAGCTGCCGCGTAACCCGGTCGATGTCGCCCAGCGCGGAGCCCGCAGCGTCGGAAATCAGCTCGGTGATTTCACCGATCTCCTGCGACGATTCGCCCAGTCGCTTGATCCGCTTCGAGGTCTCCTGGATCTGGTCGCGGATCGCGTTCATACCGCCGATGGAGTTCTGCACCGCCGTCAGGCCGGACTCGGCCGCCTCCAGCGAGCGGCGCGCCACATGGGCCGATTGCTGCGCCTGCGCAGACACGTCGTTGATTCGAGCCGCCATCTGCAGCACCGACTCACCGGTCTCGCGGATCTCGCGCAACTGCTCGTCGGATGCAGCGAGCAGTTCGGTCGACGTCGTCTCGACCTGCAGAGTCGTCTCGGTCACACGGCTCACCGTGCCCTGCACCTGCGACACCAGGTTGCGCAGCTCTTCCACCGTGTAATTCACCGAGTCGGCAATGGCGCCGGTGATGTCCTCGGTCACGGTGGCTTGCTGGGTCAGGTCGCCCTCGGCCACCGCCTGCAGCTCGTTCATCAACCGCAAGATGGCCGCCTGGTTCGCGTCGTTCACCCGCTTGGCTTCCTGCTCCTGGCGCTCGGCTTCCTGTCGCTGGGCTTCGGCCATCAGAGCGCGCTGGCCCTGGTCCTGCACATACAGCCTCAGGAAGCCCAGGCCGCCGGCCACCAACAGGCCCGCCGCAATCAGGATGCCGGCGACGTGAACGGCGCCGATGCCCCCGGCGTTGGCCAGACGCTCCTGCACGGCCTCCAGGCCCTTGCGCAACGGCTCGCTGTCCTGCACCACGGCCACCTGAGCCTCACGGGCAGTGACCAGGCCTTGCAGGTTGCCCAGAATCGCGCTGGCCTGGGTGCGGGTCTCTTCGTACTGCTTCACCAGCAACTGCAGCCGCTCCTTGGTCTGCGGAT
Organism: Aquabacterium sp.; assembly: GCA_023150345.1. GTDB lineage: Bacteria > Pseudomonadota > Gammaproteobacteria > Burkholderiales > Burkholderiaceae_C > Pseudaquabacterium. Next base: position 12,731 of record JAKLLB010000002.1, read on the forward strand.
CGCGAGTGGCCGGCAGGCGCAGCTCCGGGTTGCCATTGAGCAAACCCTCGGCGATCTCGCGGAACGAATTCAAGTCCTTGCCCAGCAGAAACACCGCCTCGGGGCTGACGCCCTCCATGGTCAGGAACTCGTTGGCGCTCTTGCCGATGCGCTGGGTCAGCATCACGAGCTGGCCGGATGCCGACAGCTCGGCCGGACTGGCGTTCTGCTGCAGCTTCAGCGAAGAAATCGTCTCGGCGGTCTCCAGCAGGTCGGACGACTGCCGGTTGATGGTGCGCAGCGCCTCGCCCACCTGCGTCAAGGTCTTCTGCTGGCCCAGCACGTGGTTCGCGCTCTTCTCGGCGCGGTCGATCAGGGGCAGCAGGGGCTCGACCGAGTCTTGAACGGCGCCGGGCACGGCCGAAACGTCGGCACCGCCCGCCTTGAGGGCTCGCACGTTCGCCGCCAGCACCGCGGCGGACTCCTTCACTTCCGGGAACGCCTGGGCGCTGCCCACCAGCGCCTGCGACACGGCCTTGGCCAATCGCTGCGACTGCATCAGCGCCTGACCGGTGGCGCCCACCTGCGCCGCATTTCGACCGGCGCCAACCAGTGCCGTGCCGACGGAACCCGCGAGCACGAGCACACCGACGATGATGAGGCCGAAGAGGATGCGCTGCTGTTCGGGCAACGGCCGATCGCCGATCAGGGGAAGCACCGCGGCCGCTGCAGGCGCGCCATCGGCCCCCGCAGTCAGACGGGACTCGGCGAAGTCTTGCGCCAACTCGGATGGAGCCGCCTCGGAGATGATGGACGAGTCGGCCGCGGTGGGCAGCGCGTTCATGTCCAGCGTCACATGGCCCTGGCGATGGCTGGTGTCGGGGTTGGGGTCGTCGGCACCACCGCCGTCGGCTGCCGCCTGCAACTCGTCGAAGCCTCGCGGTGCCTGGGGCTGATCCCCCGTGTTCCAGCCCTTGCCCTTGAGTTTGTCCAGGAAGCCCATGACGTTTCCTCTTCGTTCTGTTCACGTACCGCAGGGCACGTGACGTGCTTCGGTGCCAGCCGATTCAGCCGGCAATACCCAGAAATTGCTGCTGCCCGGCCAGTTCGGCCAGACCGATTTCCTGCCACACCCTGCCCCGCGCGTCCGCCCAGCGACGGGCCGCAAACGTGGGGCGCTGTGAACTGTCGCCGTCGTCGCGCACCATGTCGGCCGCGTGGCGCAAACCCTCCAGGCGATCGACCAGCAGCGCGCAGTTCATGCCCAGTGTGGCGTTGAGCGCCACCAGGCGCCCCTGCTCACGTGCGACCCCCTCGGGTGTCTGCGCGCGCAGTCCCAGGAAGCCGGCAAGGTCGATCACGGCGTACAGGCCGCCGCGCAGGTTGGATACGCCCATCATCCACGGGTGCGTGTGCGGTACCGGCACGACTGCAGAGAGATCGAAGATCTCCCCAGCCTGCTGCAGGGGGAACAACACGCCCTGGCCGGCGCAATCGACGGCAAGCCAGGACTGGCCCGGTTGCTCGGTGCGCACCGCCTGCATGCGGGCGGCCAGGCGGTTCTGGAGTTCGCGCAGTGCTTCCTTGTTGGCCATGTCGTCGGTGCGCCGGGCGGGCGATCGTCAGTCAAACTGCTTGATCTTGGCGATCAACTCGTCGGCCACCACGGGCTTGACGACGTAGTCCTTGGCGCCCTGGCGCATGCCCCAGACGCGATCGGTTTCCTGATTCTTGCTCGTGCACATGATCACCGGGATCGCGCTGAATCGCGGATCGCGTGTGATCGCCCGGGTCAACTGGAACCCGTTCTGCCCGGGCATCACCACATCCATCAGGATGAGGTCGGGCTTGTCTTCTTCGAGCCGGCGCATCGCTTCCTCACCGCCTTCGGCGGTGCGAACGCTGTAGCCGCGCTTGGTGAGCAGCTCGGACAGGAAGTGGAGCTCGGTCTTGGAATCGTCGACCAACAGGATCTTTTGTACAGGCATGTCAGCTCTCCCCCGCTACTACCGGAAACGGCGGGTGCTCAGGATTGTGGATGATGCGCCGCGCCGGCAGCGCCGCTGAACTGCTGGACGGCCCTCAAGAGCTGATCTTTCGTGAAAGGCTTGGTGAGGTAGTCCTCGGAACCGACCATGCGCCCGCGCGCTTTGTCGAACAGACCGTCCTTGGACGACAGCATGATGACCGGTACATGTGCAAACCTGGGATTGCGCTTGATGATCGCGCAGGTCTGGTAGCCGTCCAGGCGCGGCATGAGGATGTCGCAGAAGATCAACTGCGGATCGTGATCGTTGATCTTGGCCAGGGCGTCGAAGCCATCCTCGGCCAGCAGCACCTCGTGCCCCCCCTGGCGCAGGAAGATCTCGGCACTGCGCCGAATCGTGTTGCTGTCGTCGATGACCAGCACGCGGGTTCCGGCAGCGGGTGCGGCGTCGACTACGGGAAGATCCACCCTCGGTGCTCCTTGGCGGCGAAACGGGTCATGATGCGCGATCGGTCCCGGGCCTCGTTGCCACGGATCAGACAGGCACCATCTCGAAGTCCTCCTTGCGTGCACCGCATTCGGGACATGTCCAGTTCATGGGGACATCGGCCCATCGCGTGCCGGGAGGAATACCATGATCGGTGTCACCTGCGGCTTCGTCGTAGATCCAGCCGCAGATCAGGCACATCCAGGTGCGCGATTCGGTCACGGGACGGGTCGTATCACTACAATGAAGCAATCATTTTAGCCACGCGAGTTCCCGAAAATACAAGGACTCGTAGGCACATACGCAACATTCTTCAATTCTTTCTCGAGGTTGGCGTGAAGCCTGCACGGCAGTCCCCGGGGAACCACTGACTCGCGATCCATGAACCCAGAAGCCCCCGACGGCATGACCGGCGAAACCGACTCGCCGGAATCCCCGGCTCCGACGTGCGTGATGTGCTTCAACGCAGCCGACCCCACCGGCGCCGGCGGACTGCCGGGAGACGTCGCGACCCTGGCCGCCATGGGCGCGCATGCCTTGCCGGTCACGACTGCCATCTTGCTGCGCGATTCGGCCGAGATCTTCGACCAGCATGCGCTCGACCCCGACGTCGTCGTCGAGCAGGCCCGCACGGTGCTGGAAGACATCACGGTCACGGGTTGGAAGGTTGGTTTCCTGGGCAGCGCCGAGGGCGTCAGTGCCGTGGCCGAAATCCTGTCGGACTACCCGGAGGTTCCGCTGGTGTCGTACCTGCCCAACCTGGGCTGGCTCGACGACGACACGGTCCAGCCCTACCTCGAGGCCTTCAAGGAGTTGATCCTGCCAGCCACCGAAGTTCTGGTCGGCAGCCACAAGACGCTCACCGACTTCCTGCTGCCCGATTGGGACAGCGAGCGGCCACCCTCGGCTCGCGAACTGGCGGTGGCCGCCGGCGAGCGGGGCACGCGCTACGTGCTGGTAACGGGCATCCACCTCAGTTCGAAAGGCGCCGAGCAGTTCATCGACAATGTGCTCGCATCACCGCAGGGCGCCCTGACCGGCGAGAAGTTCGAGATGTTCGACACCTCGTTCGTGGGCGCCGGCGACACCCTGTCTGCCGCCCTGGCCGCGCTGCTGGCCAGTGGCGGCGAGTTGCACGCTGCCGTGGGTGAAGCGCTCGCGTTCATGGACCAGAGCCTGGACGCCGGGTTCCGCCCCGGCATGGGCAGCGTCATGCCCGACCGCTTCTTCTGGGCAGTGCCACCTGCGGAAGATGAGTCCGATGCCACGGCTGCCCCCGATGCCCCCGCCGCCGCCGAAGAACCCCCGACCAAGTCCCCCGCCCGCCGTGTCCACTAACCAGCAGTTGTTCGAGCGCGCCCAGCGCGTCATTCCCGGCGGCGTGAACTCGCCCGTGCGCGCGTTTCGCGCCGTGGGCGGCACGCCGCGCTTCATCGCCCGTGCCCAAGGTGCCCACATGTGGGACGCCGAGGGACGGCGCTACGTCGACTACATCGGCTCCTGGGGCCCGATGATCCTCGGCCACGGCCACCCGGCGGTGCTCGAGGCGGTGCAGCGCGCCGTCGCCGACGGCCTGAGCTTCGGCGCACCCACCGAGCGCGAGATCGAGCTGGCAGAGGCCATCGTGGCACTGGTGCCCAGCATCGAGCAGGTGAGGCTGGTGAGTTCGGGCACCGAGGCGGCCATGAGCGCCATCCGCCTGGCCCGCGGCGCCACCGGCCGCAGCATGCTGATCAAGTTCGAGGGCTGCTACCACGGCCACGCCGATGCCCTGCTGGTCAAGGCCGGGTCGGGGCTGGCCACCTTCGGGCACCCCACGAGCGCAGGGGTTCCGGCCGAGGTGGTGCAGCACACCCTCGTGCTCGAGTACAACAACCTGACGCAGCTCGAGGCCGCCTTCGATGCGCACGGCGCGCAACTGGCCTGCGTCATCATCGAGCCCATTGCAGGCAACATGAATTTCGTGCGCGCCAGCGTGCCGTTCATGCAGCGACTGCGCGAGCTGTGCGACCGCCATGGCGCGTTGCTGGTGATGGACGAGGTGATGACCGGCTTTCGCGTGGCGCTCGGCGGCGCGCAGAGCCTTTACGCGCAGGCCATTCCCGGTTTCCGGCCCGACATCAGCGTCTTCGGCAAGGTCATCGGCGGCGGCATGCCGCTGGCAGCCTTCGGCACCACGCGCGACATCATGGCCCAGCTGGCGCCACTCGGGCCGGTCTACCAGGCCGGCACGCTCGCTGGCAACCCGGTGGCCACTGCCTGCGGCCTGGCCACGCTGCGTGAGGTCGCGCGCCCCGGATTCCACGACGTGCTCGCCAAGCGCACCCGCGAACTGGTGCAGGGTCTGCAATCGGCCGCTCGCGATGCCGGTGTGCCGTTCGAGGCCGATTGCGAAGGCGGCATGTTCGGCTTCTTCTTCCCGCGCGAGCCGGGCCAGGGCCTGCCACAGAACTACGGCGCCGTGATGGCCACCGACGGCCCGCGCTTCAATCGGTTCTTCCACGCGATGCTCGACCGCGGCGTGTACCTGGCCCCGGCGCTGTACGAAGCCGGTTTTGTGAGCGCCGCCCATACCGACGCCGACGTGCAGACCACCGTGGACGCCGCGCGCGCCGCGCTCGCCACATGATCGAGCCGGTTCAGGTGCTGGGCCAGCCGGCCATGCGCCTGTCCTGCGCCGACGGGGCGCAGGCCACGGTGCTGATGCACGGCGCTCAGGTCGTTTCCTGGATACCGGCGGGCGACGTGGAACGGCTGTACCTGTCGCCCCGTGCCTCGGCCCGCCAGGGCCAGGCCGTGCGCGGCGGCATCCCGGTCATCTTTCCGCAGTTCGAACGGCGCGGGCCGTTGCCGCGCCACGGCTTCGCCCGCCTGCACACCTGGCAATGGGTCGAAGGCCACGACCGCGGCAGCCACGCCATGGGCCTGTGGCGGCTGACCGACGATGAGCGCACGCGCGCGCTGTGGCCGCACAGCTTCGAGGCCGAGCTGTGCGTGAGCGTCGAGAGCGGGTGTCTCGAGGTCGAATTGGCGGTGGCCAACACCGGCCCCACCGCGTTCGACTTCACAGCCGCGCTGCACACCTACCTGCGCTGCGATGACCTGATGCGCACGCGCCTGCATGGTCTGCACGGCGCGGCCTTCGAGGACAGCCTGGATGGCCGCACCGGGCGCCAGGAGATCGACCCGATGGGCTTCCAGGGCGAGATCGACCGCATCTACGGTCCCGTTCGCGATGTGCTGCATCTGTCCAGCGGCCTGGGCAGGTTGTCGATACAAGCGCAGGACATGCCCGATCGCGTGGTCTGGAACCCCGGGCCGGACAAGGCCGCGGCCATGCCCGACCTGCCGCCTGACGACTGGCGCCGCATGCTGTGCGTCGAGTCTGGCTGCATCCGCCAGTCCGTGCACCTGAGCCCTGGCGGCGAGTGGATCGGACGGCAGCGCATCGACGCGTGAGCCGCCGGGCCACGCACTGCTTACCGGACTTTCCATGCATATCCACATCCTGGGCATCTGCGGCACGTTCATGGGCGGCCTTGCCGCCATCGCCCGCGAGGCCGGCCATCGTGTGACCGGCTGCGATGCCAACGTCTATCCGCCCATGAGTGATCAGCTGCGGGCGCTGGGCATCGACCTCATCGAGGGTTTCGACGCCGCGCAGCTGCAGCTCCATCCCGACCTGTTCGTGGTGGGCAATGTCGTCACCCGCGGCAATGCGCTGATCGAGGCCATCCTCGACGCCGGCGCGCCGATGACCAGCGGCCCGCAATGGCTGGCCGAGCAGGTGCTGCAGGGCCGGCACGTGCTGGCCGTCGCCGGCACGCACGGCAAGACGACCACCACCTCGATGCTGGCCTGGATCCTCGAGAGCGCGGGGTTCGAGCCGGGCTTTCTCGTTGGTGGCGTGCCCTGCAACTTCGGCATCTCGGCGCGCTTGGGGCACGGGCGCTGCTTCGTGATCGAAGCCGACGAATACGACACGGCCTTCTTCGACAAGCGCAGCAAGTTCGTGCACTACCGCCCGCGCACTGCGGTGCTGAACAACCTCGAGTTCGATCATGCCGACATCTTTGCCGACCTGGCCGCCATCGAGACGCAATTCCACCACCTGGTACGCACCGTGCCCGCGAGCGGCCGACTGGTCGTGAACGCTCGGGAAGACGCCCTGGCGCGCGTCCTGGCCCGGGGTTGTTGGAGCGAAGTGCTGCGCTTCGGGTCCCGAAAAGAGGAGCCCGGCAGCCTGCGCGCCCGAGGCGAACCGCACGCCTTCGACGTGCTGCGTGGCAGCCTCAAGGTCGGCCGCGTGGAGTGGTCGCTGCTGGGCGAGCACAACCAGCTCAACGCGTTGGCGGCCATCGGTGCGGCTGAGCACGTGGGCGTCGAGCCGCAGGCCGCAGCGGCGGCGCTGGCTGGCTTTCGCAATGTGCGCCGGCGACTCGAGCGTGTGGGCGAGGCCGCTGGCGTGACGGTCTACGATGACTTCGCCCACCACCCCACCGCCATGCGCACCACCGTCGATGGTCTGCGACGCAAGGTCGGACTGCAGCGCATCCTGGCCGTGTTCGAGCCGCGCAGCAACACCATGAAGCTGGGTTCGATGAAGGCCCAGTTGCCCTGGGCCCTGGAGGAGGCCGACCTTGCCTTCTGCCTGCAAGGGCCCTACGGATGGAGCGCGCGCGAGGCGCTGGCGCCCATGGGCGAGCGCGCGGTCGTGGCCGACGATGTGGATGCGCTGGTGGCGGCCATCGTCAAGTTCGCACGACCGGGCGACCATGTGCTGGCGATGAGCAACGGCAGTTTCGGTGGCCTGCACGGGCGGCTGCTGCAGGCGCTGGCACGCGCGTGATGCAGCGCGCACTCGGCTGGCGCGACCCATCCTCTTTGCACCCGATCCCACGAGCCGCTGAATGCCTGCGTTGAGCCATCTGCTGTATCTGCACGGGTTCCGGTCGTCGCCCGCATCCTTCAAGGCGCGCATGCTCGGGCGCTGGCGGGTCGAGCATGCGGCACAGGTGCACTGGCTGTGCCCGCAACTGCCGCCGTCGCCGGCACAGGCCTGGTCTCTCATCCGCCAGTTGAGCGACGGTTGGCCGGCCCAGACCATGGCCGTCATCGGCAGTTCGCTCGGCGGCTACTACGCCACCGCGCTCGCCGAGGCTCGGGGTTGCCGAGCCCTCGTGCTCAACCCGGCGGTCGACCCCGCACGTGACCTGCAAGCGCACGTCGGCATCCAGACGCAGTACCACCGGCCGGACGAACAATTCGAGTTCCGGTCGGAGTACGTCGACGAGCTGCGCACCCTGTACCCGGCAACGCTGACGCGGCCGCAGCGGTATGGAGCCATCATCGCCCGCGGTGACGAATTGCTGGACTGGCGCGAGATGGTCGCCCGCTACGCCGGCGCCGACATGCTGGTGCTCGACGGCAGCGATCACGCGTTGTCGGACTTCGAGCAACACCTGCCCTGGGTGCAGCGGTGGCTCACGATGGGACAATCGCCGCGGTGAACTACGCACTGTTCGATGATGCCGGCAAGTTCCTCGCCGGCCGCGTGATGTCCGATACCGATGCCTCGCTGATGATCGAGCTCGACTCGGGCAAGCGCGTCAAGGTGAAGGCTGCCCACGTGCTGCTGCGCTTCAGCGTGCCCCTACCGGCGCAACTCATGGAACGCGCCCACGCGCTGGCCGGCGAGATCGATCTCGACCTGGCCTGGGAATTCGCGCCCGAGGGCGAGTTCGGCTTTGGCGACCTGGCGCGCGAGTACTTCGATGCCAACGCGGGCGCCGAGCAGCAGGCAGCAGCGCTGCTGCGGCTGTTCGATGCGCCGCACTACTTCCGCCGCGCCGGCAAGGGGCGCTTCCGCAAGGCACCCCAGGAAGTGGTGCAAGCGGCCTTGCTGGCCATCGAGCGCAAGCAACAGGTGGCCGCCCAGATCGACACCTGGGCTGCCGAGTTGCAGGCCGGCCGCTGCCCGGCATCGGTGCAAGAGCAGCTCTACCGCATCTTGTTCAAGCCCGACAAGAATGCGCCGGAGTACAAGGCCGTGGTTGAGGCGGCACGGCGTTCGCAGCGCGCACCGCTCGATCTGCTCAAGGCCGCGGGCGCCATCGACTCGCCCTACCAGTTCCACTGGCGGCGCTTTCTGTTCGAGCAGTTCCCGCGCGGCACGGGCTTCCCGGCGCTGTCGGCGCCTGCACCCGAAGGCCGCCTGGAACTCGCGCCGGTCCAGGCATTCTCGATCGACGACTCGCTGACCACCGAGATCGACGACGCGCTGTCGGTGACCGGCCTGGGCAGTGGCACCGTGGTATTCGGCGTGCACATCGCCGCCCCGGGCCTGGCGATCACCCCGGACTCACCGGTCGACAAGGTGGCGCGCGAACGCATGTCCACCGTCTACATGCCGGGCTGGAAGATCACCATGCTGCCCGACGAGGTGGTGCAGGCCTACACCCTCATCGAGGGCCGCGATTGTCCGGCTGTGAGCGTGTATTTCACGATCGACGAGGCCAGCCTCGAAGTGCGTGAGGTGCAGACCCGGCTCGAGCGCGTGCCGATCGCCGCCAACCTGCGCCACGACCAGCTTGACGATGTCGTCACCGAGGCCTCGCTCACCGGCGAGGCAGTGGCCGAGTACCCCTTCGCGGCGGAACTGGCCTTTGCCTTCGCGCTGGCCCGCCAGCTCAAGGCCCGGCGCGAACAGGCGCGCGGCAAGCCCGAAACATTCAATCGGCCCGACTACAACTTTCGCCTGCAGCGACCCGGCGGCGACTCGGGATGCGAGCCCAATGGCAGCGAGACGGTTGTCATCACCGAGCGGCGGCGCGGCGCTCCGCTGGACCTGATCGTCTCGGAGGCCATGATCCTCGCCAACAGCCACTGGGGCGGCTGGCTGGCGGAACTGGGCGTGCCCGGCATCTACCGCAGCCAGGCCAGTCTGGCCCCGGGGATCAAGGTACGCATGGGCGTCAAGCCCGCACCCCATGCCGGCATGGGCGTGGCTCAGTACACGTGGGCCACTTCGCCACTGCGCCGCTACGTCGATCTCGTCAACCAGTGGCAGATCATCGCCTGTGCCCGCCACGGCCGCACGGCGGCGCTGGCCGCACCGTTCCGGCCCCGCGATGCCACGCTGTTCTCGGTCATCTCGTCCTTCGATGCGGCCTACTCCGCCTATGGCGACTTCCAGCACGTCGTCGAGCGGTACTGGGCTCTGCGCTCGCTCGAGCAGCAGGAATTGGCGGAGCTCGATGCCGCCGTGCTCAAGGAAGGGCTGGTGCGCGCCGACAGCTTGCCTCTGGTGTTCCGCGCCCTTGGCTGCGAGAACCTCTCGCGGGGCACCCGCGTGCGCGTGCGCATCACCGGGATCGACCTGCTGACACTGGACCTGCATGCCACGCTGCTGGCCTGTATCGCGGACGAACCGGCCTTTGCCACCACAGCCGCTGCTGAAGACGGCGACGATGGCGACGACGAGCAGGCCGCCTCGCCGCTGGCGCTGGCCATCGACCTGACCGACGGCGAGCCCGAGCCGGCTGCGCCGCCGGCCTGACCTGGCACCATGCGGCTGCGCTGGCAACGGCTGGGGACGCTGCAGGCGGCGCTGTTGTTCTCGCTCGCTCTGCACGCCGCCCTGCTCACACTGCGCTTCGTCGACCCGGAGCGCTTCAACCGGGTTTTCGCCGACACGCCACTCGAAGTCACCCTGGTCAACGCCCGCGGCGAGGAGGCGCCCACCACCGCGCAGGCCATCGCACAGGCGGCCCTGGCCGGCGGCGGCGAACTGGCGCAGGGTCGCGCGACCTCGCCGCTGCCAGCGACGGCCCAGGTCGAACTCGGCGACTCGACCGAGGAAGCTCGGCGACGCATCGAACGTCTGCAGGACCAGCAGCAGCAACTGCTGGCCCAGATCCGCCGCGAGCTCGCCACGCTGCCGCCGCCCGACCCCCGCCGCGAAGGCGGCTCGCCTGCCGAGCGTGAGCAGGAGGAACGGCGCCGCCAGATGCTCAAGCTGCTGGCCGAGATCGAAAAGCGCGTCAACGACGAGAACGCCCGGCCCAAGAAGCGCTACATCAGCCCCGCAACGCGTGAGGAGGTATACGCGCTCTACTACGACCAATTGCGCCGCCGCATCGAGGACCGCGGCACGCGAGATTTCCCCGAGTACCGCGGTCGAAAGCTCTACGGCGAGCTGACCATGAACGTCACGGTGGATGCCCGAGGGCGCGTGGTCGATGCCGAGGTGGTGCGCGGCTCAGGCAATCGACTGCTCGACCGGCGCGCCATTGCGATCGTCCACGCGGCGAGTCCGTTCGGCGCTTTCAGTTCAGCCATGCGCCAGCAGGCCGACCAGATCGTCGTCACCTCGAGGTTCCGCTTCACCCGCGAGGAAGGCCTGGAGACCACCTTGAGCACAAGCGCACCATGACGATGCCTGATCGCTACGCCGTCATCGGTCATCCCGTGGCCCACAGCCAGTCGCCGTGGATCCATGCCGAGTTTGCCCGCCAGACCGGGCAGGCCATCGATTACGGGCGCATCGACTGCCCGGAGGGCGCGTTCGAAGCCACGGTCGCAGCGTTCGCGCGCAGCGGCGACGCAGCTGCCGGCGTCGGCCGGGCGCGCGGATGCAACATCACCATTCCGTTCAAGTCGCAGGTGATGGCACTCGCGAACCAGGTCAGTCAGCGCGCACGGCTGGCCCACGCGGCGAATACGCTGCGCTTCGACGAGTCGGGATGGTTCGCCGACAACACCGACGGCGTCGGCCTCGTGCGCGACCTCACGGCGAATGCGGGCATCACCCTGCCAGGCAGCCGCATTCTGCTGATCGGCGCTGGCGGTGCAGCCTGCGGCGTGCTGGGGCCGCTCATCGAGTCCCGGCCCTGCGCCATCCAGGTGGTGAATCGAACGGCGTCGAAGGCCCATGAGCTGGTCGCCCGCCACGCTGCGCTGGCCGAGTCGCATGCCGTCGAGCTGCGCGCCGGTGGGCTCGCCGAGGCGGGTTCGGGCTACACCGTCGTGCTCAACAGCAGCGCCAGCAGCCTGTCCGGTGGTGCCATACCGGTGCACGCGCGTGTACTCGCTCCACGCGCGTGGGCGTTGGACCTGATGTACGGCGCTGCGGCGCAGCCGTTCATCGACTGGGCGCAGGCCCACGGTGCGAGTGGGCGCGATGGGCTGGGCATGCTGGTCGAGCAGGCCGCAGAGGCCTTTCACATCTGGCGGGGCGTGCGGCCCACCACCGAGCCTGTTCTGGCGGCGCTGCGGTTGCGGCTCAGCCAGGGCTGAGCCGGCGAGCAGCTCCGGCGCGCGCACTCGAACGCATCCGTCATGGCCCGTTTCCCCTCCAGCTGGATGCGCGCCGCCGGGCGCCTGCTGATACTCGTGGCGTTGTGCACGCTGTCGCTGGAGCTCACCTTCGTCGCCCGTGTCGCGCTGATGGCAGGCGTCGATCCGCAGTCCTCTGCCTTCCAGCGCAGCGAGGCCTGGCGCCTGCTGCAGGCCGGGCGATTCGCTTGGCGGCAGCAATGGGTCGACGATGGGGCGATATCCAACCACCTGCGGCGCGCAGTGATAGCTGCGGAGGACGCCGGGTTCACCGAGCACTCGGGTGTGGAGTGGGAGGCCGTCGAGCGAGCGTGGTCGAAGAACGCCAGGCTCGCCCAGCGGCCGAGCAAGCGTCCACCCAAGCTGGTGGGCGGCTCCACGATCACGCAGCAACTGGCCAAGAACCTGCTGCTCAGCGGCGAGCGCACGCTGATGCGAAAGGGGCAGGAGCTGCTGATCACCTGGTCGCTGGAACTGCTGCTGGACAAGCGTCGCATCCTGGAGATCTATCTCAACCAGGTCGAGTGGGGCGAGGGAGTCTTCGGCGCGCAGGCTGCGGCAAGGCACTACTTCCGAACGGATGCCGCACAGCTCGACGCCGGCGCTGCAGCCCGGTTGGCAGTCCTGCTGCCCGCGCCCAAGCGATACGGGCGCCAGCCGTATTCGGCCTATGTCAGCGCCCGAGCAGGCACGGTGCTCGCGCGCATGCCCGCGGTCGATTTGCCCTGAGCGTTCGATCACCCCGACGCCGATCTCCCGACAATCGGCAGGGCGCCGTCGGCAGCTGCCGGGCATGCGCGCCGCTCCATTCCTAAAATCAAGCCAATGGACGCCTCCGTCACTGCCGAGATCGCCGCGTGCGCCGCCCGACTTGTGGTGGAGGAAGGCCTCGACTACGCACAGGCGCGGCGCAAGGCTGCGCGCGCGCTGGGCGTGCCGGGTGGTCGCGGCGTGGCCATGCCTTCGAACGAGGCCATTGAAGACGAAGTGCGCACCCACATCCAGATTTTCTGCGCCGACGAGCAGGCGCAGGATCTGCAGGTGATGCGCACGCTGGCTCTGCAGTGGATGGAGCGGTTGGCCGATTTCCGGCCCCACTTGGCCGGTGCCGCCTGGCGTGGCACCGCCAATCGCTTGTGCGCGCTGCACATCGACCTGTACTGCGATGACCCGAAGTCGGCGGAAATCGCGTTGATCAACCTTGGAGTCGATTACGACGCCGGTGCCCTGCCCGATGGCCACGGCGGCGAGTTTCCCGTGCTTCGATTGGCCAGCCGGGTGTCGCAATGGCGCGAGCCCGTCACGGTGCTGCTGTTCGTGCATGACCACGACGCCCTGCGCGGCGCACTCAAGCCAGACGGCCGTGGCCAGGCCTGGCGGGGTGACACCGACGCCGTCATCAGGTCCATGGCCGCCGCAGGCCACGCGGCGGAGCAGCCATGACGCGCGACCGCAGAGCCTGGATCATCGGCGGCATCGGCGCACTGGCGGCTGCAGCCGGCGCCTTGTCGGCCTGGCGTCGACAGTCGCCGCCCGTGGCCACGGCAATGGCCGCACCCGATGCCAAGGGCTTGTGGCAACTCCGATTCGAACGCCCGGAGGGTGGCGAACTGGTGATGGAACAGTGGCGCGGCAAGCCGCTGTTGATCAACTTCTGGGCCACCTGGTGCCCACCATGCATCCAGGAACTGCCGGAAATCAGCCGATTCGCCATGGAGTTTGCCCAACAGGGCGGGCGCGTGCTCGGCCTGGCCGTCGACCGCCCCGAGGCGGTCCGGACGTTCCTGGAGCGCATGAAGCTCGACTTTCCGGTGGCCATGGCCGGAATGGATGGCACCGACCTCATCCACCAGCTGGGAAATCTGCAGGGGGCACTGCCTTATAGTGTGATGCTCGACGCCCAGGGTGAGCTGCGCCACCGCAAGATGGGTCAGACGCACTTGGACGAGCTTCAGCGCTGGGCAGCAACTCTGCGACACTGATTTCCGTCAATTGCCTCCAAATTGCCGGATTCGCCGTCCAATTGAATCATTTCGACCCCGAAATTCGGCGATCGGTGTTTACACGGTAAAGTCTGTTCCGCGCACACGCGGCACCATTGGATGTGCCACAATCGCGCCCCTTTGATGCATGTTGCCAACTTATCACGGCAACTTCGAGCATCCAGACCGCTATCCCGTGGAGCGCCCGTATGGATCTGCGCAAACTCAAGACCCTGATCGACCTCGTTTCCGAGTCGAACATCTCCGAGCTCGAAATCACCGAAGCAGACGGCAAGGTTCGCATCGTGAAGTCGGAGCCGCATGTTGCGGCGCCGGCGTATGCCGCGATGCCGGTGGCCACCCATGGCACCGCGGTGCCGGCGCCCGCGGCGGCAGCGCCCGCCGCCGCAGTGCCAGCACCCGCACCAGCCGAGACCGGCCATGTGGTCAAGTCCCCGATGGTCGGCACGTTCTATCGTGCCTCCAGCCCCGGCGCCAAGCCGCTGGCCGAGATCGGCCAGACGGTCAAGGAAGGCGAACCGGTGTGCATCATCGAAGCCATGAAGATCATGAACGAGATCGAGGCCGACCACGCGGGCACCGTCACGCGGGTCCTGGTCGAGAACGGTCAGGCGGTCGAGTTCGGCCAGCCCCTGTTCATCATCGAGTGACGAGCAGCAAGACGAGATGTTCAAGAAGATCCTGATCGCCAACCGCGGCGAGATCGCCCTGCGGATCCAGCGGGCCTGTCGCGAGATGGGCATCAAGTCCGTCGTCGTCTACTCCGAGGCCGACCGCGAGGCCAAGTACGTCAAGTTGGCCGACGAGGCGGTGTGCATCGGGCCGGCGCCGTCGGCACAGAGTTATCTCAACATGCCGGCGATCATCTCCACGGCGGAGGTGACCGACGCCGAGGCCATCCACCCCGGCTACGGATTCCTCTCGGAAAACGCCGATTTCGCGGAGCGGGTCGAAAAGAGCGGCTTCACGTTCATCGGCCCGACGCCCGAGTCGATCCGGATCATGGGCGACAAGGTGTCGGCCAAGCAGGCCATGATCCGCTCGGGCGTGCCCTGCGTGCCCGGATCCGAAGGTGCGCTGCCCGACGACCCGCGAGCCATCATCCAGGCCGCCCGCACCGTCGGCTATCCGGTCATCATCAAGGCCGCAGGCGGCGGCGGCGGACGTGGCATGCGGGTGGTGCACACCGAGGCCGCGCTGCTCAACGCGGTGCAGATGACACGCACCGAGGCCGGTGCCGCGTTCGGCAATCCGGCGGTCTACATGGAGAAGTTCCTCGAGAACCCCCGGCACATCGAAATCCAGGTGCTGGCCGACCAGCACCGCAATGCGGTGTGGCTGGGCGAACGCGACTGTTCCATGCAGCGCCGCCACCAGAAGATCATCGAGGAGGCGCCGGCGCCTGGTGTGCCCCGGCGCGTGATCGAACGCATCGGTGACCGCTGCGCCGCAGCGTGCAAGAAGATCGGCTACCGAGGTGCGGGTACGTTCGAGTTCCTCTACGAGAACGGCGAGTTCTACTTCATCGAGATGAACACGCGGGTCCAGGTCGAGCACCCGGTCACCGAGTGCGTCACCGGCATCGACATCGTGCAAATGCAGATCCGGGTCGCCGCGGGTGAGAAACTGCCCTTCGCGCAGCGCAACATCACGCTTCGCGGCCATGCCATCGAGTGCCGGGTCAACGCGGAGGACCCCTACAAGTTCACCCCCTCACCCGGACGCATCACGATGTGGCACATGCCCGGCGGCCCCGGGGTGCGGGTCGATTCCCACGCGTACACCAACTACGCGGTGCCTCCCAACTACGACTCGATGATCGGCAAGATCATCGTGCACGGCGACACACGCGAGCAGGCGCTCGCGCGCATGCGCACCGCCTTGTCAGAGACAGTGGTCGAAGGCATCCACACGAACATCCCACTGCACCGCGAGCTGATGGCCGACGCCAAGTTCGTGGAGGGCGGCACCAGCATCCACTACCTGGAAGCCTGGCTCGCGCAGCACAAGCGCTGATACCGATCGCCATGTTCGAACTGGTCTTGCGCGTACCCGAGACGCTCGTCGAAGCGGTCTCCGAGGCATTGTCCGAGGATCTCGAGGCGCTTTCGGTTTCGGTGGAAGACGCCGACGCCGGCACCGACGCGGAGCAGGCCTTGTTCGGCGAGCCCGGCCTGCCCGCTCCGCGCCTGGGCTGGGCGCACTCCACCGTCACGGCGCTGTTCGACACCGAAGTCCAGGCCACCGACGCCGCCACGCTGTTGCGCGCACAGCAGTGGGCGGCCGAGCTGCAGATCGCAGCGCTGCGCGAGCTGGCCGACCAGGATTGGGTGCGGCTGACGCAGTCGCAGTTTGCGCCGGTGGAAGTCACGCCCAGCTTCTGGATCGTGCCGAGCTGGCATGAAGCGCCGGCCGCCGCCCGACGCATCATTCGCCTCGACCCTGGTCTGGCTTTCGGCACCGGTACCCATCCGACCACCCGAATGTGCCTGCGCTGGATCGCGGCGCAACCCGCCCTTCGGTTGCAACGCGTGCTCGACTATGGTTGCGGCTCCGGCATCCTGGCCATCGGCGCCGCCCTGCATGGCGCGGCGCAGGTCGATGCCGTGGACATCGACGATGCCGCGGTCGAAGCGGCGTTGGCCAACGCGCAGGCCAATGCCGCAACCCAGGTTCGCACCGGCCGTCCCGAACTGGCCGTCGACGAGTACGACACCGTCCTGGCCAACATCCTGGCCACACCACTGAAGCTGCTGGCGCCGCTGCTGGCCGGCCACGTGAAGCCGGGAGGGCATCTGGTGCTGGCGGGCATCCTCGAGCGGCAAGCCGATGAGCTCGCGCAGGCCTATGCGCCGTGGCTGGCACTGCGGGTCGCCGACCGCGAAGACGGCTGGATACTGATGACGGCCCGGCGACCTGCGGCGAACGCCGTGGCATGATCGTCGCATGAGCCTCGCTACACGCTGTACCGAATGCGGCACGGTGTTCCGTGTCGTCGAGGACCAGTTGAAGGTGTCCGAGGGTTGGGTGCGCTGCGGCCGCTGCTCCGCGGTGTTCAATGCCCTGGAGAACCTTTGCGAGATCGAGGCCGATCCGGTCTACCGCCCAGCCACCACCCGCAGCGCTGCCGGTGGTGAACCCGAGGCTGCTCGCCGCGATGCGCCTGTCGCCGCCGATGCCGCGCACGATGACGACAACTGGGCTTCGACCTCCGCCCCGTCCGCCTACGGCCCGGAGTCACACCCCGAGGCAAGTGCCGATGAGCCGCAACCGGGCGCGCTGCTGCAAAGGCCCAGCGGGCCGGCCTTGGACACCACAGAGCCGTTCATCGAGTTCCCTGAACCGAGTGCGACCGAAGGATCTCCCGCGGCGATCGTGCATGTGGGGGGGCTGGACGCGCCCGCCGACACCCATGGCTCTGCGGGCGCGCCTGCGACGCCTCAGTTCTTGAAGGCAGCGGAGCGGGCCGCCTATTGGCGCCGGCCGGGAGTACGCATCGCATTGGCCACAGGTGGGCTGGCGCTGGCGCTTTTGCTCGCCCTACAAGCTGCGGTGGCCTGGCGCGACCTGCTCGCCGCGCACGTTCCGGCTGCTGCACCTGCACTGACGCGTTGGTGCGAGTGGACCGGCTGCCGCATCACGCCATTGCGGCGCATCGACCGACTGTCGGTCGACTCCAGCGGGCTCATCCGCCTCGAAGGCGCCGCCTTGTACCGGCTCACGGTCGTGCTGCGCAACCGTGCCGACACCGCGGTGATGACGCCTGCGCTGGATCTCAGCCTCACCGACGGCCAGGGCCGCCTGATCGCCCGCAAGGCTCTGCAAGGCTCCGACCTCGGGCTGCCGCCGGTGCTGGCCGCCGGCCAGGAACTGCCCCTGCAAGCCACGCTTTCTGCCGGCGACAAGCGCCTCAGCGGCTACACCGTGGAGCTGTTCTACCCCTGAGCCGCGCATTCCGCCGCGGCCCCACCACCCCCGGCTGTACCGGGGCATCCTCACCTGCCATGTCCATCCTGATCTGCGGCTCGCTGGCCTTCGACACCATCACCAACTTCCCGGGCCGCTTTGCACAGCAGATCCTGCCCGAGCAGGTGCACATCCTGAACGTTTCGTTCCTGGTGCCCACACTGCGCCGCGAGTTCGGTGGCTGCGCCGGCAACATCGCCTACACGCTGCACCTCCTGGGCCAGCGACCGGTGGTGATGGCAGCGGTAGGCAACGACGGCGACGAGTACCTGGCGCGCCTGCAAGCGTGGGGCGCCGATACGTCACTGGTGCGGCGATGCAATGAGACCTACACCGCGCAAGCCATCATCATCACCGATCAGGACAACAACCAGATCACCGCGTTCCACCCGGGCGCCATGGAACTGGCACACGCGACACCAGTGCCACCGCAGCGGCCGGACATCCGCCTGGGCATCATCGCACCGGACGGTCGCGAGGCGATGATGGCGCATGCCCAGCAGATGGCCGAGGCCGGCATCCCGTTCGTGTTCGACCCCGGTCAGGGCCTGCCGATGTTCGACGGCGCCGAGCTGCGGCAGTTCGTGTCGCTGGCCCGCTGGGTGGCCGTCAACGACTACGAAGCCCGCATGCTGTGCGAACGCATGGGCACGACGCTCGACGGCCTGTCGCGCGAGCCGAACCTGCGGGGCGTGATCGTCACCTTGGGCGCCGCGGGCTGCGAGCTCTGGCAAGGCGGGCAGTGCACGCACGTGGCCGGAGTACCGGCCAGCGCTGTCGTCGATCCGACCGGGTGCGGTGACGCCTTCCGCGGTGCCTTGCTGCACGGCCTGCTGCAGGGCTGGCCGCTCGAGCGGTGCGTGCGACTGGGCAACCATGTGGGTGCGCTGAAGATTGCACAGCGGGGCGGGCAGAACCATCGCCTGCCGGTGGAGTTGCTGTCGGCGGCCTGATGGGCACCGACCCCGTGGCGCACGCCGCTGCCCCGGCGCCTAATCCGGCCGTTGCCAGGCCAGACCGTCCTCGGTGAGCACGGCGTCCAGCGGGACATCGTGTGGCTCTGGCTGCAGCCACGGAAGATAGCCATGTGCGTAGCCGACACCCACCGTGTAGGGCCTGGGCTGCAACACGGCCAGCGTGCGATCGTAGAACCCGCCGCCGTAGCCCAGCCTCACGCCCCGCGGGCCGAAGCCCACACAGGGCACCAGCAGGAGATCGGGCTCGAAGGCCTCGGTGTCCTTGGGCTTCGGTATGCCGTAGGCATCGTCCTCCATCGGACAACCGGGGTACCAGACATGGAAGCGCAATTGCCGGGTGTCGCGGTCGATCACCGGCAGCCCGATGCGTCGGTCGGGCTCGGCCTCGCTCCAGCGGAACAGCGCCGGCAGCGCATCGAACTCGCCCTTGATCGGCCAATAGGCGCCGATGCTGCACTCGGACCGACCGACCAGCCACACCCGCAGCACCTCCTGCAGGTGGACCGCCCGCTGATGTCGATCGAGCATGGCCTGGCGCTCGGCCTGGAGCTGCCTGCGCAGCGATCGCTTGTCGTGCGTGGGTTCGAGGCTGAAGGGAAGTTCGCCGCTCATGACCGGGCATTGTCGCCTCTCGCGCTGCCGGCGCGCGTGCGCACTCACCCTCGACACGCCGATCTCAAGCAGCGAAGCGGTCGACCGGTGATCCTGCGCCTTGGGCCCGACGCGCCACGCCCTCGACAGCGCGCGCCGCGGAGCTCAGGCGCGCGGCCAGTCCATGCAATGCACGCGCAGCACCGCGGCGCAGCACACCTGTCGCTGCGGCCCCATCGGGTTCGACGCGTTCCCAGCTCACCGTGACAGGCTCGCTGGCATCCCAAGGCCCGACCAGCAGATCAGCGCCACCCGCAAGCGGCAGGCGCCCACCGGCCTCGACGACCCAGTCGTCGAGTTCGCCCTGGCGCGTGATCCAGGCCCGCCCCTGGCACACGGACAGCCAGCCATCATGAGGCACCGCCATGTGCGACGCACGCGCCAATTCGATCGCCTTGTGATGCGTACCCAGCCGCACGGGACTGTTTGATTGATGTCGAGGACTCATAATCCAATCCTTCAGGGTTGACCCGCATATTGCCAGCGAATCTCTCGATACTCCAATGACGACGACATCCCTCATTGATGCTCGATTCGCATGAAACAGCATCCTCACAGGCCGATTGCACTCGACGGATTGCGCACCTTCCAGGCGGTGGCGCAGCGCCTGTCGTTCAGTGGCGCCGCCGAGCAGTTGCACCTGACCCAGTCCGCGGTAAGCCGGCAGATCAAGGCGCTCGAGGTCGAAGTCGGGCTGCCGCTGTTCAATCGCGGCACACGGTTTGTGGAACTGACCACCGCTGGCGCGGCCCTGCTGCAGGCGGCGGCGCCAGCGCTCGAGCAGATCGACCGCACCGTGCGGCAACTGCGTGTCGCCCGCGGCCGACAGCACCTGACCGTGTCCACGTTCGCATCGTTCGCCACGCTTTGGGTGATGCCCCGGCTGGCCCAGTTCCAGCGAGACCATCCGGACATCGACATTCGGCTATCGGCCACCGACAGGCTGGTCGACCTCGACGACCCCGAGGTCGACATGCTGCTGCGCTACGACTACGCGCACAACATGCCTCCCCAGGCCGAGCGACTGTTCAACGACGTGCTGGCGCCAATGACGAGCCCGCGCCTGATGGAACAGGTGCGCAGCGGCTCCGCGCCGCCCCTCTCCCACCCGGCAGACCTGGCCGGGCACACGCTGCTCGAAGAGGACGACCATCGGCCGAGTGCCTACTCGCTGAGCTGGCGGCGCTGGTTGCAACTGCACGGCCAGGGTCAGCTCGAGCCCCGCCGGTGGGTGTACCTGAACTTCACGCACCAGCAGGTGCAGGGCGCACTTGCTGGCCAGGGCATCGCCCTGGCTCGCCTGCCCATGGTGCACGACCTGCAAGCGCGCGGCGAACTCGTCGAGCCTTTCGGTTCCGGCGCCCGCATGAACGGCGAGGCCGCGTACTGGCTGGTGCTGATGCCTCAGGCACGGCTGCGGCCGGCGCTCCAGGCGTTTGCGCAATGGGTGCGGGCAGAGGCCACGCGCACGCGACAGGCGATCGGCGAGGTCGCCTCGCCGGACCTGCCCGAGCCTATCCGCGGTCGGCGCGAACCGTCCCAGAGGCGTTGATGAACAGCGGCACGAGCGGCCTGGCCCGGCTACAGGGCCCACGCGCCGCACGAATGGATGCCCTGCACTACGATGGCAGCTGTGCCACTGGAGGATCTCGACATGCGCCTGTGCATCGGAAACAAGAACTACTCGTCATGGTCGATGCGGCCTTGGGTGCTGATGCGCCAGTTCGGCATCGCCTTCGACGAATTGATGCTGCGCTTCGGCGGTGGCTTCGAGACCGGCTCGGAGTTCAAGCTGGCGGCCTCGCGGCTGTCGCCGACCGCACGCGTGCCCGTGCTGATCGACGGTGAGCTGACCGTCTGGGACTCGCTGTCGATCGCCGAGTACCTGGCCGAGAAGTACCCGGCCCAGGCACTTTGGCCGCGTCATCCGCATGCCCGCGCCCGCGCCCGCAGCGTGTGCGCGGAGATGCATTCGGGATTCACTGCGCTGCGCACCCACTGCCCGATGAACATCGAGGCGTCGCTGCCCGAGGTGGGTGCCCGGCTGATGAGCGAACAGCCCGGTGTGCGGGTGGACCTGGCGCGCATCGTGGCGATGTGGCTACAGGCGCTGGCCGATCACCGCGGACCCTGGCTGTTCGGCGATTACTCCATCGCCGACGCGTACTACGCGCCGGTGGCCACGCGCATCCGAACCTACGGCCTGCCCGTGCCGGACGAGGTGCAGGCCTACGTCGACCGCCTGCATGCCAGCCCCGGCGTGGCCGCCTGGGTGCGCGAGGCACAGCGGGAACACGACTTCGTGGCTGCCGACGAGCCCTATCGCCGTGCGCCGACCTGAGGCCTGCGCCGCGGAGCCGACACCCGCCACTGCGTCGTGGTGCCGGCTGCGGGCACCCTGATATGAACCACACGCCTGTCCCTGTCCTGCCCCTGCCGTGGCACCACCTGGGTGCCTTCTTGGCCGCTGCCGCGTTGGCGGCGCCGGTCGTGGCCCGCGCCGCGCCGCCCGCTCCCACGTCCGGCCAGTTCGTCGCTGCCGAGGCGCGCGAGGCCGCCCGCAAGCGCGACCGCCCTCGGCTTGCCACCATGCGCGAGGCTGCTCAGGCAACGGGACACCCCCTGTTGCCATGGGTGGAGTACTGGGACCTCGGCAGTCGACTGACCGAAGCCAAGGCCGAGGAAGTCGACGCGTTCTTCGAGCGCTGGCGCGGCAGCTACCTCGAGGACCGGCTGCGCAACGACTGGTTGCTCGAGTTGGGGCGCCGGCGCGATTGGGCGGCCATCTCGCGCGAGTACCCACGGTTCCGCATGAACGACGACCGCGAGGTCACCTGCTGGTGGCTGCTCACCGAGCACCTGCAGGGCCGTGACGTGCGCGACGCCGCACGCCAGGCCTGGTTTGCCCAGCGCGAAGCGGACGAAGGGTGCACCATGCTGGCCACGGCACTGGTGGACCGCCGCATCCTGGGGGCCGACGACGTCTGGCGCAAGGCCCGCTTGTCGGTCGAGGCGCAGCGCCCCGCGATGGCCCGCACCGCAGTCGGCCTGTTGGGCAGCGTACCGCTGCGCGAACTCACCGAAGCTCTGGACAACCCGCTGCGTTACTTGCGCCGCGCGGCCAGCACCACCAGCACGCAGGCACGCCAGGAGTTGCGTGTGCTCGCAACCATGCGGGTGGCCGCCAACGACGCCGACGTGGCAGCGGGCTTGCTCGAGCGCGGCTTGGGGATCGGCGCCGAACAAGCGGCCTGGGCGTGGGCGTACACCGCGCGCCAGGCTGCGTTCAAGCTGTCGGCCGACGCGACGGCGCACTACCGGCGTGCATGGGCGTTGGCCCTCTCCCACGCGGCCGCGCCCGGATGGAGCGACGAGACGCTGGCCTGGGCCGCGCGCGCACCCCTGCGCGCACCGCGCGAGCGAGACCGCTGGGCACTGGTGATGCGAGCCATCGACGCGATGCCCCCCACGATGCAGGCCGACGCGACCTGGGTGTACTGGAAGGCACGCGCCCTGCAGGCCACGGCCGGCGCAGGTGCGGCATCGGCCGCCGAGGGGCAGCGCTCGCAGGCGCGGCAATTGCTCGAAGCCATCGCCAGCCCGGTGCATTTCTACGGCCAACTGGCGCTGGAAGACCTGGGGCGTCAGCCTTCGCTGCCACCGCCGCCAGCCGCCACCACGGCGGCTGAGCGCGATGCCGCACGTGCGCACCCGGGCCTGTCGCGCGCCATGCTGCTGGCCGGCGCCGGATTGCGCGACGAAGCCCGGCGGGAGTGGAACTTCTCGCTGCGTGGCATGGGTGAGCGCGAACTGCTGGCCGCCGCCCGTTGGGCCTGCGAAGCCGCCGACTGGCAGCTGTGCATCAACACCAGCGACCGCACCCGCGAGTCGATGGACCTGTCCACTCGCTACCCCATGCCCTTCAGCGCGGAGATCCTCCAGGCCTCGGCGGCACAGTCGCTGGACCCGGCCTTCGTGTTCGGGTTGATCCGGCAAGAGACCCGATTCATGTCCCGACTGCGCTCACACGCCGGTGCCAGCGGACTGATGCAGCTGATGCCGGCCACCGCGCGATGGGTGGCTCGCAAGACCGGCGCCGAACTGCGCGCCCAGCAGCCGGAGCAGTTGTTCGAGCCGGAGCTGAACCTGAAGCTGGGCACGGCCTACCTGCGCATGGTGCTCGACGACCTCGCGGGCTCGCTTCCGCTGGCCGCCGCCGCATACAACGCCGGCCCGGGTCGACCACGCCGATGGCGCGAGGGGCCAGTGCTGGAACCCGCTGCATGGGCCGAGAACGTACCCTTCTTCGAAACCCGCGACTACGTGAAGAAGGTGCTGTCCAACAGCGTGGTCTATGCAGCGCTGCTGCAAGCGCCCAATCCGGCACTCAAGCCCAGGCTCGGTCCGGGCATAGGTCCGCGGGACGGCGGCCCGCCCGTCAACACCGAACTGCCATGACGACCGACACCGCCGCACCCATGTACGTCGTGACTGGCGGCACAGGCTTCGTCGGGCGGCATCTGTGCGCACGCCTCGCGGCCCGCAGACCCGACGCCGTCGTGCGTGTACCGACCCGCCACATGGCCACCATGCCAGCGCTCGCGCCGCTGCCGCCGGTGCAACTGGTGCGCGCCGATGTGAGTGACGTCGGCCGCATGCAGGCGGTGCTGCACGGTGCCCAGGCGCTGGTGCATCTGGTGGCAGTGCTGCACGGCGATGCCGCCCGCTTTGAACGCATGCATGTGGCACTTCCACGCGCGCTCGTGCAGGCCTGCCGGGCCTCCGGCGTGCGGCGGGTCGTGCACGTGAGCGCCCTCGGCGTATCTGCAAGTGCGCCCAGCCACTACTTGCGCAGCAAGGCCGCCGGCGAGGCGGTTTGGCGCGACAGCGGGCTGGATGTGACCATCCTGCGCCCGTCGGTGATCTTCGGCGAGGACGACCGCTTCACCCGCTTGTTTGCCCGCCTGCTGGCGCTGGCCCCCGTGTTGCCGCTGGCCGGTGCCGACGCGCGCTTCCAGCCGGTTTGGGTGGGCGACGTGGCCGAGGCCATCGCGCGCTGCCTGGAACGGCCTCAGACGATCGGCCAGGTCATCGAGTGCGCCGGTCCGCGCGAGATGACCCTGCGCGAGGTGGTGCAGGCTGTGGGCCGGATGAGCGGCCACCAGCGGCCAGTACTCGGCCTGCCCGATGCGCTGGCGCGCCTGCAGGCAGCCGCGCTGCAGTGCCTGCCTGGCGAGCCGCTGATGTCGGCGGACAACCTGCGCTCGATGCAGGTGCCCAATGTCGCGTCGCGGCAGTACCCGGGCCTCGAGGCGCTGGACATCGTGCCCCAGCCGCTCGAACGGCTGTCGACCAGCTTCGCGCGATGAAGTGCTATGTCGTCGGCGGCGCGGTGCGCGACCGCCTGCTGGGCCAGCCGGTGAACGACCGCGACTGGGTGGTGGTAGGCGCCACACCCGAGCAGATGATCAAGGCCGGTTACACCCAGGTGGGCCGCGACTTCCCGGTGTTCCTGCATCCGATCAGCCACGAGGAGTATGCGCTGGCGCGCACCGAGCGCAAGAGTGCGCCGGGCTACCGCGGTTTCGTCGTCCACGCCGCACCCGACGTGACGCTGGAGGACGATCTCGCCCGCCGCGACCTGACCATCAACGCCATCGCCCAGGACCCCGACACCGGTGCCTTGATCGACCCGCATGGCGGTCAGCGCGACCTGCAGGCGCGGCTGCTGCGCCACGTCGGGCCGGCCTTTGTCGAAGACCCGGTGCGCCTGTTGCGGGTGGCGCGCTTTGCCGCCCGATGGCCCGACTTCTCGGTGGCGGCCGACACCCTGGCGCTGATGCGCGACACGGTGCAGCGCGGCGAGGTCGACGCGCTGGTGCCCGAGCGCGTGTGGCAGGAGTTGGCGCGCGGGCTGATGGAAGTGCGACCGGACCGCATGCTGCTGGTTCTGCGCGACTGCGGCGCGCTGGCTAGCCTGCTGCCCGAAGTGGATGCCCTGTGGGGCGTGCCCCAGCCGGCGGCGCATCATCCGGAAATCGACACCGGCGCGCACCTGCTGCTGGTGCTGCAGCAATGCGCGCGGATGGCGGCGCCGTTGCCGGTGCGCTTTGCGGCGCTGTGCCACGACCTGGGCAAGGCCTGCACGCCTCCGGCGCAGTGGCCACGCCACATTGGCCACGAGGCGCACGGCGCCCGCCTGGCCGAGGCCCTGGCGCAGCGCTGGCGTGTGGACACGGCCTGCCGCGAGCTGGCCGTGCTGGCCGCGCGCGAGCACGGCCACGTGCATCGCAGCGGCGGCCTGGGGGCCACCGCGCTGGTTCGACTGCTCGACCGCTGCGACGCCTGGCGGCGACCCGATCGTTTCGAGGCGCTGTTGCAGGTGTGCGAGGCCGACGCCCGCGGCCGCCTGGGCCACGATGGCGACGCCTACCCGCCGCGCCAGCGCTTGTGGGCAGCCCTCGGCGCGGCACGTGCGGTTGACACCGAGTCCGTGGCTGCAGCGGCCCTCGCACGCGGCGCGCAAGGCCCCGCCATCGGTCGCGCGATCCACCAGGCACGTGCCGCGGCGTTGGTCACCACTCGGCTGGCTGACGACGAACCTGCCGACGCGCCAGCGCCCGACCCGACCTAGGAGCCCGACAGCCTCCTAGACCAGGTATCCGATCAATGCCGCCAACAGGCTCAGCACCAGGCTGGATGCCAACGGCAGCTGGATCTCGCGTCCGCGCCAGCGCCACCGCAGGTCGCCCGGCAACCGGCCCAGACCGAGGCGAGGCAACCACGCGGCCAGGCTGTTGAAGACCACGAACGTGAGCAGGAAGACAAGCAACCAGCGCATGGATCGCTGCCTGGCTGGCTACAGCCGGTGGGTGCGATCGCCCTGAGCGAAGCCGATCGCATCGAACTGCACACCCCTGGCCAGACCGATCACCTTGAACAGCTCGCCCATTTCATGGTCGGCGATCAGCTTGAGCGCCATGGCCCGCTCGGGCAGCGCCGCCTGCTCCATCATGGCCCCGATGCCGCAGTTGACCAGGAACCGCGCCTGCGAGGTGTAGCCCAGCACCTGCAGCCCGGCGTTCTGGGCGGCCAGCGCGATGGCGGTGAAGTCCACGTGCGCTGTGATGTCCTTCAACCCGACATCGGCCAGCGGATCGGGATCTGCGCGATGGGCACGGTGGCACATCAGCGTGCCGCCCAGTCGCTGCGGGTGGTAGTACTCGTCCTGCGGAAACCCGTAGTCGATGAAGAACGCGGCCGCGTGGTGCAGCCGCGCCGCCAGGCTCGCGATGTAGGCCTGTGCATGGGTGTGCAACTCGGTCACGGTGCCGGGCACAAAGGGCCCCTCGTTTGGCGGACGCAGCTCGGTGGGTCGGTCGCCCCAACACCAGCCGGTGTCGGTCTCGCACACGCCGCGCTCCAGCCACTGCGTGCCGTCCCAGGCGAGCAGTTGCACGGGCATGGCGTCGAGCACTTCGTTGCCCAGCACGACGCCGTCGATCGACTCCGGCCAGGCATCGACCCAGCGCACGCGTGGGGCATGGCGCGCGAGCCGCTGCTGCTGGCGCTGACGCAGCACACCCGACACATCGACGATGGTGTAGCGCGTCACCGCCGGGCCCAGTGCGTCGAGCAACTGCTCGGCCAGCGCGCCACTGCCGGCACCGAACTCCAGCACCTCGGCGCTGCCGGTGGCCTGCAGCACCTGCGCCACCTGCACCGCCAGCGCGCGACCGAACATCGGCGACATCTGCGGCGCGGTGACGAAGTCGCTGCCCGATTGCGGCATCAGGCCGAACTTGCGCCCGGCGTTGGCGTAGTAGCCCAGGCCCGGCTCGTACAGTGCCAGCGCCATGTAGCGGTCGAACGGCAACCAGCCGCCGTTGGCGCGAATCGCCTCGGTGATCCGATGACGCAGCTGGCTCGATAAACTGTCGGGTTCGATGGCATCGCCCATGCCAGCATTGTAGGAACCATGTCCGCACCGCCCGTTCGTCCACTGGCCCTGGTCACCGGGGCAGCCCGCCGCATCGGGCGCGAGATCGCACTCGACCTCGCCCGCCACGGCTGGGACGTCGCCGTGCATTGCCACCATTCGCTCGACGAAGCCGACGACACGGCTGCCCGCATCCGCGAGCTGGGCGCTGCAGCCGAGGTCTTCCAGGCCGACCTGGGCCATGCCGCCGCCTGCGAGGCCCTGCTGCCATCGGTGCTGCTGCGCTGCGGGCGGGTCGATGCGGTGGTGAACAACGCTTCGCTGTTCGAGTACGACGACGTCACCGGCTTCACCGTCGGTGCCATGGATCGCCACTGGCGCACCAACACCGCCGCACCACTGCTACTGGCGCGAGCGCTGCACGAGCACCTGCGCGACCGCGCAGCCCAAGGTTGCGTGGTCAACCTGCTGGACCAGAAGCTCGGCAACCCCAACCCCGACTACCTCAGCTATACGCTGTCGAAGGCCGCACTGGAGGCGGCCACGACCATGCTCGCCCAGGCGCTGGCGCCCACGCTGCGGGTGTGCGCAGTGGCGCCGGGCGTCACGCTGCTGTCCGGCGAGATGACGGCCGACGAGTTCGCCCGCGCCCACCGGCTCACGCCGCTGCAGCGCTCCTCCACCCCGACCGACGTGGCCCGCGCCGTCCGCTTCCTGCTCGAGTCGCCGGCGATCACCGGCACCACCGTTCTGGTCGATGGCGGGCAGCACCTGCTGCCGCAGCCGCGCGACGTGATGTTCCTTGCCCGGGAGTCCTGATGCTCAGCCTGTTGACCGAACCCCGCTTGCGCGACTGCCGGCGCTTGTTCCTGCGTGACTACGAGGTGTGGATCAACATCGGCGTGCACGACTTCGAGAAGCGCGGCGAGCAGCGCGTGCTGATCAACGTCGACCTGTACGTGCCATTGGCCCTGTCCACCCCGAGGCACGACCAGCTCGAGGAGGTGCTCGATTACGACTTCATCCGCCGCACCATCGCCGAGCGGGTGTCGCGCGGCCACATCCACCTGCAGGAAACGCTGGCCGACGACGTGCTGGCCCTGATGCTCGCGCATCCGCAGGTGCGAGCCGCGCGCGTATCCACCGCCAAGCCCGATGTCTACCCCGACTGCGAGGCCGTGGGCTGCGAAGTATTTGGAATCAAGGAGCCCTCTTGAACACCGCCACATCTGCCGCCCCGCACCGGGCCCCAGGACCGGGCCCAGTAGACTCGGAAGCGGGCGTTGAACTCCTCGAGAGCCCCACGGCCGCCCCGGCGGCGGCCGACGACAAGGCCGCGCGCAAGCACGCCTTCGAGATGAACAAGCTCGGCAAGCGGTTGCACCGCCAGGTCGGCCAGGCCATCGCCGACTTCAACATGATCGGCGAGGGCGACAAGGTCATGGTGTGCCTGTCGGGCGGCAAGGACAGCCATGCCCTGCTCGACCTGCTGCTGTCGCTGCGCAAGCGCGCACCGGTGCATTTCGACGTCGTCGCGGTCAACCTGGACCAGAAGCAGCCCGGTTTCCCCGCCCATGTGCTGCCCGACTACCTGAAGAGCCGCGGCATCCCGTTCCACATCGAGAACCAGGACACCTACTCGATCGTCAAGCGACTGGTGCCCGAGGGCAAGACCATGTGCTCGCTGTGCTCGCGCCTGCGCCGCGGCATCCTCTACCGCGTGGCCAGCGAGTTGGGCGCCACCCGCATTGCGCTGGGGCACCACCGTGACGACATGGTCGTGACGCTGCTGATGAACATGTTTTTCGGCAGTCGCATGAAGGGCATGCCGCCCAAGCTGGTCAGCGACGATGGCCGACATGTGGTGATCCGGCCATTGGCCTACGTGGCCGAGACCGATCTCGAGCGCTGGGCTGCGCATCGGCACTTCCCCATCATCCCGTGTGCGCTGTGCGGAAGCCAGGACAACCTGCAGCGCGTGCAGATCAAGCAGATGCTGCGCGAGTGGGATCGTCAATACCCGGGTCGCATCGACAACATGTTCAGCGCGATGGGCAACATCACGCTGTCGCACCTGATGGACCGGCGACTGTATCCCTTCACCGAACTGGCGCCCACCGGCGTCGCCGACCCGAGTGGCGACAAGGCCTTCGACGAAGACGACGACTGCGGCGGTGCACCGGCACCGCAGGCCGTGGTGCAATGGAGCGCCGGTCCGAGCACGGAGTGAATGCCATGAAGCGACGTACGACCCTGGCCCTGGCGGCCGCTGCCATGCTCGCCGCATGTGCGTCGATGAACCAGTTCACCGCAGACGTCGCGACATTCGGCGAGTGGCCGGCCTCGCGGGCCGGCGCCACGTTCTCGTTCGAGCGCATGCCGTCCCAGCAGGGCAGGCCAGAAGCGCAACAGCGACTGGAGGACGCCGCCAGACCCGCGCTGATGCGCGCTGGCCTGCGGCAGGCGCCTGAGGGTGCCGAGCCTGACCTCGTGATCCAGATCGGCGCACGGCTCACCCGCACGGAACGCTCGCCCTGGGACGACCCGCTGTGGTGGCACGGCGGCTTCGGGCGCTGGCACCGCGGCCCATGGCGCGGGCCGTACTGGGGCCTGGGCTGGCGCATCGAGCCCGCCCGCTACGAGCAGGAGGTCGCCCTGCTGATACGCGAAAGAGCCTCCGGACGTCCCCTGTACGAGACGCGGGCAAGCACCGATGGCCCGGGACAAGGCGGCGACCACTGGCTGGCACCGCTGTTCGACGCTGCGCTGGCCGAGTTCCCGGCCGTGAAGCCCCAGGTTCACGCGGTGACAGTGCCCCTGCCGCCGCGCTGAACAAAACGGCCGAGAGGCGCCGCGTTCAGTCGGCCGCCAGGGCGCGCAGGTCGTCCTCCCAGCCGCGCAACGTCTGCGCAGCATGCTGGCGCTGCTCGTTGGTCATGCCGTTGTGCAGCCGTGCCGTCAGCTGGCAATTGGCCTGCTCGAGGCGATCGCGGTAGTCGCGGTAGTAGGCCCGCGGTGACTGCTCGGCGTGCGCCGCAAAAGCGCGCAGCGCCGCCTCGACCGCACCGGCGTCGGCGCGGGCGGCCTGCAGGGCGCGCAAGGTGCGCAGGATGTCGAGCTGGCGGGCACGTCGCTCGGCCAGCCAGACCTCGGGGTCGAAGGGCGACTGCTGCAGGTCCGCCGCCAGTCGCTGGCGCTGGACGGGGTCGAGCGGACCGTAGATCGACTCGACGCGATCGACCGTGCGCTTGAGCGCCGCATCATGCCGATCGCGGGCATCGGGCTGGAGGTACTCGCGTCGGGCGTCCTCGTGGTTGCGGCTGTAACGCTTGTCGAGATGGTCGATCTGCGCCGGCGAGAGCGTGCGCACGAGCGGCGCAGCCAGGGGAACGGCCCGTTCGAAGGCGCGGGCCAGACGCCTTTGCAGATCGTCGTACACGCGGCAAACCTGCTGCGGCGTGACGTCGCGGGCGGCCATGTCTCGCAACTGCGACAGCAACACGGCGTAGTCGGCCAGCTGGCTGCTGCGGTGCCAGCCGAACCACTCGTCGATGGCCGCGCGCGCCCGGGGTGTCTGCTCGGCGCTGAAGTCGACGTAGCCATCGGCCCACCAATACAGCAGCGCCGGGCCCTGGCTGTAGGTCAAGCGCAGCGCACTGCACCCGCCCAGCGCGAGCGCAAGCATCGCGATAATCCAGGTCCCAATCCGCAACGACAGACGTTTACTCATGGCGCTCGACATCGTGATCATGGCCGCCGGCAAGGGCACGCGGATGAAGTCCGACCTGCCGAAGGTACTGCATCGCCTGGCCGGTCGACCACTGCTGCAGCACGTGCTCGATACCGCTCGTGACCTGGGCCGTGCCCGCGTCATCGTCATCACCGGACACGGCGCCGACGCTGTGGAGCATGCCATTGCAGGCACTGGCGCGCTGGCGGTGCGGCAGATGCCCCAGCTTGGCACGGGCCATGCCATCCAGCAGGTGGTGCCCCACCTGGGCGAAGAGGGCACGACGCTGATTCTCAATGGGGACGTACCTCTGATCGAGGCCGAAACCGCGCGAGCGCTGGTCGAGGCCTGCGCGGGAAACCGGCTCGCGCTGCTGACCATCCAACTCGACGAACCCACCGGGTACGGCCGCATTCTGCGCTCCGGCGATGCGATGGGCGGGCGGGTGCTGGGCATCGTCGAGCACAAGGATGCCACAGCGGCACAGCGTGAGATCCGCGAGGTCTACACCGGCATCATGGCGGCACCCACCGCCATGCTCAAGCGCTGGGTGATGGCGCTGTCCAACGACAACGCGCAGAAGGAGTACTACCTGACGGACATCGTCGAGATGGCGGTGCACGAGCGCGTCCCAGTGGTCGCCAGCCATGCACGCGCCGAGACCGAAGTGCTGGGCGTGAACAGCCCGCTGCAACTGGCCGATCTCGAACGACGGTACCAGCGTCGCCAGGCCGATGCGCTGATGGAGGCCGGCGTGCGCATGGCCGACCCTGCGCGCTTCGACCTGCGCGGCGAACTGATCACCGGCCGCGACGTCGAGATCGATGTCGGCTGCATTTTCGAAGGGCAGGTCGTGCTGGGCGACGAGGTGCGCATCGGTGCGCACTGCGTGATCCGCGATGCCGAGATCGCCAACGGCGCCGTGATCCATCCCTACACGCACATCGATGGCGCGCGTGTCGGCCCGGGGGCGCTGGTTGGACCCTATGCACGGCTGCGCACCGGCGCCGACCTGGGCGCACAGGTGCACGTGGGCAACTTCGTCGAGGTCAAGAACTCCACGCTGGCCGAAGGTGCCAAAGCCAACCACCTGGCCTACCTGGGCGACGCCACGGTGGGCGAACGCGTGAACTTCGGCGCAGGCAGCATCACCGCCAACTACGACGGGGCCCACAAGCACCGCACCGTGATCGGCGCCGATGTGCACGTCGGTTCCAACTGCGTGCTCATCGCCCCGGTGACGCTCGGCGAGGGCGGCACCATCGGGGGCGGCAGCACGATTGCCAAGGACACGCCGGCCGGCCAACTCACGGTGGCGCGGGCGCGCCAGGTCAGCCTGGCGGGGTGGCAGCGCCCCCGCAAGCCGCCCAAGGCCTGAGCGCACTCGCCGGCGCGGCAAACGCCTGCCGCGTTCACCGGCGGCGGGCGTCGCGCTCACCAGCCTGCCGACAGGCTGCCCCGCGGACCTTCCAGCCCAGGCTCGTAGACCGTCACGGTGTTGCGCCCTGCCGCCTTGCCGGCGTACATCGCCGCATCGGCATGGCGCAGCAGCATGTCGGCGTTGCGCCCGTGGTCGGGCGACAGCGCGATGCCGATGGTGGGCGTGACACGCAACGCCCGGCCATCGAACCACACGGTTTCGCGCACCAATCCGGCCAGCCGCGCCGCCAGGCCGACCACTTCACGCGTGCCCGTGGCGGTCGGACACAGCACCACGAACTCGTCGCCGCCGTAGCGGCCGGCAAAGGCATCCGGAGGCAGCGCCTGCCGCAGGCGCTCGCCCAGGGTGCGCAGCATCGCGTCTCCCGCCACATGACCGAGGTTGTCGTTGATCGGCTTGAAGTGATCGAGGTCGATGAACATCAGCCCCAGACCCGTCGCACGGGCCGCCGCCAGCCGGGACTCGAGCAGTTCGACGAAGGCTGCTCGGTTGTACAGCCCCGTCAGGGCATCGAACGTGGCCAGTTGTCGAATCCGCGCCTGAGCTGCCTGACGGTCACGGATGTCGCGCACGATGGTCATGCGCAGCTTCTCTTCGCCGCGCATCATGGTGCGCACGATGAACTCGACCGGTATCGCGCGCCCTCGCGTATCGACGACTTCGGTCTCGTACGTGAGCTCCTCGCCGCGCGACATCACGCTCTGGACCCGAGCCAATTGCTCCGGTGCGATGAACTCGAACACATGTCGCCCGAGCAAGGCCTCGCGCGGCGCCCCCACCAGTGCCGCCATGGGCTCATTGAGGTCGGTGATCCGCCCGTCCTGGTGGAACACGATGCCCTCTGCACTGGCCTGCATGAACTTGGCCATGCGCTCCTCGCTCTGGCGCACGGCAGCCTCGGCCTCCCGGTGGCGGGTGATGTCGCTGATCAGCACGAAGGCACCGATCGCCTCGCCATCACCGCCCAGATGCGGCACCAGGCTCACGTCGAGCCAACGCGGTCGGCTTTGCGGGCCGACGATCTGCCGCACATACGACGCTGTGCGACGCGCATGCAGCATGCTGTCGATCTGCGGCTGGATCTCGCGCGCGGCCGCCTCGCCGATCACCTCGACGAGCGGCTTGCCGATGACCTGCTCCGGCGAGCGACCAAACGTGGTCATGTACAAGCGGTTGGCATAGAGGCAACGGTAGCCCTCTGCACGCTCGTAGTAGGCCATTAGCACCGGCACGTTGTCGGCCATCAGGTTGAAACGCGAACCCTGCGCCTGTGCATCCTGCAAGGCCAGGTGCCACTGGGTCTGGTCGTGCAGCACACACAGGAAGCTTCCACGCTGAGGCAACCATCTCGCACGCAGGTCGACCCATGCCTTGACGCCATCGTGGCGCAGCATGCGGATCTCGAGTTGGAAGTCCTGCTGCGCGGCCAGTGCCGCGAACAGCGCCATGCGCCGGTCCGGCGAAAGCGCAGCGAACCAACCGGTGCCAGCGAGGTCGTCCAGCGACTGGCCGACGAACTCGGCCAGCGCGCGGTTGGCCTGCACCGCCTGACCCTCCGAGCTGAGCTCGATGGCCGGCACTGGGAGCATTTCCCAGCCTTCGGGCGCTTGTGCCAACTGGCGCGCCGGTTCGTCCGCAGGTTGCACGGCTGATTCCTACCCGGTCGTCCTACCCGGTCATGGCGGCATGAGCGCCACGGGCATGCCACGGGCGCCGAAACCACCATGGGCGGGCAACAGTGCCGCCTGGGGTGCTTCGAGCCATCTTATCGTCGGCTTGGGGCAAATACCTGACGCCGCCCGGATACCCACCCCCCTGGATCCGGCGGTTTCGTGACCTTCGTCGCCCGGTTCCGGGCGTGTTGTCAGGCGTGGTCCGAGCGCAACGCGTGCGCCGCCAGGCACAGGTCGGCCCATGCGCGCGCCTTGTCAGCCGGGTTTCGCAACAGGTAGGCCGGGTGATAGGTGACGATCAGCGGCCGGCCGCACCACCGGTGCACGCGACCGCGCAGGCGGCCGACCGGCTCGGTGCTCTCCAGCAGCGACTGCACTGCAAACCGACCCATCGCCAGCATCACGCGCGGCTGCACCAGTTCGACCTGCCGCAACAGGTAGGGCTGGCATTGCTGGAGCTCCACGGGTTCCGGGTTGCGATTTCGCGGTGGTCGACACTTCAGGGTGTTGGCGATGTAGACCTGCCGCTGCGGCGGCCCGGCCTCGCGTGACAGGCCCAGTGCAGCCAGCATTTGGTCGAGCAGCTGGCCTGCCGCGCCTACGAAAGGCTCGCCCCGCAGGTCCTCCTGCTCGCCCGGCGCCTCGCCCACGATCATCCAGTGGGCCTGCGGGTTCCCGACACCGAAGACCGGTTGGGTTCGCGTACCCGCCAGCCCACACAGCTGGCAGTTCGAGACGGCGCGGGCGAGCTCGGTCCAGCCCATGGACGCGATGCCAGCGTCGGCCTCGACGCGCGGCAACGACTCGACCCGGACTTCAGCCCCCGTTGACGGCGCGCCCGTCCGCGCCGCGGTCACCGCGGTCGCGGCGACGACCGGCTGCTGAGTCGCCTCCGGCGCCTCACCCGCTTCGGCAATGACCGGTGCTATCGACGCCCGCACCGCCGGTCCCCACGGGCGCAAACCCATGGCATGCAGTTGGCGCTGCTGGCGCTCAGTCCACCGCATGATGCCCTCCGGCCAGCGCCCTGCTCATGACCACGGCATCCTCCCGTTGGTCACCTCCCGACGGGTAGTAGCCCTTGCGCAGCCCTGCCCGAAGGAAGCCCTCTGCCAGGTACAGCGCCAACGCCGCCTGATTGCTGGCGCGCACTTCCAGCCAGAGGACACCGTCACCCCGCCTCTGGCTGGCCTGCATCAGGCGGCGCAGCAGTGCGCGGCCGTGTCCACGCCGCTGGCACGCCGGATCGACCGTCAGGTTCAACAGATGCATCTCCTGGACGCCGGGCATGGCCACGCAATAGGCCAGACAGCGGCCACGCGCATCGAGCCGCAGTTCCGCCGCGTACCCCGACAGCAGCGAGTCCACGAAGTTGCCACGGCTCCAGGGATGGCTGTAGGCGCGCGCCTCGATGTCGAGCACGACATCGAGGTCAGCGAGCACCATCGGGCGATGGGCGATGCCATCGTCCGCCGCGTGCGCCTCGCGCGCTGGCGATGACGGCTCGGGTCGGGAGGCGTCCACCATCGCAGCCATCACCCCACCCGCGCTCGCTCGAGGGCACGCTCGGCAGTCGTCAGCGCCACCTTGTCGCGCAGGTAGAACGGCATGGCCTCGTGCGCGGCCAACCGCGGCCCGCTGTGCCACGCATGAAGCGCCATCCTCGCCAGCGCTTGCGCGCGATCTGCGCCGCCGGTCAGGCAACGCGCGCCGCTCACAGGTAACGCACCAGCGTGCACGTCGCAGGCATCGCCAACCACCACGGCGGGCGGTTCGCGGCGCCAGAGGTCGGCCAACGCCGCCACGCTGTACAGCGCCGGGGCATGAACGACCAGCCAGCCTCCGGAATCATGTCGGCAGCGATAACTCGCCGCATAGACCTCGCCCATGCGCGCATCGACGGCCGACCACACCGTCCCCTGCAGGTCGATCGGATCCAGGAGCGGTCGCGCGTCCTCGGCCACGAGGCAAAGACTGTCCAGCGGCAGAACCGCGCAGCCCCTGCCCAACGCCAGCCCCTGGGCCACGGCACATGCGGTGCGCAGCCCGGTGAAGGCGCCCGGGCCCTGGCCGAACGCCACCGCATCGATTTGCGTCACGGCAACGCCGGCCTCGTGCAGCATCTGCAGGGCCTGTGGCAGCACGCGCTCGGAAGCGCGCGCGCCACCTTCGTCGACTCGACACAACAGCCGACCGGACGGTGCCAGCACGGCCAGCGCCATGCGTTCGGTCGAGGTATCCAGGGCGAGCAGGCACGGGTTCATGGGGCGCGCCAGTTTATCCGTGACATGATGCCGCGATGCAATGGGCTCGCGGCAAGGCCTGCACACTGGCACCACTGCTGGCAGCACTGGCCTTGCATGCCGCTGCACAGGAGCCTGTCCATCGGGCCCTGCCCGCAGCCGTGCACGAGGCACTGGCACAGGCGGGGCTGCCTGCAACAGCCATGGCCGCGCGCGTGCAGCCGTTGGATGCCCAACGGCCGCATCTGAGCTGGCGCGCCGAAGAGCCGATGAATCCAGCGTCGCTGTTCAAGCTGGTCACGACACTGGCCGCACTCGAACTCCTCGGGGCCACCCACACCTGGCAGACGCCAGTCTGGGTGGTGGGGCCGCTGCGCGAAGGCGTTTTGTACGGCGACGTCGTGATTCAGGGCCGAGGAGACCCCACACTCGTGCCAGAGCGCCAATGGCTGCTGCTGCAACGCCTGCGGCAATGGGGCGTGCGCGACATCCGCGGCGACATCGTGCTCGACCGCAACGGCTTCAGCCCGCAGGCACAGCCGGCCGAAGAGTTCGACGGCGAACCGCTGCGACCCTACAACACGGCCGCCGACGCGTTGCTGCTGTCCTATCGCAGCATCATTTACACGTTTACGCCCGACGCGGCGGCCGGCGTGGCTCGGGTGTCGGTCATTCCACGGCTGCAGGGCCATGCGGTGCAGCCCACGGTGCCGTTGTCCGACGGCCCGTGCGCCGACTGGCGTACCGCGCTGAAGGCCACCCCCGCCGACACGCGCCGAATGCGGTTCGACGGCCGCTACCCCGCGCGCTGCGGCGAACGGATCTGGCCGCTCGCCTGGGGCGATCCGCCCAGCTACGACAGCCGCGCACTGCAGGCCGCCTGGGCCGATCTCGGCGGCGAACTGAAGGGCAAGGTGCGCGACGCGACGGCGCCGGCCGTCGCACCGTCCTTCGTGATGAGTTCGCCGCCACTCAGCGAGGTGGTGCGTGACATCAACACGTACAGCAATAACGTGATGGCGCAGCAGTTGTTTCTCACGCTGGGCCTGCAGTTGCGCGGCCAAGGCACGCCCGAAGCCGCGCGGGAGGTTCTGCGCGAGTGGTTGCAGGCAACGTTGGGTCCGGACGCCGCCACAGCGGTGATCGACAACGGCTCGGGTCTGTCTCGCCGGGCACGGCTCTCCGCATCGCAGCTGACCGCCCTGGTCCAGGCGGGTTGGCGCAGTGGCGCGATGCCCCAGTGGCTGGCATCGCTACCCCGAGCGGGCGAGAACGGCACCGCCCGCCGCATGAATGCAGGCGGCGCTCGCTGGTACCTCAAGACCGGCTCGCTGCGCGACGTGACGGGTGTGGCCGGCGTCGTGGTCACCCGCGACGGCCGCCGCTACGCGGTGGCGGCCGTCGTCAATCACCCACAGGCACAACGCGGCCGCGCGGCCATCGAAGCACTGCTTCGATGGCTCGATCAGTGACGGCCTTATCAGAAGCGGTAGGACACGCCGGCTGAATACACCACGGGGCGGAAGTCGATGGTCGTGGTCAGCACCGTGCTGCCCGAGGCGACCAGGTCGCTCTTGACCTTCAAGGTGGCGACGCTGGCGAACATGCCCCAGCGCTTGTCGAAAGCGACGCTGACACCGCCTTGAACGGCCCAGCCATAGGAGTCGCTCATTTCCACCGTTGGCGCCAGCGTCGACTTCACGTCGACGAACCGGGTCCAGTTCAAGCCCACGCCCACGTAGGGCCGCACCTGGTTGCCGCTGTCACCGAAGTGGTAGTTGAACAGCAGCGTCGGGGCCACGTTGCGGGCCGTCAGGACTTCGCCCAGGAACGCCACGCTGCCGGTGGCACGCGAGGTGATCTTGGGGGGCACGCCCAGCACCAACTCCACGCCCATGTTCGGCGACAACAGGCGCTCGTACACGGCGATCACCGTGGTGGCGTCGCCCACAGCCGCGTCCGCGCCGGCAGGAACGCCTATGCCCTGTATGCCCGTGGTGCGGGCATGGGTGTCATAGCGCGTCAGCCCCAACTTGACGACGTTGTCCTGCGCCTGAGCGGCGCAGGTGCCAGCCAGCGTTGCCACCGCAACGAGCCATTGGATCTTGCTCTTCATCGGGATCTCCTCGTCGCGTGGTGAATCAAAGCCAGCCGTAGGCCTTCAGCTGCGTCAGCAACGAGTTGCTGATCGCCTTGTGCCCGCCTGTGGTGGGGTGCACCGCATCGGCGAACAACCAGGTGTTGACATCGGCGCCATCGCGTATGCCGTTGTAGGGCACCCCCGCCGTGGCATTGCAGAACAGCGACGAGCCGTCCTTTACCTGGCCGCCAGTGATGGCTGCGATCTTGGCGCCGTCACACGCGGGTATGGTGTTGTTCGTCAGGCCGTACTTCGAGGGGTTCTGGTACGAGTCCTTGAACATCGCGAACGTGTCGACGATCTGCACCGGCTGGTTGGTCAGACCGTCGCGCAGCCACAGGTTGAAGATCAGCGACAGGTCGGTGAGGACGGGCTGCACCGATGCGGGCACCGAGCGCCCGAAGGGCGTGTCCACGATGTCCGACAGCGTCAGCACGGCGACGTACTTGCCCCCTTTGGCCAGGATCTGGTCGCGCACGATGTTGGCCAGCTCCTGAGCGGCCTTCTTCATCTCGCCCTGCGCCGTCGTCTGGGCATTGAACAGCGCCAGCTGAGCCTGATCGGCCGTGATCTTCCCGGTGGCCGCATCGGTCTGGATCTGCGTGGCCTTGGCAGTGAATGCGCCGAACTGCGTGAACACGTCGTTGCTGCCCACGTACACCAGCACCAGATCGCTGTCCTTGAAGCCGCCGAAACGCGCCAGGTGGTTGGCTACCTGGGTGACCACAGGCACGGTGAGCGCGCCACCGCTCTTGCCGATGCCGTTGGGATCGGTCACCCGCGAGCCACCCTGCGCGTACCCCGTGCACGTATTGGCAAGGGACGTGCTGATGGCCGCGGCCGGGCACTTCACCGAGGTGCCGGCGAACCCGACCTCATGCGGCGTGATGGCCAGCCCCAAGCTGGCGGCGATGTTTTCCACCCACACGGTGCCCGAGGCGCCGTTGGTCGTGAACTTGCCTCCCATGTAAGGGGCCTGTCCATTGCCGGCCAGCGAGGTCGCCGGCGCATAGGCGCCCACGTCGCTCATGCTGTCGCCGAACGACACCACCGCCTTGAACGAGCCCTTGGCCGTGGGCGCGCCGGTGGTACTGCCGCTGCCCGGCACATAAGGATCACCGCCTCCGCAGGCAGCCAGCAGGGCTGCGGTCAACAGCGACAGCCCCAGTCCACGCGTCATCTTCATGTTCACCCCTCGACATGGGCTGAGCGCCCGGGTTGGACAAAAACGAACGACCGTTCGCTTTTCTCGGTGAACTATAGATTCCTTGGGCCGATCACCTGAAGCGTGCTTTCCCGCAGACAGTCTAGAGTCGCGGCCCCAGATCGCCGACACGGACGACTTCGCCCCCCGCCGGCACGCGGCGGGCGCTCGGGGCCATGACCGGCCGAACGCCGGCGCGACGATCAGAACGGGTTGTCGACCGCCCGCGCCACGGCCTGCGAGCCGATCAGCGCATGCAGTGACGGACCCAGGCGCAGCGTATCGGCCCACATGTGGCTGGTGGTCGAGCCAGAGGCAACGAGGTCGGCCGAGGCGCTGGTGCACTGCGGCAGTGCCACGACGCAGGCTGCCTCGGTCACGTTGGCCGGATAGCTGCTGAAGGCGCCGGGCACCTTCGAGACGGCCGCGACCGTATCGTCGGTCAGCACCAGGCCATAGTTGCGCCCGTCGAAACGGGTCGCGTCGATGCCCGTGCGCAGGCTGGCGTTGAACTCGTAGCTGAGTTGGGTCAGGCGAGCCATTGCGCCGGGTGACGTCGATTCGAGCGCGCGGGCGTAGGGGCTCAGTCCCATGTCAGGCACGGTGGCCACGATGGCCCGCGTGCCGGCACCCAGGATCGCGTTGACACCTGCCGCCAGTTGCGCGCCGCGGCGACGGGCCTCGGCGCGGGCATCCGCATCCGACAAGGTGCCCGCCTGAACCTGCTCGTTGAGTTCGACCAGATCGTGCACACCCATCATCACGGTCACCAGGTCGCCTGCCTTCAGGCCGCCGCCCACGCTCTGCTGCTCGGCGATTTGCGCCGAGATGCCAGTAGCCGGATCGCCCACCTTGGCCCCGACCAGTGCCCGCGCAAAGGCCTTGGGCGTGGCCGCCGACTTGTTGCAGGCGGCGTACACGAAGCCGTAGTGCGTGGCCAGGACCTGCGACCAGATCGGCGTGAGCGTGCAGTCGCGCGCAGCGTTGGTGTCCAGACCGTTGACGGTGTACTTGCGCCCATTGGCCGCGCCATCGTCGACGATCAGGCTGGCTTCGTCACCGAAGCTGATCATGCGGTTCGGCGAGTAGGTCTCCACCTGTGATGTGCCGCCGCCACAGGCGGCCAGCACAGCCGCCGCAGCGATAGCCACGGCCCCACCGCGCCGCGGCGCGCGCTGGCCACGCGGTTGCTGCGGGCACTGGCCGCATCGAAGAGCATCAGGCAGGGTCATGTCGCTTCCAGTCCATACGTTTTCGGCCTCACCGCCGGAAGAACCCAGGCGGCGATGGTGGGCATGTCGAGAGGGGTCATCAAGCGTCGGCGAGCAGTCATGAGGCCGCGGCCCGGTGGAGTCGATCGCGCACCCCCTCCCACTGCGGGGAGTCCGGTGGCTGCTCGACCCAGATTTCACGTGCGCCGCGATCATCGAAGGCACGCAACACGGCAAACAGCTCATGGGCAGCACGACCCGCATCGGTCGGCATCGGCTGCCAGTCAACCTCGACACCCGCTGGCGGTTCGGTGGGCGAATATACCGCCACGCCCACCCTGGCCGGGTCCGTGCAGGCCAATGCATCGCGCAAGCCTGCGGCGCTGAACACACGCACGCGCGCCCGCGGCGCGTAATGGGCGTCCAGCGTTCCCGGTGCCCGCGGCGCGTCCTCGTCTCGGTCCCGCAGGGGTTGGCCCAGCGCCAACTCCAGCGCGCCTCGATCGATGACACCGGGCCGCAACAGCACGGGAACGTCACGTGTGCAGTCGACGATGCACGACTCGATGCCCAGCTGACTGGCACCGCCATCGAGCACCAGCATGTCCGGACCAAACTCGCCGACCACGTGTTCGGCCCGCGTCGGGCTGACCCGTCCGAACCGGTTGGCGCTGGGCGCGGCCACGCCGGCCACGCCCAGCGCCGCAGCGCGAACAAGCAAGGCATGGGCCGCCGGATGCGACGGGCAGCGCAAACCGATTGTCGTGTGCCCGCCTGCGGCTGCCTCGGCCACGCCCGCGCGTCGCGGCAGGATCAGGGTGACAGGTCCGGGCCAGAACGCCTGGGACAGGCGCTGCGCCGAATCGGGCCACGATGCGGCAAACGCCAGCGCCGACTTCTGATCGGCCACATGGACGATCAACGGATGATCCGACGGCCGGCCCTTCGCGCGGAATATGCGCGCGACCGCTGCGTCGTCATCGGCACGCGCGCCGAGCCCATAGACGGTCTCGGTGGGCAGGGCAACCAGTTCACCGCCCGCCAGTGCCCGCGCCGCTCGGTCGATCTGGCGCTCGTCGTCACCGCTGATCACCGGCATGACGCGACTCAGAACGCCGGCAAACCCAGCACTGCAGCGGCCTCGATCGCCACCGCACGCGCATGTGCGGCATCGGCTGCCGTCACCGTCAGGTGACCCATCTTGCGCCCGCGCCGAGGATCGGCCTTGCCGTACAGGTGCAGGTGCGAGCCCGGCAGGCGCAGCACCGCCGACCAGTCGGGTTCTCGCTGGTGCCCAGCGCCATCGAACCACAGGTCACCCAGCAGATTGATCATCACCGCGGCGCTGTGCAATCGCGGCTGCACCAACGGCAGGCCTGCCAGTGTGCGCACCTGCAGCTCGAACTGGCTGACGTCGCAGGCGTCGATCGAGTAGTGGCCCGAGTTGTGCGGCCGCGGCGCCATTTCATTGGCGACGAGCCTGCCGTCGGCCAGAACGAAGAACTCCACGCAGAGCACGCCGACGTAGCGCATGGCCTCGGCGATCCGACGCGCTGCATCGAGCGCCTGATCCGCCAGCGCGGGATCGAGATCGGGCGCGGGAACCTGCGTGACGGCGAGGATGCCGTCTCGATGCAGGTTCTGCTGCACAGGCAGGCTGACGCTGTGCCCGAGTGCATCACGCGCGATGATCACGCTGACTTCGCGGTGCAGCGCCAGACGCTGCTCCAGTATGCAGGGCACCCGACCCAGGACGTTCCAGGCGGCCTGCAACGCCTGGCGATCGGGCACGTTCACCTGGCCCTTGCCGTCGTAGCCCAGCCGCGCGGTCTTGAGGATGCCGGGCAGCAAGCTTGCCGGCACGCGCTCGACATCGGCATCACTGTCCAGGACCGCATGGAGTGCACACGGCACGCCACACTGCATGAAGTGCGACTTCTCGGCGGCACGGTCCTGGCACACCGCCACGGCGTCGGCAGACGGCGCCACCGGCCGGTGCGCGCCCAGCGTGCGCAGAGCCGGCGCCGGAACGTTCTCGAACTCGGTGGTGATGGCATGGCTGCGTTGCATCAGCTGGGCCAGCCCGGCCTCGTCGAGATAGGCCGTGGCGATGTGATAGTGCGCCACCCGGCCCGCGGGCGAGACTGGATCAGGGTCGAGCACCGCTGTGAAATAGCCCAGCGATTGCGCCGCGTGAACGAACATGCGGCCCAGTTGACCCCCTCCCATCACACCGAGGGTCGACCCTGGCTGAATTGGCACCTTCATGCAGCCGCTACCCCAACTGGGCCGTCATGGCACGCGCCGCGTCGGTCTGGCGCTGACGCCAGGCCAGCAGGCGCGCGTGCAGCGCTGGATCGGTGGTGGCCAGCATGGCCACTGCGAACAGCGCAGCGTTCGCGGCCCCGGCGGAACCGATCGCGAACGTCGCCACCGGTATCCCCTTGGGCATCTGCACAATCGAGTGCAGCGAGTCGACGCCCTGCAGGTGGCGGCTGGCCACCGGCACGCCCAGCACCGGCACCGTGGTCTTGGCCGCCAGCATGC
Source organism: Aquabacterium sp. (assembly GCA_023150345.1). Taxonomy (GTDB): domain Bacteria; phylum Pseudomonadota; class Gammaproteobacteria; order Burkholderiales; family Burkholderiaceae_C; genus Pseudaquabacterium. Next base: position 56,245 of record JAKLLB010000002.1, read on the forward strand.
CCGGCAGGTGTGCCGCGCCCCCAGCACCGGCGATGATGGCGCGCAGGCCACGCCCCGCCGCGGCCTCGGCATAGGCGAACATGTCGTCTGGCATGCGATGGGCTGACACCACGCGGCATTCGTGGGCGATCTCGAACTCGGCGAGAATCTGGGCCGCCTGCTGCAGGGTTTCCCAGTCGCTGGACGACCCCATCAACACGCCGACCAGGGCGCTGGCGTTGCTTTGCACGGGCGGGCTCCGGCTCTGAATGGGCCAAAACCTTGTATTGTAGGCAGCCAGCCCCAGATCGGCTCGATGGATGCACCCGACCGGGTGCATCCGCCGGCCCATCGCATCCTTGCACCATGATCGACATCACACTGCAGAACTTCGAGGCCGAGCTGATCCAGGGCTCGATGGCTCAACCCATCTTGCTCGACATCTGGGCGCCCTGGTGCGGCCCCTGCCGGACGCTCGGCCCAATACTCGAAAAGCTCGAGACGGCCTACGGTGGCCGGTTCCGCCTGGCCAAGCTCAACAGCGATGAGCAGCCTGAGATCTCAGGTCAGCTCAGCCAGGCCTTCGGTGTACGGTCGATCCCGTTTTGCGTGTTGTTCGATCGGGGCCAACCGGTAGATGGCTTCGTCGGCGCCCTGCCCGAAGCGCAGGTGCGCGAGTTCCTCGATCGGCATGTCCCCACCGAGCAGGCGCTCGAGGCAGAGGCCGACCTGGCCGAGGCCGACGCGCTGGAGGCGCAGGGGGACACGGCCGCGGCGCTGGCCCGGTTGCAGCAGGCCGTCGCTGTCGACCCCGCCAACGACACCGCCCGCTACGACTACGTCAAGCTGCTGCTCGAGACCGGCCAGGTGGCACTGGCGCGCCAGGCGTTCGACCCGGTGGCCGCCAAGGTCGCCCTCGACACCCGCCTGGCAGCCGCTGGCCACTGGCTCGCCGCCTGCGAACGCGCAGGCGGCGCGCGGGCGATGCCCGCGCTGGACGCCGCGATTGCGGTCAATCGTCGGGACTTCGAGGCCCGCTTCGAGCGGGCCCAGGTTCTGCTGGCGGCAGGTCGGTTCACGGACGCAATGGACGAGCTGCTCGAAATCGTCATGCGCGACAAGGGCTGGAACGATGAACTCGCCCGCAAGACCTATGTCGGCATCCTCGAGCTCATGTCGAGGCCGGCGGCCAAGCCCACGGCTGAAGCCGCCAAGAGCGCGCTCGAGGTCACCGGCCGGGCACGGCCGGGCGCAGCGGACCCGCTGGTCGACCAGTACCGGCGCAAGCTGAGCATGGCGCTGTTTTAGTGCAGTGTTCGACGCTGTGCGGCACTTGAAAGAGCAGATGGATTTGTCGTCCTGGCTCCGCGCAAACCACAGCGATGCCTCGTGGCATCGCGAGGATTTGCAGCGACGCCAGGGCAGCAAAGGTGCGGCTGTATGTGCCGTATAGCGTCGAACATTGCACCAGGAGCCTGTGCAACCCGATCGGGCCCCGCCGCGCTGGCGCGGCGCATGCGCCTCGGGTGATGCCCCGGTCGCCGCCTAAAATGGTCGATTCGCCCGGACGCCTGCCCGGTCCGCCGGGACCGAGTGCAGGGCTTCCCCTATCCATGACACCTACCTAAGGACTCGACGTGTTCATCTCCAATGCCTTTGCCCAGGGCGCGCCGGCAGCCGGTGCCGGCGACGGCCTGCTCAGCCTGCTGCCGCTGGTGGGCATGTTCGTGGTGCTCTACTTCATCATGATCCGTCCTCAGATGAAGCGCCAGAAGGAACACAAGGCCATGATCGAGGCGCTGGCCAAGGGTGACGAAGTGGTCACCAATGGTGGCCTGCTCGGGCGGGTCACCCGCCTGGGTGAGTCGTACGTGCACATCGAGGTGGCCAGCGGCGTCGAGCTGCAGGTGCAGCGCCACGCGGTCGTGCAGGTTCTGCCCAAGGGCACCATCAGCAAGTAAGTCCAGCGGCTGCCCGCCGGTCGCGGGCCGAGGGAACCACGATGAACCGCTACTCCTGGTGGCAATACCTGATCCTGGGCCTGGCCCTGGTGATCGGGTCGCTCTACACGCTGCCCAACTTCTACGGCGAGGCGCCGGCCGTCCAGGTCTCCAGCGGCAAGGCCACCGTCAAGCTCGATGCGGCGATGGTGCCGCGCGTGGAAGCCGCACTCGCCCAGGCCGGCCTCAAGCCAGACTTCGTCCAGCTCGACGGCAGCTCGATCAAGGCCCGTTTCGTCGACACCGATACCCAGATCAAGGCCAAGGACGCCATCCAGAAGGCCTTGAACCCGGATCCAGCCGACCCGGGCTGGATCGTTGCGTTGAATCTCCTGTCGCGGTCACCGACCTGGTTGACGCAGGTTCGAGCACTGCCGATGTACCTGGGCCTCGACCTGCGCGGCGGCGTGCACTTCCTGATGCAGGTGGACATGCGAGCCGCGCTCACCAAGAAGGCCGAGGCCACAGTGGGCGACGTGCGCACCATGTTGCGCGACAAGAACATCCGGCACGGCGGTGCAGCGCGTGACGGCAACTCGGTGCAGTTGCGGTTCCGCGAGCGCACGGTGCTGGGGCAAGCACAGGCGGTGCTGACGGACCAGTTGCCCGACTGGCAGTGGGCCGAGTCCGCCGACGGCGGCGAGTTCCGACTGACCGGAACACTGAAGCCGGAGGCCATGCGCCGCGTGCAGGACACGGCGCTGCAGCAGAACATCACCACGCTGCACAACCGCGTCAACGAACTCGGCGTGGCCGAGCCCGTGATCCAGCAGCAGGGCGCCGACCGCATCGTCGTGCAGTTGCCAGGTGTCCAGGACACGGCCAAGGCCAAGGACATCATCGGGCGCACCGCCACCCTCGAAATGCGGATGGTGAACACGTCCACAGAGGCACTGGAAGCGCTGCGCGGCACGGCGCCGGTGCCGTTCGGCAGCGAGCGCTTCCTCGAGCGCTCGGGAGAACCGATCATCGTCTTCCGCCAGGTCATCCTGACCGGCGACAGCCTCACCGACGCGCAGGCCGGATTCGATGGCCAGAACGCCAGCGAGCCGGCGGTGCATCTGACGGTCGATGCCAAAGGCGCGCGCATCATCCGTGAGGTGACCCGCGAGAACGTCGGCAAGCGTATGGCGATCCTGTTGTTCGAGAAGGGCAAGGGCGAAGTCGTCACCGCCCCGGTGATCCGCAGCGAGCTTGGTGCCCGGTTCCAGATCTCCGGCCGCATGACGACCGTCGAGGCCAGCGACACCGCCCTGCTGCTGCGCGCCGGCTCGCTGGCGGCCCCGATGGAGATCATCGAGGAGCGCACGATCGGACCCACGCTCGGTGCCGAGAACATCCGCATGGGTTTCCAGAGCGTGGCCTGGGGTTTCCTGGCCATCGCCGTGTTCATGTGCGCCTACTACCTGATCTTCGGCGTGTTCTCGACGCTGGCGCTGGGCTTCAACCTGCTGCTGCTGGTGGCCGTCCTGTCCATGCTGCAGGCCACGCTCACGTTGCCGGGCATTGCGGCCATTGCACTGACGTTGGGCATGGCGATCGACTCCAACGTGCTCATCAACGAGCGCGTGCGCGAAGAGCTGCGCGGCGGCGCGTCGCCCCAAGCCGCCATCGCCACCGGATATGAGCGTGCCTTCGCAACCATCCTCGACTCCAACATCACCACCCTGATCGCCGGTCTGGCCTTGCTGGCGTTCGGCTCGGGCTTCGTGCGCGGCTTCGCGGTGGTGCATTGCCTCGGCATCCTGACGTCGATGTTCTCGTCGGTGATGTTCTCGCGCGGCCTTGTGAACCTGTGGTACGGCCGCCAGAAGAAGCTCAAGACGGTGTCGATCGGCCAGGTCTGGAAGCCGGCTGCCGCCGCGGGCCCTTCAACCGGCGAACAGACCCCCGAGGCATGAACTACCCCGCAAGGGCCCACCACCGCTGCGGCACGAAGCCCGCGCGCGCGGCCGCACCGGCCAGCCCAGGAGCCTGAGTCATGGAATTCTTCCGCATTCGCCGCGACATTCCGTTCATGCGGCATGCGCTGGTGTTCAACATCATCTCGTTCGCCACCTTTGCCGCTGCGGTGTTCTTCCTGGCCACGCGCGGTCTGCACCTGTCCATCGAGTTCACTGGTGGCACGGTGCTCGAGGTCGAGTACGCGCAGTCCGCCCAGCTCGAGCGCACCCGTGCCGCCGTCGACCGCATGGGTCTGGGCGAGGTGCAGGTCCAGAATTTCGGCACGTCGCACGACGTGCTGGTTCGCCTTCCGGCGCGCGGCGGCGACAAGCCAGGCGAGCAGTCGGCATTGGCTGCACGTGCCTTTGCCGAGATCTGCAAGGCCGAGTCGGGAACGGTCGGCACCAAGGCCTACGCGACGCCTCAGGGCGAGCAGGTCAGTCGCCCGTCATGCACCACCGCAGCCGGCAGCGAACCCGTGAAGCTCTCGCGCACCGAATTCGTGGGCCCCGCGGTGGGCTCGGAACTCGCCGCCGACGGCGCCAAGGCGCTGGCCTTTGTGGTTGTCGGCATCATGATCTACCTGGCCTTCCGCTTCGAGTGGAAGTTCTCGGTGGCAGCCATCGTGGCCAACCTGCACGACGTGGTCATCATCCTCGGCTTCTTCGCCTTTTTCCAGTGGGAGTTCTCGCTGGCGGTGCTGGCCGCGGTACTGGCCGTGCTGGGTTACTCGGTCAACGAGTCGGTGGTCATCTTTGACCGGATCCGAGAGGCGTTCCGCAGGTACCGCAAGCTCGATACGCAGCAGGTGATCGACCACGCCATCACCAGCACGATGAGCCGCACCATCATCACGCACGGCTCGACCCAGATGATGGTTCTGGCCATGCTGATCTGGGGCGGCCCCACGCTGCATTACTTCGCGGTGGCACTGACGATCGGCATCCTTTTCGGCATTTACTCCTCGGTGTTCGTGGCTGCTGCCATCGCGATGTGGCTGGGTGTCAAACGGGAGGACCTGGTCAAGGCCACTGCAAAGGACCACGATCCCAATGATCCCAACGCCGGGGCCGTGGTATAGAGTAGGCATTCCTGCACGACCGGCACCCACACATCCTGCACATGGCGACCAGCGCCCAAGCCAGCCAGCTCGCCAGCCAGGCGCGCCGCCTGTACACCGACGAGCTGGTCAAGGGCCTGCCTGGCTTGGTGCGGCAGGTCGTGGGCAACGCGCAATCGGCCTTGGCCAAGCCCGCCGAGTTCCAGACCGCCCAGCGGCGGCGCGATCTGGTGCAAGGCCTGCAGAAATCGGCGCGCGCTTGGCTCAACGGCATGAGCGAAGGCCTGCAGCATGTGCTCACACAGGGCGTGGGCTCGGCTGTGCTGCCGGGCGACCTTCCCCGGCCAGGCAACGCATCCGACAAGAATCTGTCGCTCGTCGACGACGACACGATAGATCGTGAAATCCTCACCAGCAGGCTGGCGCTGGCCATCATGGACCGCGCCTCGTGGGAGTTTTCTGACTTGCGCTCGCGCGTGGCCATGCTCGAGCAACGCCAGGAGCTCGACACCCACGACATGCTCCGAGCCCATGTACTGGCCCGCGTGGTGCTCGATGCCTGGCGGGTCGCCGGCCTGCGATCGGATGACTGGCGAGAGGCGCAGGCCTGGCTGCACGACGAGTTCTCTGCGCTGGCCGAAGAGGCCTACCACGAGACCAACCGCTGGCTCGTCAGCCAGCAGGTAATGCCTGAAGTCGATCTGCGGCCCAACATCCGCCGCAACCGGGATGTCAGCGGGGCGGCGCTGCCGACGACGCCCGGCCGTCCAGCCACCGTCAGTGCCAGTGGTCGACAGGCGACAATTCCCGGGCAGTCAATGGCCGGGCCGACGGTCTCCGGTGTCAGCGGTCCAGGGGCGCTCGGTCCCGGGGTGGGCGAGGAGACGCGCATGATGACGCGCGCAGCTCCGCTGGCCCGAGGCAGCGAGCACGCCGAGGCCGTGCTGGGCCGGCTGAACAAGCTGGTCGGCCGGCAGTTGCCAGGCTTTGCCGACACGACACGGGCGCCGGCCGTCGTGACACCCAGGTTGTCGCGAGCCATCGAAGTGGCGCAAGACAGCATCCGTCAACGACTGGCCACGACCCCGCAAGGTGCGGCCGCGCAGGTCACGACCCCCATGCTGGTCGACGACCTCCAACTGCGCAAGCAGGCGCTCAAGCATGCCGCCAACACGCCGGCGGAGCGGGCCATCATCGAAATCGTCGCGATGATGTTCCAGAGCATCCTCACCGAAGAACGCATACCCGCCGCCGTTCGCGTCTGGTTTGCGCGCCTGCAGATGCCCGTGCTGCGGGTCGCCGTGTCGGAACCTGATTTCTTCGCGACCATCGATCACCCGGCTCGTCGGCTGATCGACCGCATGGGCGCCTGCGTGATGGGATTCGACAGTGCGGCCGAGGCCGTGGGCGATACGCTGGAGAAGGAGATCAAGCGCGTCGTCCAGGTGGTCGAGGCTTACCCAGATACCGGACGCCGCGTCTTCCAGACCGTGCTTGGCGAGTTCGAGAAGTTCCTGGAGCACTACTTCCGCAACGAGAACGAGGCAACCCGCAAAGGCGTGTCACTGGCGCAGCAGGTCGAGCAACGCGAAACGCTGGCCATCCAGTACACGATCGAGTTGCGCCGAATGCTCAATGAGGTACCGGTACAAGAAGGCGTGCGCCAGTTCCTGTTCCAGGTCTGGGCCGACGTACTTGCCACCACGGCCGTGCGCTATGGCGTACAGGGCGAAGAGACCAAGGCCATGAAGCGCGCGGCCGCCGACCTGATCTGGTCGGCCAGCGCCAAGGTGACCCGCGACGAGCGCGCCGAGGTGATCCGGCGGCTTCCGACGCTGCTCAAGCAACTGCGTGATGGCATGGCAGCCGCGCACATGAGCGTAGACCGGCAGGATGAACACATCCAGGAACTCAACAACTCCCTGGCTGCCGCGTTCACAGCCAAGGCAGCGGTGATCCCGACCGACCGACTGAACGAACTGATGGAGCGGCTCGAAACGCTCGAAGAACTCCTTCCCGATGCGGCCGACATCGAGGTGGACGAATCGATGGTGTTCGACCTGTCGGGCCACGAGAGCTCCGAGCTCGAGGTGGTTTCGGAGGGTGGATCCATGCCGTCGCCGGCGATGCTGTCGTGGGCCCGGGAGTTGATGGTCGGCAGCTGGTACATGCTCGACTACCGTGGCCGCAACGAGACCGTGCAGCTCGTGTGGCACGGCATGAGGCGGCAGTTCACGCTGTTCGTCTCGGCAGGCGGGCGGTGCGTTCTCTTCCAGCAGCAGCGACTGGCGGCCTTTCTGCAGGCAGGCTTGCTGCTGCCTGCCCAGGACGAGTCGCTGACTGTGAAGGCGACCCGCAGCGCGCTGGCCAAGCTCGACGCAGATCCGGCGAGACTGATGCAGTGATGCGCCGTCGCTCGGCGGCACCGGAGACGGCCCTGCGGACCGTCAGTGAATCAAGCGCTCTTCGGGTGCGACGAACAACTCGTCGAGTATGAGCGCGTCGGGCTCCTCGCCCAGGCTCCAGAAGACCATCAGCACGATGACCTTCAGGTCCTCGAGCGCAAGCGGGCATTCGCCCACGGCCGAGGCGCGGTCGATCACCATCTCGCGCATGGGCGGCGGCAGCACGCCGGCAGACTCGAGAAAGCTGATGAATCCAACCGACTCCTCGCCCAGGCGCTCCATCTCCGCCGGCGTGTACAGCCGCAGGCTATCGACCGACTGCTCGCCAGAATAGGCCTGGGCAGTCTCGGCCAGCCCGTCGAGCCAGGTCAGGGCCTCCTGGATCTCGTCGCTCTCGAAACCCACCGCAGACAGCTTGCGCGTGAGCTGCGCGTGGTCCGGGCAGGCATCGGGACGCCAGTAGTTCTCGTAGAGGTAGACGAGCACTTCGAACATCGGATCACTATACCGCAGCCAGTCTCATCAGTTCAGTGGATGTGCGTCAGCCGCCCTCGCGACCTGCGAAAGCCGATAGTTTGCGAATGCTCACTTTCGATATGACCTAGGCTGCACCTCGCCTTTGATAGCGGCCGCCGGGCAGCCGGCCGACCCGGCCTTCGAACTCCAACTCGATCAAGCGAGCATTGACGTGCGCCGCCGGGTGCCCACTGCGCGCCATCAGCGTGTCGAGATCGACCGGGTCGTAGCCGAGCGCGCGCAGTATCGGATCTGGTTCGGTGGCGGGCCCTTGAGCGGAGTCCTCGGGCGGCATGGCCACCGACGCCGGGGCAGACCCGCTCGGCGCCTCGCAATCGGCTGCGCCAGGCACTCCCGCACCGCAGCGCGGCGGTGGGGTCCAAAGCGCCACCGCGGAAAGGATGTCGTCCACCGACTCGACCAGTGCAGCGCCGTCGCGGATGAGCGCGTGGCAGCCGCGCGACTGCTCGGCACGGATGGATCCGGGTACTGCGAGCACCTCGCGCCCCGCGTCCGCCGCGAGGCGGGCTGTGATCAGCGATCCAGAGCGCACAGCCGCCTCCACGACCAGCGTCCCACGCGCCAACCCGGCGATGATCCGATTGCGCTGCGGGAAGTTCGACGCGAGCGGCGATGTGCCGATGGGGTACTCGCTGAGCATCAGGCCGCCAACCTCGATGCGCCGGGCCAGCTCGGCGTGCCGGCGCGGGTAGACCTGATCCAGCCCGGTGCCGACCACCGCGATCGTTCCGGCCTCACCCTCCAGGCCACCACTGTGGGCGGCACCATCGATCCCGGCAGCCAGGCCGGAAACGACGGTCCACCCCCGTTCGGCAAGTCCGCGCGCGAGTTGCCGGGCGGTGTCGATGCCCTGCGGTGTGGGTCGGCGACTGCCCACCACCGCGACCGATGCAGCATGCAACAGGTCGAGGCGGCCCTGTGCATAGAGCAGCAGCGGCGGGTCGGCCGTTTCGAGCAACAGCGGGCTGTACCTCGGATCCCCAACCGCCACCACCGCGCGCGCAGCGTCCCCGGACAGCCATTGCGCCGTGCGCTCGAGCAGTTCGTCGACCTGCGGCATCGGCGACTGCAGCGCAGACGCCACCGTCTCGCCGACGAGTTCGACCAGCAGCTGAGCGTTGGCAGTCGCAACAGCTCCCGGGGAGCCCAGACGGGCCAGCAACCGCCGCGCGGTCCGCCGCCCGACGCCGGGGCAGCCCATCAAGCGCAACCAATGGCCCAGTTCAACGCGATCCATGGGAGAGTCGGTTCACGCCACTGGACGCGGTCCACCTCCGAGCTGCTGCTCGGAGAAGACAGCACGCAAGCGACAAGGACGCGTCAGGGCTGAGTGAACCGATCGCCGCGATGAACGGGATCGAGGGCCGACACGATCAGGGCGTATGACACATTGTCGAATACCCTGAACACGAACAGCAGCCCAATGCGCTCGTCGGGCAGCTTGATCGCCGACTTTCGTTCGTCGGTCTTGTCGACGGTGAGCGCGCCGTCGCGCCACAGCGCCAGCACATGGCCGCGCTCGACGCCCTGGCGTGCGCCTCGGTTGATCGAGACGATCTGGTTCTGACCGCCCGTCAGCGCCTCGCCATAGATCGAAATGATCTGGCCCGTGATTGGCTGCGAAGGCGGGTGCGGTGCGTAGGCGCTGAAGTCGCGCTGTGGCACCGGCGCCAGTCGATCACCGATGCCGGCGTCCAGACGCGTTCCGGTGACGACAAAGCTGGCTGGCACCTCGGCCGCCGCCTTGCCGTCTGCCGTCGCGCGGAGTTCTGCTGGGCGCGTGAACTCGGCTGTGCCGACGAACTGTGCCTCGAATCCCAGCACTGCAGCGGTCTCGGGGTCGAGCAAAGGCTTGCTCTCGCGGAACAGGCGGAACGCGCGGGCACCCTTCAGGTCGCCGCGCACATAGGCCGTCTCGCCACGCGAAACCATGACGCGGCCTTCTTGGGTGGCGACGATGCGCGGCGCACCGGCCAGCTCGTCGGCATTGAGGATCACGGCCTCGTTCAGGAACGGCCCGATGATTTGCAGCGGGATCGACGAAATCGCCCCGCTCTCGAGCACCTGGCTGCGGATGCGAGGGGAGAGCTTGACCGTGTTCTTAGGGGCCTCGTCGGGCGCCAAGACCTGCTGGCCCACGCGCAACATGGCGCGCCCGTCGACCTTCGTGAGGACCAGCAACTGCCCCGGATAGATGAGATGCGGATTGCGGATCTGGTCGCGGTTCATGCCCCAAAGCTCCGGCCACCGCCAGGGGCTCTTGAGGAACAGCTTGGAGATGTCCCAAAGCGTGTCGCCACGCTGGACCGTATGGGAATCAGGGGCGTTCGGCGCCAACTCGGACAGCGGAACGCCTGATTGGGCGACACGCTCGGCAGTCGATCGCTGTTCGGAGCTCACGGTCAGATCCGCCGCCGAGGCCGAACCGAGGCCGCCGAGCATGGCCGCGGCCACCATCAGGGGCCAGATCCGGCGGTCGCCTTGTTGGCGGAACTGGCTTGAACTCATGTGGTCGGTCTCCAGCTAGCGTGATGCGACAATCATGCCCCAGGCAGTGCCTGCGACGGCCGGTCTTCGCAACGTGATCGGTCAAAGCTCATGCTACATCGCAGATTCTGCCGGTAAACCCTTGATATCGCAACGAAAAGCAGTCTGCGCGCCAGCCGTTCCGGGTGGCTTCGAAGCCGGTTTCGTTGCGAACGATCCACAACTGTTGCGGCTTGTGTCCGTTCACCGACACGGCTGGTTGCCATGGCTCTGCTGCCCATTCTTCGCTATCCCGACCCCCGCCTGCACACCGTGGCCAGGCCCGTGTCGCAGGTCGATGCACGCGTGCGCCAGCTGGTGGCGGACATGATCGAGACCATGTACGCCGCCGAAGGAATCGGCCTGGCGGCCACCCAGGTGGATGTTCATGAACAGGTCATCGTCATGGACGTCTCCGAGCAGCACGATCGTCCGGTGGTCCTGATCAACCCCGAAATCACCGCGCGCAGCGACGAGATGCACGTGGGTGACGAGGGCTGCCTGTCGGTACCGGCCATCTACGACCGGGTGCAACGCCATGCCCGAGTGACGGTTCGCGCGCTGGACCGAGAGGGCCAGCCATTCCAACTGGAGGCCGACGGGCTGACCTCCGTGTGCGTGCAACATGAAATGGATCACCTGCTGGGCAAGGTGTTCGTCGAGTACCTGAGCCCGCTCAAGCGCGACCGCATACGCACCAAGCTGCTGAAGAAGGCCCGCGAAGAGCAGCCGGCGCTGGCGCGCCGCTGATGCGTTGACGCTCGCCTCGGCCCGCCATGCGCATTGCCTTTGCCGGTACCCCGGAATTTGCTGCCACCGCGTTGCGCGCCTTGCACGCCGCCGGCCATGACATCGCGCTGGTGTTGACGCAGCCCGATCGACCTGCCGGTCGTGGACTGAGGCTGCAGCCGTCCCCGGTCAAGACCTGGGCGATGGCGCACGGGTTGCCGGTGGCGCAACCGCGCAGCCTGCGCCTGGACGGTCGCTACCCCGAAGATGCCCAGCATGCGCATGACGCCCTCCGGGCAGCGGGCATCGAATGCCTGGTGGTCGCCGCGTATGGGCTCATCCTGCCGCGCTGGACACTCGATCTTCCACCGCGCGGTTGCCTGAACATCCACGCGTCGCTGTTGCCGCGGTGGCGCGGCGCCGCACCCATCCACCGCGCCATCGAGGCCGGTGACGCCACCACCGGCATCACGCTGATGCAGATGGACGAGGGGCTGGACACTGGAGACATGCTGCTGTCGCATCCGCTGGAGATCCGACCGGACGACACGACCGGCTCGCTGCATGATCGACTGGCCGAACTCGGTGGCCAGATGGTGGTTCGGGCGCTGGCCAGTTCGAGCTGGACGCAGGCGCCCCAGCCGTCCGAAGGCGCAACCTACGCACGCAAGGTCGAGAAGGCCGAGGCCGGACTCGACTGGACCTGTCCGGCGATGCTGTTGGAGCGTCGGGTGCGGGCGTTCGACCCGTTTCCGGGCGCTCACTTCATGCTCAACGGCCAGCCAGTCAAGGTCTGGCGCGCTCGGGTGCGTCCCGAGTTGCGCGGTGCACCTGGCGACATCCTGCAGGCCCGAGGGCAGACGATGACGGTCGCTTGCGCCGATGGCGCGCTCGAGTTGCTGCAGTTGCAAAGTCCCGGTGGGCGCCGCATGGATGCTGCAGCATGGCTGGCGGCCCATGGCGACCTGACCGGCACGCAGCTGGGGCCTGGAGCGCCGACCCCGACGGCTTGAACTTCGGTTTTCCGGCGCCACTTTCGCAATGGCACTGGCCTGAAACAGCCCAGGAGGATTCGACACCATGTTCAACATGCTGAAGACCGCGGTCCTGATGGCTGCGATCACGGCGCTGTTCATGTTCATCGGCCAGATGCTCGGCGGTACGTCGGGCATGTGGTTGGCGCTGGTCGTCGCCGTGGCGATGAACTTCTTCAGTTACTGGTTCAGCGACCGCATCGTGCTGCGCATGTACAACGCTCAGGAGGTCGACGAGCGGACCGCACCCCAGTTCGTGCGCATGGTGCGCGAGCTGGCCGGCCGGGCCGGCCTGCCCATGCCACGCGTCTACCTGATCGACGAGGCAGCGCCCAACGCGTTTGCCACGGGCCGCAACCCCGATCACGCCGCAGTGGCGGCAACGACGGGGCTGGTCCGCACACTCACCGAGCGGGAGGTGCGTGGCGTCATGGCCCACGAGTTGGCGCATGTGCGCCATCGCGACATCCTGATCTCGACCATCAGCGCCACCATGGCAGGCGCCATCGGCATGCTGGCCAATTTCGGCATGATGTTCGGTGGCCGCGATGCCGAGGGCCGGCCCGCGAACCCCATTGCCGCGCTGCTTGTGGCCCTCCTGGCACCGCTGGCGGCCAGCCTCATCCAGATGGCAATCAGCCGCTCCCGGGAGTTCGAGGCCGACCGGGGCGGGGCAGAGATCAGCGGTGACCCGCAGGCGCTCGCCGCCGCGCTGCAGAAGATCCAACGCTACGCGCAGGGCATCCCGATGGCAGGTGCCGAGCGACACCCTGAGACGGCCCAGATGATGATCATGAATCCGTTGTCTGCCGGTGGCCTGCGATCGCTGTTCTCGACACACCCGTCGACGGAGGACCGCGTCGAGCGCCTGCTGCAGATGGCCGTCCCACGCGGCTGAGCCCCCCCAGCGCACTGCCCTCAAGCCGGGTTGCGCGCGGCCGATAACCCCGACATGCGCCGCTCACCCTACGCCCTGCTGCTGGCCAGTGCCCTGCTTGCACTGACAGGCTGCGACCAGCTCGGCATCGAGTCGGCAACGGCCGTGGCTGCCCGCAAGGAGGCCGACGGCAAGGCCATCGGCGGTGCCTGCCGGCATGCCGGGCGAGCGATCGAGGACTGCTACGTTCTCAATCGCAAGGCCGATCGCGCCGCGATCTACAGCGGCTGGCGCGAGATGAACGAGTACATGCGCGAAAACAAGCTCGAGCCCGTGGTGCCGCAGCTCGATCCGGACGCACGGGTCGCCGCGCGATCGACGCCGGCGGCCGAAACCGGTGGGGAAGAGGGCTCTGCTGCCGAATCCACGACCCACAAGCCCGGCGCGAAGCCTGGCGACAAGCACAAGGCACCACAGGGCGACACCGCGAGCCAACGGTCCGCCGAGAAGGGCGACGACAAGCCAGCCACGGTGCCACCGCGGCGGCGCCCGCCGCCCTGACAAACCGTAGCCCACAGGCGCCGCCTGCAGACGGTCGCACGCCGCTGCCGCCTGTCGCGCGCTGCCCGCGGTCCGTCGTCCGTGGCTTGCGACCGCGCCAACTGCGCCGCATCATGCGGCCCGACGACATGGACCGGGAGCACCCGATGAACCGCATGATGCGATGGCTGGACACCGCACTGGGCTTGGCATTTGCCGCTGCCCTGATCGCCGGCGCCCTCACCGCCTGGCCCGGCAGCGCCCGCGCCGCTGACGATGCTGCCGTCATGGCCCGGGGCAGCATGCTCACAGAGTCGCGGTCGGTCACCGGCTTCGAGGCGGTGGCGGTAACCGGTGGAATCGACCTGCACATCCGCCCGGGTGCTCAGGAACAGGTGCAGGTGCGGGCGCAGTCCGAGCTGATGCCTTTGCTCGAAACGGTTGTCGAGACCCGCGACGACCGCCCCACGCTGGTCATTCGCTGGAAGAAGGGCACGCGTGCCCGGGTGAAATCCACGCCCCAGGTCGACGTCACTGTGCAGCGACTGACCGCCGTCTCCAGCGCCGGATCCAGCGACATCGTGGTGGAGCCTTTGGAGAGCGCCACCTTGCGCGTGGCGATCGCCGGGTCCGGCGACGTGATGCTCAAGGGACTGACCGGCCAGGACCTGCAGGTCAAGATCGCCGGGTCGGGCGACTTCAGGGCGGCTGGCCAGGTCGCGCGCCTGAAGATCGGCGTCTCCGGCAGTGGCGATGTCCGCACCGAGGATCTGCGGGCCGATGATGTGGCCATCAGCATCGCCGGTTCGGGTGATGCTGCCGTTCAGGCGCTGAAGACCCTCGACGTCTCGATTGCCGGCGCCGGCGACATCACCTACCGCGGCGATCCGCAGGTGAAGACATCCATCGCGGGCAGTGGCACGGTGCGCAAGCGCTGAGCAGCGCCCCGCGCCTGCGCGCACAGCGCGACTGCACCGTCGCACAGCTTCCTGAAAGCCCCGGATGGGACAATCCGGGGCATGCCTGTTTCCGACGCGCACTGGCGCCATCCCGAGTTCCGGCGCGGCGCGCGCGAGATGATCGGCATCGCCCTGGGCATCGCCGCCTGGGGGCTGGTCACCGGGGTGGCGATGATCAACAGCGGCATCGGGCTACCCCTGGCGCTGATGATGTCGCTGCTGGTGTTCGCGGGCTCGGCCCAGTTGGCCACCGTGGCGCTGATCGCCGGCGGGGCGCCACTGTGGGTGGTGTGGGCCACCGCGATCTGCGTCAACCTGCGTTTCGTGATCTTCAGCGCCCAGTGGCGCCCGTATTTCATGCACCTGCCGCGGCGCCAGCGCGCGCTGCTGTCGTTCTTCACGGCCGACCTCAACTACGTGCTGTTCATGCGCCGGTTCCCGCAGCCGCAGCCCGGCCCCGGTCAACTGCCCTACTTCTGGGGTGGCGCGATCGTCAACGCGGTCGCCTGGCATACCAGCTCGCTCGCCGGCATCTTCCTGGGTGACCGGATTCCCGCGCATTGGGGCCTGGGCTTCGCCGGAACGATGGCCCTGCTGGGCATGACCTGCACACTGCTGACCGATCGGGCCACCTGGATTCCCGCGGCCCTGGCCATGGCCGCCGCGGTCGCGGCATACGCGCTGCCGCTGCGGCTGAACATCCTGGTCGCGATCGCCGCGGCGGTGGCCATGGGCCTGGTCATCGACCACAGTCGCCCACTTCGGCGCGGGCTCGGGGTGGAGCGATGACGACCATGCAGGCCATCCTGGCAATCTTGGGCCTGGCGCTGATCACGCTGCTCACGCGCGGATTCTTCATCCTGCCCGATCGCGACCTGCCCATACCGGGTTGGCTGCGCGAAGGACTGCGCTATGCGCCGGTGGGCGCACTGGTGGCCGTGGTCACGCCAGACATCATCATGGCGCACGGCGAACTGGTGCGCACCTGGCGCGACCCGCGGCTGTTCGGCGCGGCGGCAGCGGTAACCTGGTTCGCCTGGCGCCGCGACATGCTGGGCACCATCGTGACCGGCACGGCGACGATGCTGGTGCTGCGTCAGGTCCTGGGGTGGTGATCTGTGAAAATGCGGACATGGACATTCTTCGATTCGACGACCTCATCGCCCAGGGCCGCGTCGCCGGGCGCCGCGTGTTCATCCGCGCCGACCTGAACGTCCCGCAGGACGACAGGGGCCGCATCACCGACGACACCCGCATCCGGGCCTCGGCGCCGTGCATCCGCCGTGCGCTCGAAGCGGGTGCTGCGGTGATGGTCACATCGCACCTGGGTCGCCCGACGGAGGGCGAATTCAGGCCCGAAGACAGCCTGGCGCCGGTGGCACAGCGCCTGGCCGAGCTCCTGGGGCAGGACGTACCGCTGGTCGCCAACTGGGTCGACGGCGTGCAGGTCGTACCGGGCGCCGTGGTGCTGCTCGAGAACTGCCGCGTCAACAAGGGCGAGAAGAAGAACGCGGAGGAGCTGTCGCGCCGCATGGCTGCGTTGTGTGACATCTACGTCAACGACGCGTTCGGCACCGCCCACCGCGCCGAGGCCACCACGCATGGCATGGCGCGCTACGCGCCGGTGGCCTGCGCGGGTCCGCTGCTGGCCGCGGAAATCGACGCCATCGGACGGGCGCTGGCGCAACCTGCACGGCCGCTGGTGGCCATCGTCGCCGGCTCCAAGGTGAGCACCAAGCTCACCATTCTCGAGAGCCTGGCGGCGAAGGTCGATGGGCTGATCGTCGGCGGCGGCATCGCCAACACCTTCATGCTGGCCGCCGGCCTGCCCATCGGCAAGAGCCTGGCCGAACCCGACCTGGTGCCTCAGGCGCGCGCCGTGATGGCGGCCATGAAGGCGCGAGGCGCCGAGGTCCCCATCCCCACCGACGTGGTGGTGGCCAAGTCCTTTGCCGCTGATGCGCCGGCCACTGTCAAGGCCGCCAGCGAGGTCGACGACGACGACCTGATCCTCGACATCGGCCCGCAGACGGCACAGCGACTGGCGCACCAGCTCCAGGCCGCCGGCACCATCGTCTGGAACGGGCCGGTGGGCGTGTTCGAGTTCGACGCCTTTGCCCATGGCACCGAGACACTGGCCCGCGCGATCGCGGCCAGTCCGGCCTTCAGCATTGCCGGCGGCGGCGACACGCTCGCCGCCATCGCCAAGTACGGCATCGAGCAGAACGTGGGCTACATCTCCACCGGCGGCGGCGCGTTCCTCGAGGTGCTCGAGGGCAAGACACTGCCCGCATTCGAGATCCTGCAGCAGCGCGCGGCACAGGGCGCCTGAGCACCCCGGGGCGCGAGCCCACGGAAGGATCGGAATCGCGCCCGGCGCAGTGAGGCTGCGATTTCGGCGTAACCTCGGCGTACCCCGAACGACGAGGAGGAGACGCCCCGTGACTTCACGCCCCCTGTCCGACGCCGAGCGCGCCCTGCGCGAGGCGGCGCTGGAGTACCACCGCACGCCCACACGCGGCAAGATCGCCGTCACCCCCACCAAGCCGCTGTCGAACCAGCGGGACTTGTCGCTGGCCTACTCGCCAGGCGTGGCCTATGCCTGCCTGGCGATCGAGGAAGACCCCACGCTGGCGGCTGACTACACCTCTCGCGGCAACCTGGTGGGCGTGGTCACCAACGGCACCGCGGTGCTGGGCCTGGGCGACATCGGCCCGCTGGCTGGCAAGCCGGTGATGGAGGGCAAGGGTTGCCTGTTCAAGAAGTTCGCCGGCATCGACGTGTTCGACATCGAACTGGCCGAGAAGGATCCGGACCGCCTGGTCGAGATCATCGCCGCGCTCGAACCCACGCTGGGTGGCATCAACCTCGAAGACATCAAGGCGCCCGAGTGCTTCACCGTCGAGCGCAAGCTGCGCGAACGGCTGAACATACCGGTCTTCCACGATGACCAGCACGGCACGGCCATCATCTCGTCGGCGGCGCTGCTCAATGCCTTGGAGCTGGTGGGCAAGCGCATCGACGCGGTGCGAGTGGTGGCCTCCGGCGCCGGCGCCGCAGCCATTGCCTGCCTGGATCTGATGGTGAGCCTGGGCGTGCGGCGCGAGAACGTCTATGCGGTCGACAGCCGAGGTGTGATCCACGATGAGCGCGACGATGCGCGCGCGGGCCGAATCGACGAATCCAAGCGTCGCTACTGCCAGCGCACCCCGTGGCGCACGCTGGCCGATGCCGTCAACGGCGCCGACGTCTTCCTGGGCTGCTCGGCCGCAGGGGTGCTGACGCCCGAGATGGTGCGAACGATGGCCGATCGACCGGTGATCCTGGCGCTGGCCAACCCGGAGCCCGAGATCCGCCCCGAGCTGGCGCGCGCGGCGCGTGCGGATTGCATCGTGGCCACCGGACGCTCCGATTACGCCAACCAGGTCAACAACGTCCTGTGCTTCCCCTACATATTCCGCGGCGCACTCGATTGCGGCGCCACACGCATCAACGAAGAGATGAAGCTGGCTTGCGTGCGCGAGATCGCCGCACTGGCCAAGGCCGAGACCAGCGACGAGGTGGCCGCGGCTTATGCGGGCCAGGAGCTGAAGTTCGGTCCTGACTACATCATTCCCAAGCCATTCGACGCGCGCCTGATCCTGCGCATCGCGCCGGCTGTGGCGCGTGCGGCGGCCGAGTCCGGCGTTGCCACGCGGCCGATCGCCGACCTCGCGGCCTACCGGCAGCAGCTCACGCGCTTCGTCTACCAGACCGGCATGGTCATGCGCCCGGTGTTCGCCACCGCGCGGGCACGTCCGGCGCGCGTGGTCTACGCCGAAGGCGAGGACGAGCGCGTACTGCGCGCGGTGCAGGTGGTGCTCGACGAAGGCCTGGCCAAGCCCATATTGGTCGGCCGCCCTTCGGTGATCGCCATGCGCATCGAGCGCGCGGGACTGCGGCTGCGCGCCGGAGCCGACTTCGAGCTGTGCGACCCCGAAGACGATCCGCGCTTTCGCGACTACTGGGAGCTCTACCACCGCTTGATGGGGCGCGACGGTGTGAGCCCCGAGACGGCCAAGGCAGCCGTGCGGCGCTCGAACACCCTCATCGCGGCGCTGATGGTGCGCCGCGGCGAGGCCGACGCGATGCTGTGCGGGCTGGTCGGCCGCTACGACGCCCACCTCGAGCATGTGCGCGACGTCATCGGCCCTCGGCCGGGCGCCCACACCATGGCGGCCATGAACGCGCTGATGCTCGAGCAGCACACCTTGTTCATCACCGACACCTTCGTCAACGAGGAACCGACAGCGGAGGAACTGGCCGAGATCGCCGTGATGGCCGCCAGCGAGGTGCAGCGCTTCGGCATGCCGGCCAAGGTGGCGTTCCTGTCGCACTCGATGTACGGCTCGTCCAAGCGCGCCTCGGCGCGGCGCATGCGTGCGGCACGAGATCTGTTCCGCGCCCGTGCACCGCACATCGAGTGCGACGGTGAGCTGCAAGGTGACGCGGCCTTGTCGGAAACCGTGCGCGAGGGGTTCCTGGCCGAGGGCACGCTGCGGGGCTCGGCCAACCTGCTGGTGCTGCCCAACCTCGACGCGGCGAACATCCTGTTCAATGTGCTGAAGGTGACCGGCGGCCACGGTGTGACCATAGGTCCGATGCTGCTGGGCGCGGCCGCACCGGCGCATGTGCTCACGCCTTCGGCGACCATGCGCCGGGTGGTCAACATGACGGCGTTGGCAGTGGCCGATGCCGCGGCGATGCGCGAAGACAGCGCCGCAACGACTGGAACCGGCTCGTAACCAGCGCGCGCGGCCCGCGCCCATAATGCGCGGCTGCGCCCCCATTGCCCAAAGAGCTGCCCGCCCATGACCCGTGCCACCAAGATCGTCGCCACCCTCGGCCCGGCATCGAGCGAACCGCTGGTGCTCGAGCAACTGCTGCGCGCCGGGGTGGATGTCGTGCGGCTGAACTTCAGCCACGGCAGCGCGCAGGACCACATCGACCGGGCTGCGATGGTGCGCGAGTGCGCGCAACGCGTCGGCAAGCCGATCGCACTGATGGCTGATCTGCAAGGCCCGAAGATCCGCGTCGGCAAGTTCGACGGCGGTCGCATCATGCTGGTGGCCGGCGCGCCCTTCATCCTCGACGCCTCGCGCACCGAGCCGGGATCGATCGACAGCGTGGGTCTCGACTACAAGGAACTCCCGCGCGACGTGCGCCCAGGCGACACCCTGTTGCTCAACGACGGCCTGCTGGTGCTGACTGTCACCGCGGTTCGGGGCGAGCAGGTGCACACGGTGGTGAAGATCGGCGGCGAGCTGTCCAACAACAAGGGCATCAACAAGCAAGGTGGCGGCCTGACGGCGCCCGCACTCACCGCCAAGGACATGGAGGACATCCGCACCGCGATGGCCTTCCAGGCCGACTACGTCGCGGTGAGCTTTCCCAAGAGCGCCACCGACATGGAAATGGCCCGCCAGTTGGCCAACGTGGCAGGTGAGCCCTGGCGCCACAAGCCCTCCATGATCGCCAAGATCGAGCGCAGCGAAGCGATCCCGCAACTCGAGGCCATCCTCAAGGCGAGCGACGGCATCATGGTGGCTCGCGGCGATCTGGCCGTCGAGGTGGGCAACGCAGCGGTGCCAGCACTGCAAAAGCGCATGATCCGCATGGCGCGCGCCATGGACAAGGTGGCCATCACCGCCACGCAGATGATGGAGAGCATGATCGTCAACCCGGTGCCCACACGCGCCGAGGTCAGCGACGTGGCCAACGCCGTGCTCGACGGCACCGATGCCGTGATGCTCAGCGCCGAGACTGCGGCCGGCAAGTACCCGGTCGAGACCGTCGAGCACATGGCGCTCATCGCGCTGGAGGCTGAGCGAGCGGAGGAGGTTCGGCTTGACGCCGACTTCACCAACAAGCACTTCGGCCGCATCGACCAGAGCATCGCGATGGGGGCGCTGTTCACGGCCCATCACCTGGGCTGCCGCGCGATCATCGCGCTCACCGAGAGCGGCTCGACCGCCCTTTGGATGAGCCGGCACAACATCCATGTGCCCATCTTCGGCCTCACGGCGCAGGCCGGTTCGGAGCGGCGCATGGCGCTGTACCGGAACGTGCGGCCCATCCTGATGAAGCCGCACACGGATCGCGACCAGGCCCTGGCAGATGCCGAGCGGGTGCTCGTCGAGCGCGGCGTGCTCAAGCCCGGCGACACCTACGCCATCACCTGCGGCGAGCCCATGGGATACCCAGGCGGAACCAACATGCTCAAGGTGTGCCGCGTCGCCTGATGACCGGCACGGCAGCGCTTTCGCGGTGACGGCCTCGCCTGCCACCGGCACTGCACACCGGCAGCGCAGTGCGTGAATCAGGCGGGCTGCGACAGCGGCATCGCGGGGGCACGAACCGGCGCCGCGGCGCCGCCCGCCGGCACGATGCTGCGCACGATGGCCGCCACCCGAGGCGCCATGTTCGTGGGCACGAGTTCGATGCCCGGGTGCTGGTGGCCGTAGACCCGGAACAACTCGTCTGCAAAGCCATGTCCCACGTCGGGCAGGCCTTCGAAGTCGAGTTCCACCCGACGGAACTCATGCAGCCGGGCTGTCACACGACGCGCCTGGGCACGCGACTCCAGCCCGTTGTGTGCGTGCGTCATGAGCTTGAGCGGCACCACCGTGCGGTCGAAGCCATAGCTCATGCCGTCGGCGCTGTAGCGGCGCAGCACGTCGTCGAGCGAGCGCTCGGTATCGACGCAGATGCCCACGTACACCGAGGTGCCCTGGCGGCATGCCGGTCGGCTGCGTTGCACCCACTGGTCGCGCTGCCAGTCGCACTGTTGGTAGGCCGACTCGTTCGCGTGCAGATCGAAGATGTCGGCGAGTTTCGCGCTGAAGAACAGGCCACGCCCGGTGTGGCGATCAGGCTGACTGGTGAGCTTGCCCTTGGCCAGTTCGAGCATGGCAACGGTCGGGTCGGTGATCTGGAAGCGCTCGGCCACCGCGTCGAAGACGCCCCGGCCGTCGTCGGAGACCAGCAACTGCAGCTGGGTCGGTGTCTGCCGCATCGACACCGTGACACAGGTGCCCGCACTGTGGTCGATGGCGTTGTTCAGCAGCTCGGTGAACACATGCTGCGCGATGCGTGCCACGTTGGGCCGCAATTCGAATCGGCCGGCAAAGTCATGTGACCAGGGCAGGTCCTCCTGCAACCCGTGGAGCGCGTAGCGCCTCACCACCTGCCGCAGGGCGCCCGGACGATAAGTGGCCCGCCGCGTCACGCCGTCGCGCTGCAGCCACTGGGCATCGACCAGCCGGTTCAGCTGGTTGCGCGCACACGACTTGCTCACACCGAGCCGATGGCACAGGTATGCCGGCAAGTCCAGCGGGTGAGCCAGGACGGTTTCGGTGATCCAAGGGGTGATGTCGGTCAGGGCGATGCGTGCCATCGGGATGTTCCTCACGCCAGGCACTGAGCCCAGCTTCACGGGGCCAGTGTGCGTGCGACGCTGGCAGATCTTTAGCGGAATAAGAGGCGGGTTCGGCCCCCAATTCGGAGCGGGTCGGCGGGCGCGCGGTCGCGGCGATACCGGCGCTCACCGGCACCTCGGCTTGGTGCGAACGCAGGCCCGGCCGGTACAATCGACGCCCGGTTACAGGGCCGTTTCACCGCGGCGGCACATCGACGGTTGCTGCCCCAGCCCCGCGGCCCTGGCGTGCACTTCTCCCCGTTCACTCCCAGGATCCGCCATGCCACTCGTCTCGATGCGCCAGCTGCTGGACCATGCCGCCGAAAACGGCTATGGCATCCCGGCCTTCAACGTCAACAACCTCGAACAGGTGCAGGCCGTCATGGCTGCAGCAGCCGAGGTCGATGCACCGGTGATCCTGCAAGCCAGCGCCGGTGCGCGCAAGTACGCCGGCGAGTCGTTCATCAAGCACTTGATCCAGGCGGCCTGCGAGGCCTATCCCCAGATCCCCCTGGTGATGCACCAGGACCACGGCACATCGCCAGCCGTGTGCAAAGGTGCCATCGACCTGGGTTTCGGTTCGGTGATGATGGATGGCTCGCTGCGCGAAGACGGGAAGACTCCCGCCGACTTCACCTACAACGTCGCTGTGACCCAACAGGTGGTGGCGATGGCCCACCAGGTGGGCGTCACGGTCGAAGGCGAGTTGGGTTGCCTGGGCAGCCTGGAAACCGGTGAGGCCGGCGAGGAAGATGGCATCGGCGCGGTCGGCAAGCTCGACCACAGCGCGCTGCTCACCGACCCGGAAGAGGCAGCGAAGTTCGTGCAGGCCACGCAGCTCGATGCACTGGCCATCGCCATCGGCACCAGCCACGGCGCCTACAAGTTCACCCGCAAACCCACCGGCGACATCCTGGCCATCAGTCGCGTCAAGGAGATCCATCGCCGCATCCCGAATACGCACTTGGTCATGCACGGGTCGTCATCGGTGCCGCAGGATCTGCTGGCCGTCATCAACCAGTATGGTGGCAAGATGAAGCAAACCTACGGCGTGCCGATCGAGGAGATCCAGGAAGCCATCAAGCACGGCGTACGCAAGATCAACATCGACACCGACATCCGTCTGGCGATGACCGGCGCTGTGCGCAAGTTCATGGCCGAGTACCCGGACAAGTTCGACATGCGCGAATGGATGAAGCCGGCCCGGGAAGCGGCCAAGGCGGTGTGCCGCCAGCGCTACCTCGAGTTCGGGTGCGAGGGCCAGGCCAGCCGCATCCAGGGAATGCCACTGACCGCGATGGCCCAGCGCTATGCCACCCGCTGCAACCCGAGATTGCCATGAGCTCCGCCGTTCCCGCCCTGTTCGAGTCCCACCTGCACACCCTGCCCCTGCTGGCCCGCGGCAAGGTACGCGACAACTATGCCGTCGGCGACGATCGCATCCTGATGGTGGCCTCTGACCGGATCTCGGCGTTCGACGTGGTGATGGGGCAGCCCATTCCAGGCAAGGGCGCGCTGCTCACGCGCATGGCGCTGTTCTGGTTCGGCAAGCTCGCGCACATCGTGCCCAATCACCTCACGGGCGACGTACCTGAGAGCGTGGTCGCCCCTGACGAGGTTGCGCAGGTGCACCACCGCGCGATGCTGGTGCGACGACTGCGGCCGCTGCCGGTCGAGGCTGTGGTGCGCGGGTACCTCGCGGGCTCGGGCTGGAAGGAGTACCAGGAAAGCGGCAGCGTGTGCGCGGTGCCGCTGCCCGCAGGCCTGCGCAACGCGAGTCGCCTGCCCACACCGATCTTCACGCCGGCCACGAAGGCCGAGATGGGCGAGCACGACGAGAACATCTCGTTCGAGCGAATGACCGAACTGATTGGCGATGACCTCGCACAACAGGTGCGCGAGGTGTCGATCCGGCTCTACACCGAAGCGGCCGCCTACGCCCTGACGCGCGGCATCATCATCGCAGACACCAAGTTCGAGTTCGGCCTGGACGACAAGGGGCGTCTGACCCTGATGGACGAAGTCCTCACGCCGGACTCGTCGCGGTTCTGGCCGGCCGACTCCTACGCCGAAGGCAGCAATCCGCCCAGCTTCGACAAGCAATACCTGCGCGATTGGCTCGAGAGCGTGCGCATCGGCGACCAGCCCTGGAACAAGCAGGCACCGGCCCCCGAGTTGCCGGCAGAGGTCGTGCGGGCCACCGCAGACCGTTACCGCGCCGCCCTGGCGATGCTGACCGCCTGAGCCGCACGGGCGGCAGTCGAGGAAGTCACATGCGGCAGTCGCGTCTGCTGGCCGAACTCGATCGGCGCATGCGCGCCTGTCCCGACGACGTCGCCTGGGCACGCGACATGTGCCGCGCCGCATCGCAGCTCGGACGCCAAGGTCACGCAGAGCTGTCGCTGGAGGCCATCCATCATGTGCGGCGCCACTACGGGAGCCGCCTGCATGCAGAAGTGGCGTGCTGGCTGATGCTGGCCGAGGGGGTACTGCATTACTTCCACCTGCAGTACGACCACGCGCGCGATCGAACCTCGCGAGCGCACGCGCTGGCGGTGGCACTGCGCGTGGCGCCAGCCCGACCGAGCTGCGCGGCGTGGCTGGCGGCCATGGACTTCAACGACGATCGTCTGGAGTCGATGGTCGATCGCCTCGAAGAGGCGTTGTCGCTGGCAGCGCCAGATGACCATCAGGCCTTGGCTCGCGCCACGCTGGTCATGGCCGATGCCTTGCACCACTGCGGCCACTATGCAGAGGCTCGACCGTGGTACGACCGCTCCCGACACCACGCCGCGATAGAGGGCGACCAAGCCGCACTCAGCGCCCTCATGCACAACATGGCTGCCTTCCGCGCCGCGCAAATCCGGCTGGCCGATGCATTCGAACCTGGTTGCACACCGCGCGATCTGCATCTCGCGTCGGTCGAGGCCGACTCCGTGCAGCGCTATGACCTGGCCATCGGAACCCGTTCGTTCCACATGCTGATCCCCCTGCTGCAGGCGCAATTGCTCACAGTAGGCCAACGATTCGTCGAGGCTCTGCGGGTGTTCGACGCGATCGAGGGCGCGGCCATTCCGACCAAGCTCGGTGCCACGGCCGAGGCCGATCGAGCGTGGTGCCTGGCGTCGCTCGGTCGCGTGGCCGATGCGCGGTTCAGTGCGCGGCGCACGCTGGCGCTGATGCCGCAGACACCGGAAGCCGACGAGCAGGCACATGTTCTGGCCCGGCTCTCGAGCATCGAGCGCAGGATCGGCGAGGCTTTCCTCCCCGACACGCGCACACGCGCGCGCCAGGCACTGGCTCGTCACCGCCGCAGCCAAAGGGCGCTGCACCAGCGCCTGCGTGAGTTGCGGGTTCGATTGGCAGATCGGATGCCGGTGCCGATCGCAGCCGCGCCTTCAGACAGTCCACGGCGCTCGGCCTGAGCCAACACGAACCGCGGGGTTCCTGGAAGACCTGACTCGCAGCGGCGCAAGAACGAAAAACCCGGCGGTTAGCCGGGTGTCGTACGGTATGGTCATGCGGGCGGACCTGAAGGGGTCCGCCACACATGCGCACGCTCAGGGCTTGTTGCCTGTCGGGAACGGCCAAGCGGCCGCAGGGCTCAGCGCAGTCTTCGCAGCAGGTGCCGCAGGGGCGGGGGCAGCGGGAGCGGCCGGAGCCTTCTTCGCTGCAGCCTTTTTCGCGGGAGCCTTCTTCGCAGCAGCCTTCTTTGCCGGTGCAGCCTTCTTGGCCGCAGCCTTCTTCGCCGGTGCGGCCTTCTTCGCCGCCGCCTTCTTGGCCGGTGCAGCCTTCTTGGCCGGTGCAGCCTTCTTGGCCGGCGCAGCCTTCTTGGCCGCAGCCTTCTTGGCCGGAGCGGCCTTCTTGGCCGGCGCCGCCTTCTTGGCCGGAGCCTTCTTTGCCGGGGCCTTCTTCGCCGGAGCGGCCTTCTTTGCCGGGGCTGCCTTCTTGGCGGCAGGCTTCTTGGCGGCGGCCTTCTTGGCCGGTGCCTTCTTCGCAGTTGCCATCACGATCTCCTTGATCAAGTTGCAGAACATGCCCAGCGGATCACTGCCAGGCAGTTCACCGTTACGAGCGGTCGCCGGTCAAGCCGGCTTCGCCACCCGTCGCGGTGAACGGGGATGCACCCTTGCCCGCTGCTTCTTTCGGCAGCGGTGTCAAGCGTGCGGATCTTGATCGCGCACCACGGGGCTGACGGGCGCCACTGGGTGCCTGAAGGCACCCTTGGGCGAACCCGAGGTCAGCCCCGCATCAACGCGGCGCGTGGCTCAAGGCCATGGCCGCACGACTGTCGAGACTTGCTCTCCTTCTTCGGTTCAGACAATCCGCTCGAGTCGAACGAAACGAGACGGTCGTTGCACGGTCCAGCAAGGACGAAGCCGCACACTGCCCTACGGAAGATGCGACTCGAGGGGTTCGTTCGATGCGGTCCGCGCTGCCAGCTTGCGAGCCGGCCACTGCGGGCACAAAGCGAACCAGGCAAAACGATTGAGGGTGGGAGCACTGCACGCGCGCCGCAGCAAGGGTGCGAGGCGTGACCGATTTCGGTTCTCGTCGATGAGGGTTGAGCGTTGTCTACCCAGACCAGCATGGATGTGCTTCCTATGGCCGCGGATTATCGGAGTGTTGTTCCAAAACACCAAGCACTTCTTGACAATCACACGCAATCGTTGTTGCCAACATGCATCGTTTCCGTTCTCTTCGGACGTTTGCAACTCATGCTGTCGCGGGAAACAAGGCGGCCTTCCAACGCAGCCGTCGTTGCAGGTCGGCCCAATCGAAGCCGGGTCCGGGATCACGCTTGCGTGTCGGTGCCACGTGCTCATGACCGACAACCGCCGTCAACGGATACCTGCGCCTGAGCGCGCGCAGCAACCGAACCAACGCAACGTACTGCGCGACTTCGAAGCTGCGACCTTCGAGCCCCTCGAGCTCGATGCCGATGGACCAGTCGTTGCATCGATCGCGCCCCGCCCAATGCGACACGCCGGCATGCCAGGCCCTGCGATCTGTGCTGACGAACTGCACCATCTCGCCATCACGCCGCACCAGAAAGTGAGCCGAGACCCGCAGCGACCACAGTTCGGCAAACGACGGGTGCGCCTGCGGGTCGAGGCGGTTGGTGAAGAGCCGCTCGATGGCATCACCCCCATACTCGCCGGGTGGCAGGCTGATCGAGTGCAAGACCACCAACTCGATGGGCGTGCCCGCGCTGCGCTCATCCTGGTTCGGTGACTCGCAGCGCCGGGCCTGCGGGCACCAGCCCTCGGCCCACGCGGGGTCAGTCGCCGCCATGCTCCGGGGCACCGATCCCCAGGCGCGCCATGCGATAGCGCATCTGCCGCAGCGACAGCCCCAGGCTCGCCCCGGCGGCCGTGCGATTGAAGCGATGCCGAGCCAGCGCACGCACCAGGATGTCGCGTTCCACCTGGTCGAGATAAGTCACCAGGTCTGCAGGCAGCGGCGCCTCTCCCGACACAGGCTGCGGCGCGAGTGCATCCGCAACCGGCGGCTCGATCGCGGACCACTCGCTGTCGCTTGCCACATCGTCGCCCAGGCCGAGATCATCGCGCTCGATCACGTCGCCCGGCGCCAGCGTCACGGCTCGGTGCAGCAGGTTCTCGAGCTCGCGAACGTTGCCCGGGAAGGCGTAGCTGCCCAACTGCGCCAGCGCCGACGCCGACAGCTGCGGCGCCGTCGAGACACCGGCATCGTGCGCGATGCGCCCCAGCACGGTGGCGCAGATCGCAGCCAGGTCCTCCAGCCGCTCGCGCAACGGCGGCATGCGCAGTTGGATCACGTTGAGGCGGTAGAAGAGATCTTGCCGGAAGCGACCTTCCTGCACCTCCAACCCGAGGTCCTTGTGCGTGGCGCTCACGATGCGGACATTGATCGGCTGCTCGTTGACCGCGCCGATCGGTCGAACCGATCGCTCCTGGATCACGCGCAGGAGCTTGCTTTGCATCGACAGTGGCAGGTCGCCGATCTCGTCGAGAAACAACGTCCCCGCATTGGCCGCCTGAAAGAACCCCTCGCGATCCTCTGTTGCACCCGTGAAAGCGCCCTTGCGGTAGCCGAAGAACTCGGCCTCCAGCAGTTGCTCCGGTATCGCGCCGCAATTCACGGCGATGAACGGCTGCGTCGCCCGCCCGCTCACGGCGTGGATGGCCCTGGCGACGAGTTCCTTGCCAGTGCCGGACTCGCCCAGCACCATCACGGGAGCCATGCCGCGAGCCACGCGCTCGATCATCGATCGCACCTGCTGCATGGAGGCCGATTGCCCGACCAGGCGCGCGAGCGCCGGATGGACAGGCCCCGGCGCGCCGGGCTCGGCGAAAACCGGCCCGACAGCGACGTCGCGTGGACCGCGCGGCTGTGAACCGCTGGTCGCTGACGGGACTGCCCCTGCCGCGGCAACGGCTGGTCGCGAGCCGGACGTGGCCGGCGCAACCGTCGCTCGACCCAGTGCCGATGCCACCACGGTGCGGAACTGGCGCAGGTCCACCGGCTTGGTCAGGTAATCGAAGGCGCCCGCCTTCAGTGCCTCGACTGCGTTCTCGGCAGAGCCGTAGGCCGTGATGACGATGGCCTTCTCCGCGCGGGCGGCCTCCTCGAGCCGGTGAAGCAGGTCCAGGCCGCTTCCGTCGGGCAGGCGCATGTCGGTGATGACGGCGCTGTAGGTTCGCTCGGTCAGGCGCGCCCAGGCATCCTCGACGCAACCGGCGGTCTCGACCTCGTAGCCCTCCCGCAGCAACGTGAGTTCATACAGGGTGCGCAAGTCGGGCTCGTCGTCGACGACGAGCAGGCGAGGGACGGGGCTGGCATTCATGATCGCGCGGCAGGTTCAGGCGGTTGGGGCGCTGCGCAGCAGCACGCGGAACACGTTGCGGTGCCGCCCGCCCGCGGGTCCAGGGCGGTAGTCGATGCTGGCGCGGTACCGTTCGCACAGCTCGCGGCAAATATACAGGCCCAGGCCCGTGCCACGACTGCGTGTGGAGAAGAACGGCTCGAAGAGGTGGCGCTCGACATCCGGCGCGATGGGCGGCCCGTCGCTGGCGACCGTCAGCAGTGCACCTCCGGGGGCTTGTGCCGGCGGATGTCGCAGGCAGACGACCACCGCACCCGGAGTCTCCGTGCCATGACGACAGGCGTTGTCCAGCAGGTTGGTCAGCACCCTGCGCAAGTGTTCGGGATCGAACAACACAGACATCGGGACCCGAGGCAGATCGAGCTCGACGCGAGCATCGGTCGCACCCGACGGCAACCCGCTGGTCGCCAGCCACTCCCGGCAGATGGCCGCCACCTCCGACGTCGCATCGATCGCCTGCGGCCCACTGGTCCTGCCCGGCGCCACGGCCATCACATCGTCGACGATGCGCTTGAGTCGTTCGACGTTGTCCTCGACGATGCGAGCCAGGCGCTGCTGGGCGCCGGGAAGATCGTCTTCCAGCATCAGTGCGTTGGCTTGCGCGATCGCCGCCAGCGGATTGCGGATCTCGTGGGCGATGCCGGCGGACATCCGCCCCATGGCCGCCAGCTTCTCCTGTTGCACGCGCGCCTGCACGCTGCGCATGTCCTCGAGAAAGAGCACACAGACCTCCTGCGGTGCCGTGGCCTCCTCGCCGATGCCACTGCGCTTGGTGAAACGGGCGCGGACCTGAACCGTGTGCGTGCCACCATCGACATGCGGCAGCATCAGTTCGCGGTGCTCACGCGGCCATCGGCTCGCGCCAAAGGCCTTCTCGACGGCCTGCAGGAGGGTTTCCCAACCGGGCTCGCCGTGCAACGCGAAAGGGGCGGGTCGATCCGCCGCGCGGGCGCCGAGCATCGCGCGCGCCGCCGGGTTGGCCGCCCGCACCCGGCAGCGGCGATCGACAACCAGCACACCATCGGTCATCTCCTCGATCACCAGGCGATTCAGCCGCGCCTGCTGGCGGGCCAACTCGAGGCTGCCGCGCGCCGTGCGTTCCTCGCGCGCAAGGCGTTGGGCCAATTCGCCCGACAGCAGGGTGATTGCGAACGCGCCGAGACCGCCGAGTCCGGCCTGCGTGAGCAGCGCCGCAGAGAACGCTCCGGAGACCGATGCCCGCCACACACCTGCCAGCAGCACCAGTGAAACCAGCGCTGCGGTAGCCAGTGCCCCGACCCGCTTGGTCATCACGCCGGCCATCAACACGGGCAAGGCCAGCAATGCCGCGTAGTTCAGGTGCGCTCCCGGCTCCAGCAAGTGGAGCAAGGAGAACACGAACAGGTCGACGCCTATCGTCAACGCCCACTGACGCCGGACCAGCCGCGACGCCGGCATGCCCGGAACGGGCGACGGTGGCAACAGCCACATCGACACCGCCTGAACCGCGTATGCAATGCACACGAGCAGCGCCTCGACGGCCAAGCGTGTGCCCAACAGCGACATGATCCACGGCGTCAGCACGAGCGCCACGCCCAGTGCCGCGCGAGCGGCCACGTACGCCGCAAACACGCGCCGAAGTGCCGAACCCTCGCCGACAACGATGCGACGGGCTTCGCGCGCGAGAAAGCGGCTCTCGGAGCTGCCGCCTTCGCGGTCCAGCCGGGACTCGTCTGAGTAGCCCGGCTGCAGCGTGCTCTGGCTGCCGTCGGCCAGGGCACCGAACCAGGAGTCCTCTGGCACTGCGCCCAATGCCTGGCGACGGTCGCTGTGTCGTCGCTCGGCTCGGCGGCGCTCGATGTGCGGCTCGGTCGCGGGCTCGGTCATCGGTGCCGGCTGTCAGGCGGTGGGACCGGGGCCGAGCCGCCGATGCTCTTCGCAACAGTACACGCGTGTACCTTCCAGCACCGCATCGGCAGCCGGCAGATGCAGCCCACAGCGGGCGCACTGGGCCATGGGCTGCGCCGGTGGATCAGGACGTCGGGCAGCAGCACCATGATCCGGTCGACCCTGGCGCTTGAGCAACAACCACAAGCCGCCGACGACCACCAACAGAACAATGAGGTACTTCATGACGTCACGCTGCGGCGCGCCCCAGAACCACCTCGAACACAAAGCGCGACCCGACGTAGGCCAACAATAGCAGCGCCGTACCCACGTACAACCAGCGCGTGGCCTGTCGCCCCCGCCATCCGCGCAATTGCCGGCCGACCAGCAGCGCCGCGAACACACCCCAGCCCAGCAGAGAAAACACGGACTTGTGGTCCCAGCGCCACTGACGCGCCGTCACGAATCCCAGCAAGAGCGCCAGCGTGAGCACGCCGAACCCGACCTCGACGAACCGAAACGTCAGTCTCTCGAGCCGCAGCAGGGGCAGGCCCAGCGGCCCATCGGCTGGCGCCACCACCTGACGTCGCATCTGCCGCTCGGCGTTATCCAGCATGCTGGCATGCAGAACGGCCGCGCCGAACAAGGCATAGGAGCCCACGCCCAGCACCCAGTGCAGCGGCGCCCATGGCGAGGACAGCAACCGCATCTCGCCAGGAAAGGCCCATGCCAACAGCACCGCAGCGGCTCCGCTGACGGCGAGCGCTCGCCTCACGGCCGGCAGCGGCAGCAGGCGGCTCTCGAACGCATGGACTGCGATGACCAGCCACACCGTCAGTGACAGTACCGGGCCGAAGCCCAGGCGGGCGCCCTGGGCATGGCCCCGACCCCATCCGGTGATGTCCATGGCAAGCAGCACCGCGTGCAGCAACCAGCCCGTCACCAAGGCCGGCGTGATCCAACTCGGGCGTCCCTGCGCCGGCGATGCCGACAGCCCATAGGCCAGCGCGGCCGCCAGGGCAAGCGCCAACGGCGTTCCGTCCAGAGGTGCCGCCGAGCCCGAAGCTAGAATCATCCGGACAGTTTACTTTCGCGGCCCGCCGTTTTCTTCTCACGGCTGCAAGCCGCCGTTGCCGCGCCGATGGCTTCCACTCTCTCCGACCGGCTGTCGCGCCTCGTCAAGACGATGCGCGGCCAGGCCCGCATCACCGAAGGCAACGTGCAGGACATGCTGCGCGAGGTGCGCATGGCACTGCTCGAGGCCGACGTCGCACTGCCGGTGGTGCGCGACTTCGTCGCCCGGGTGAAGGAAAAGGCACTGGGCCAGGACGTCGTGGGCTCGCTCAACCCGGGCCAGGCTCTGGTTGGCGTCGTGCACAAGGAACTCGCCGCGACGATGGGCGAGGGCGTGGCCGATCTGAACCTCTCCACGCAGCCACCGGCCGTGATCCTGATGGCCGGCCTGCAGGGCGCCGGCAAGACCACCACCACGGCCAAGCTTGCCCGCCACCTGATCGAGCGCAGGCGCAAGAAGGTGCTCACGGTCTCGGCCGACGTGTACCGGCCGGCGGCCATCGAGCAGCTCAAGACCGTGACCCGGCAAGCCGGAGCCGAGTGGTTCCCTTCAAGTGCCGGGCAGAAGCCGGCCGATATCGTGCGCTCCGCGCTCGATCACGCCCGCCGCCACTACTTCGATGTCCTGCTCGTCGACACGGCCGGGCGACTGGCCATCGACGAAGCCCTGATGGCCGAGATTCGGGAACTGCACGCGCTGCTGCAGCCCATCGAGACGCTGTTCGTCGTCGATGCGATGCAAGGTCAGGATGCGGTGAATACCGCGCGCGCCTTCAAGGAGGCATTGCCGCTGACGGGCATCGTGCTGACCAAGCTCGATGGCGATTCGCGCGGCGGCGCGGCGCTGTCGGTTCGTCAGGTCACCGGCGCGCCGATCAAGTTCGCGGGCGTTTCCGAGAAGATCGACGGGCTCGAAGTCTTCGATGCCGAGCGCCATGCCGGGCGCGTGCTGGGCATGGGCGACATCGTCGCACTGGTCGAAGAGGTGCAAAAGGGCGTCGACCTGCAGGCGGCGCAGAAGCTGGCCGAGAAGGTCAAGTCCGGTGATGGCTTCGACCTCAACGACTTCCTGATGCAGATCTCGCAAATGAAGAAGATGGGGGGGCTGTCAGGCTTGATGGACAAGCTTCCCGCCGCTCTGACCGCCAAGGCCGGCAGTGCCGATCTCGACCGCGCCGAGCGAGACGTGCGCCGCATGGAAGGCATCATCCACTCGATGACGGCT
This sequence comes from Aquabacterium sp., assembly GCA_023150345.1. Taxonomy (GTDB): domain Bacteria; phylum Pseudomonadota; class Gammaproteobacteria; order Burkholderiales; family Burkholderiaceae_C; genus Pseudaquabacterium. The sequence goes on from JAKLLB010000002.1 coordinate 89,324, forward strand.
CACGAGCGACGCAAGCCCGAGATCATCAAGGCCAGCCGCAAGCGGCGCATCGCAGCCGGCGCGGGTGTTCATGTCCAGGAAGTCAACCGCATGCTCAACCAGTTCGAGCAGATGCGCGAAATGATGAAGAAGATGAAGGGCGGCGGCCTGATGAAGATGATGAAGCGCATGGGCGGCATGAAGGGCATGATGCGCTGATGGCCTGCGGCCGGGATCGATCCGGCTTGCGCATCGGCCCGTGACGGCTCGCACAAGTGGGCCCGCAATCGCCATTTGTGTTCACAAGTTGACACACTTGTCGCAGGTACCTGACCCGCGGCAACCACTCGCGGCCTACAGTGGACTGCCAGTCCTGCCGAACACCGCATATGCTGCCCGTCGACCCCTCCGCCGCTCTCGCACTGGCCACGGCACTGGTGCTGCTGCTGTCGCTGTTCGCCGCCCGGCGTCGGCGCCCGCCGCCCGCATCTGCCCGACGCGACGCACCCGACACACTGCAGACGTTCGCACCCCAGCCGGCCCGGGTGCTCACCGTGGCCGAGCGCCAGGCGCACACCCTGCTGCGCCAGGCCATGCCCGGCTATCTGGTGCTGGCTCAGGTCCCGCTGAGCCGATTCCTCAGCGTACCTGCCCGGCAGGGCGAGTGGCTGCAGCGCATCAGCGGCCTGAGTGCCGATCTGCTGCTGTGCGACAGCGCCTCGCGCGTGCTGGCCGTCATCGACGTACGGCCGCTGCGCCTGAGCGACAACAGCCGGCGCCGCCACGAGCGCATGACCACGTTGCTGCGCAAGGCTGGCATCAAGGTGCTCTCGTGGCAAGAAGACGCGCTGCCCGACGTCACCACTGCACGCGGGCAGTTGCTGCCCCTGCTCACCGCCGGCAAGGCCCCGCGCGAGGCAGCGGCGCCGCCCACATCGCGCCCGATGCCACTGATCCCGATCGCCGAGATCCTGGCCGATGATGGCTCCGACCGTGAAGACGCCATGGAGCCGGTGCCCTCGGCGCTGTTCGACGACCTGGAGCCGGTACCGGTACAGCCCCGGCGCTGAACGGGAGTCCCGCCCCGTACCGTGTACCTGGTACACGGGCTGCACGGGCCCGGACGCGGCCCGCTGCGGCGCTCAGCCCAACAGCGCGCGTGCGAACTCCCGCGCATCGAAGGTCTGCAGGTCCTCGAGCTTCTCGCCCACGCCGATGAAATAGACCGGCACAGGGCGCTCGCGGGCGATGGCCGCCAGCACGCCGCCCTTGGCCGTGCCATCGAGCTTGGTGACGATGAGCCCCGTCAGCTGCAAGGCGTCGTCAAACGACTTCACCTGCGCCAGCGCGTTCTGGCCGGTGTTCCCGTCGACCACCAGCAACACCTCGTGAGGGGCTGTCGGGTCGGCCTTGGCAATCACGCGGCGGATCTTCTTCAACTCCTCCATCAGGTGGAGCTGGGTCGGCAGGCGCCCGGCGGTGTCGGCTATCACGACATCGCGACCGCGTGCCTTGCCCGCCGTCACGGCGTCGAAACTGACGGCGGCGGGGTCGGCACCCTCCTGACTCACGATCTCGACCTGGTTGCGGTCGGCCCAGACCGCCAGCTGCTCGCGCGCGGCGGCGCGGAATGTGTCAGCCGCCGCCAGCAGCACCGTGCGCCTGGCATCGGCAAGGTGACGCGTGAGCTTGCCGATGCTGGTGGTCTTGCCAGCACCATTCACGCCGACGACCATCATCACCGTGGGCTCGTGCATCCCCACCACCAGCGGCTTCTGCAGCGGCGCCAGCAGGTCCGTCACGGCGTCGATCAACAGCGCTTTCACCTGCGCCGGATCGGTGGCCTTGGCGTCCTTCACGCGGCGCTTGAGGTCCTGCAAGAGATGCTCGGTGGCCTTGACACCGGTATCGGCCATCAACAGTGCAGCCTCGAGTTCCTCGTACAACGCGTCGTCGATGCGCGTGCCCGTGAACACCTGCGCGATGCTGCCGCCGGTCTTGCGCAACCCCTGGCGCAGACGGTCGAACCAGCCGGTTCGTGCCGCCTGCGGCTCGTCTGCCGTTGCCGGTTCGGGCGCGGGTGCCGCGGGCACCGTTGCATGGGCATCGGCAGTGGCGGCGTCGTGCGCCTCGGCAGTCGGCATGTCCACCTCTGGCGTCGGAACCAAAGCGGCGACGTAGCCCTGGGCCGAGGCCCACCCGGGCGTCTCGCTGGGTGCCGGGGTCCCGGGCGCGACCGTTGCGGGTTCGGGCGCAGGGGACGCGCCGGCATGTGCGACCGCTGGGACTGCGCCAGGCACTGCTGCAGGCGCGGGAGGTGGCGACTTTTTCCGGAAGAAGCTGAACATGGATGCGTTGTCGGTGGACCGGCCGTATGTGCCGGTCCGTCAGGGGCCGCTATAATGGCGGGCTCATGGCGCTTTAGCTCAGTCGGTTAGAGCGACGGAATCATAATCCGCAGGTCCGGGGTTCGAGTCCCTGAAGCGCCACCAACACCGGCCCGAGCACCCGCTTCGGGCCGCTTTTTTTCCTGTCGCAGCCCCTGGATCCACACCATGAATCGCTGTGCCCGCACGCTTGTCGCCGCCGCCTTTCTGATGGCACTGCCTGCCGTACAGGCGCAGATGACCGCCCCGCGCCTGTTCCCGGCCAACGCCCTGCGAGGCAACTTCACGGTGGTGCAAGCGCCGGTCGATGTTCGGCTGAACGACAAGCCCGCCCGGTTGTCGCCAGGCGCGCGCATCCGCGGCGAGAACAACCTGGTGCTGCCGTCGGTGGCGCTCATCGGGCAGACCTTCCTCGTGCACTACACGCTCAACCAGCAGGGCGACCTGCACGACGTGTGGATCCTGACCGAGCCCGAACGCGCGCGCCAGCCCTGGCCCGCCACGCCGCAGCAGGCGGCCAGCTGGCAGTTCGACATGGCGTCGCAGACCTGGTCGCGCCCTTGACGCACCTTTGACGCCGGCGCCCGGCGCGCGCAGCGTTCGCCCCCATCGAGCCGGCCAGGCCGGCACATGCACCGAGATGCCCCCGTGAGCAAGAAGATCTACATCCGCAGTTTCGGCTGCCAGATGAACGAGTACGACGCAGCCAAGATGGCCGACGTCATGCGCGCCGCGGAAGGCTACGAACCCACCAACGATCCCGAGCAGGCCGACCTGATCCTGTTCAACACCTGCTCGGTGCGTGAGAAGGCGCAGGAGAAGGTGTTCTCCGACCTTGGGCGCGTGAAGCACCTCAAGGCCCGAGGTGCCCTCATCGGCGTGGGCGGCTGCGTGGCCAGCCAGGAAGGCGAGGCCATCCTGGAACGCGCACCCTATGTCGATCTGGTCTTCGGTCCTCAGACCTTGCACCGCCTGCCCCAGCTCATCGAAGACCGCCAGCGCGCTGGTCGGCCCCAAGTCGACGTGAGCTTTCCGGAAATCGAGAAGTTCGATCACCTGCCGCCAGCGCGCGTCGAAGGCGCGACCGCGTTCGTTTCGGTGATGGAGGGTTGCTCCAAGTACTGCTCGTATTGCGTCGTGCCCTATACCCGCGGGGACGAAGTGAGCCGTCCGCTCGATGACGTTCTGGCCGAGGTGGCCGGCCTGGCTGCCCAGGGCGTGCGCGAGGTCACGTTGTTGGGCCAGAACGTCAATGCCTACCGCGGCGCGATGGGCGCCACCGGCGAGATCGCCGACTTCGCGCTGCTGCTCGAATATGTTCACGAGATCCCCGGCATCGAGCGCCTGCGCTACACCACCAGCCATCCCAACGAGTTCACGGCGCGGCTGGTCGATGCCTATGCGCGCTGCCCCAAGCTGGTGAGCCACCTGCATCTGCCCGTGCAGCATGGCAGCGATCGCATCCTCATGGCCATGAAGCGCGGCTACAGCGTGGTTCAGTACAAGAGCATCGTGCGCAAGCTGCGCGCGATGCGTCCCGAACTGAGCTTGTCGAGCGACTTCATCGTCGGCTTCCCAGGTGAGACCGAGGATGACCACGAACGCACGTTGCAACTGATCCGCGACATCGGCTTCGATGCGAGCTTCAGCTTCGTTTTCAGCCCCCGTCCCGGGACTCCGGCAGCCAACCTGGCCGACGACACGCCCCAGGACATCAAGCTCGCGCGGCTGCAGCAGTTGCAGGCGCTGCTGGAGGAGAACGTGCAGTGCATCAGCGCCCAGCGTGTCGGCACGGTGCAGCGCATCCTGGTCGAGGGTCCGAGCCGCAAGAATCCAGCCGAACTGATGGGTCGCACGGCCTGCAACCGGATCGTCAACTTCGACGGCGGCACCCACAGCCAGCGGCTGATCGGGCAACTGGTCGACGTCCACGTCACCGCTGCATTGCCGCACTCCCTGCGTGGCCGACTTGCCATCGGGAACGCACAGGCCTGAGGCCAACAGGCCAGAAGCAGCCTGGCCTGGCGGCACTCAGGTGCGGCCCGCCCGCCTCAACCCGACCCACCACAGCGCTGCAGCGCATCCCAGCACCATCGCAGCGTAGGTGGACATGCGGCCGTCCTGTCCTGTGACCCACAACCCGGCCAGTGTCACGGCCGCCGACACGGCCACGGCCCAAATCGCCAACCGACTCCAGGGCACTGCGCGCAATTCAGCATGCCACAGCCACTTGACGCCGGTCGCCGACAACACGCCCAGCCCCAGGGCCGGGGCGAACAGGTTCAGCAGGTGCCAGAGCACGTCGACGGCGGACACGGTGAATGGCAGGTGGTCGTTTGGTCTCGTGTTGCCCGGCGTGCGGAGCCGGGCTCGCCTCGACCGGCCTCAGAAATTGACGCGAGTCAAGATTCAAGAATGGCAGTCCTTCGGCACCCACGGGTTCGAGGGGGCCGAATTCTATAATTCGCTGTCATGAGCGTGTTCGCCCTAGGCCTGAACCACACGACCGCGCCGGTAGATCTGCGGGGTCGTTTCGCGTTCGCGCCGGAGCAGCTCTCGCCCGCCCTGCGCGGGTTTCGCGAGCGCCTGCGGCGCGCACTGCCCGAAGCCGCGCTGCTGTCGACCTGCAACCGAACCGAGCTGTACGTGGCGGCCGAGCCTGCCGCGGTTCGCGAACTCGTGCATCCGTCGATCGACTGGCTGGCGGCACAGGGCGGCGTGAGCAGCGAGCAGTTGCGCGCCCACACCTATGTGCTCGAGCACCGCGATGCCGCGCGCCATGCGTTTCGGGTGGCCGCGGGGCTCGACTCCATGGTGTTGGGTGAGCCACAGATCCTGGGGCAGCTCAAGCAGGCGGTGCGCGAGGCCGATGCGGCAGGCACGCTGGGCACGACGCTGCATCAGTTGTTCCAGCGGTCCTTTTCGGTGGCCAAGGATGTACGCACCTCCACCGAGATCGGCGCACACTCCATCAGCATGGCCGCTGCTGCGGTGCGCCTGGCCGGTCAGCTTTTCGAAGACCTGCAGCAGATCCAGGTGTTGTTCGTCGGCGCCGGCGAGATGATCGAGCTGGTGGCGACGCACTTCGCCGCACGCCAGCCCAGGTCGATGGCCATCGCCAACCGCACCCTCGAGCGGGGCGAGCGACTGGCCGGCCGCTTCGGCGCGCAAGCGATGCGTCTGGCCGATCTGCCGGCGCGCCTGCACGAGTTCGATGCGATCGTCTCCTGCACGGCGAGCACCCTGCCCATCATCGGCCTGGGCGCCGTCAAGAGCGCGCTGAAGGCGCGCAGACGCCGCCCGATGTTCATGGTCGACCTGGCGGTGCCGCGTGACATCGAGCCAGAGGTGGCAACCCTGGACGACATCTACCTCTACACCGTCGATGACCTGTCGGCACTGGTGCAGACCGCCGGCGAAAAGCGCCAGGCCGCCGTGGCGCAGGCAGAGGCCATCATCGACGCCGGTGTGCAGAGCTTCAGCCACTGGCTGGACCAGCGCGCCACCGTGCCACTGATCCAGGCGCTGCATGCACAGGCCGACCAGTGGCGCGCCACCGAGTTGGCGCGTGCACGCAAGCAGTTGGCCAAGGGGGCCGACCTCGAGGCGGTGCTCGAATCGCTGTCGCGCGGGCTCACGCAGAAGATGCTGCACGGTGCGCTGGCGGAGCTGCATGCCACCGAAGGCCTGCAACGTCACCAGCTGGCGGACACCGTGTCACGGCTGTTCCTTCGTCAGGCTTCCCGCAACCCTGCCGACGAGCGTTCGTAGCGACGCTGGGCGTTGCCGCGCTGCCTCAACGGCACCGCACTCAACCGCGCGTCGCCGCGTGTACCGCTGCCGGCGCCCCCTCATGCGGACCGACACCCTAGCCACCCATGAAAGACGCACTGAGACATCAACTGCAACGCCTGGCGATGCGGCTGGACGAGCTCGACGCGCTGCTGGCCGACCCATCGCTGGCCACCGACATGAACCGCTACCGACAGGTGGCGCGCGAGCAGGCGGACGTGGCGGCCGTGGTGCAGACGTTCCGCCTCTACCAGCAGCGCGAGTCGGACCTGGCAGCGGCACAGGCGATGCTGGACGAGCCCGAGTTCGCGGACATGGCACGTGAGGAGATCGCCGCCGCCGCTGCCGAACTGGAGCGGCTGCACCTGCGCCTGCAGACCGATCTGCTGCCGCGCGACCCCGACGACGGGCGGCCCGCCTTCCTGGAGATCCGCGCCGGCACCGGCGGCGAGGAGTCCGCCCTGTTTGCTGCCGACCTGGCCCGGATGTACCTGCGCTACTGCGAGCGGCGCGGCTGGCGCACCGAAGTCATGAGTGAGTCCGCCTCCGATCTCGGCGGGTACAAGGAATTGGTGCTGCGGGTGGAAGGCGACGGCGCCTATGGCCAGCTCAAGTTCGAGTCCGGCGGCCATCGGGTGCAGCGTGTGCCGCAGACCGAGGCGCAGGGGCGCATCCACACCAGCGCCTGCACGGTGGCCGTCATGCCCGAACCCGACGAGCAGGCCGAGATCACGCTCGACCCGACCGAGCTGCGCATCGACACGTTCCGCGCATCCGGCGCCGGCGGGCAGCATGTGAACAAGACCGACTCGGCGATCCGCATCACCCACCTGCCGACCGGCATCGTGGCCGAATGCCAGGACGACCGCTCGCAGCACCGCAACAAGGCCAAAGCCATGGCGGTACTGCTTGCGCGGCTGCGCGATCGCGAGCGCAGTGAGCGCGAGGCCCGCGAGGCCGCCACGCGCCGAAGCCTGGTGGGCAGCGGTGATCGGTCGGATCGCATCCGCACCTACAACTTCCCGCAGGGGCGCCTCACCGACCATCGCATCAACCTGACGCTCTACAAGCTCGGGCAGATCATGGATGGCGACCTGGGCGACGTGATTGCAGCGCTGCAGGCGGCCCAGGCCCAGGACCAACTCGCAGCGCTGGAGGGTGCGGCGTGACCCCGCCGGCGGCCGACGCGGGCGCGACCACGGCGACTGCGCCCTTCAGCGACGCACGCAACGTGGGGCAGTGGCTCGCGCATGCCCGCGATCGAGGCCTGGACCGGGTGGACGCGCACGCCTTGCTGGGTCATCACCTGCAGCGCGACCGAGGCTGGCTCATCGCCCACGACGGCGACCCCGTGCCGTCGGACATCGCGCAGCGTTTCGCGGTCGACTGCGAGAGGCGGGCACGCGGCGAGCCGCTGGCCTATGTCATCGGCTGGCGCGAATTCCACGGACTGCGGCTTCGGGTCGGCCCGGCGGTGCTGGTGCCACGACCCGACACCGAAACACTGGTGGACTGGGCGCTCGAGCTCATGCCGGCTGCCAGCGCACCGGCCGTGGTGGATCTGGGCACTGGCAGCGGCGCCATCGCACTGGCCCTGGCCCATCGGCGCCACGACGCCCAGATCGTGGCCACCGACGTCAGCCGCGATGCCCTCGCGTGCGCCGCTTCCAACGCCGAGCGACTGGGCCTGAAGCTGGCGTTCGCGCATGGCGCCTGGTGGGAGGCGGTCGGGGCGCAGCGCTTTCACTTGGCGGTGTCCAACCCGCCGTACATTGCCGCCGCGGACCCGCACCTGGCCGACCTGCGCCACGAACCGCTGCAGGCGCTCAGCCCCGGCGGCGATGGACTGGATGCCGTGCGGCAGATCGTTGCCATGGCACCACGTCATCTGCATCAGCATGGCTGGCTGCTGCTCGAGCACGGTTGGGACCAGGCTGTGGCCGTGCAGGCTCTGCTGCGCGCAGCCGGCTTCGAGGCGATTGCCACGCGCACGGACTTGGCAGGCCTGCCGCGATGCACGGCCGGATGCTGGCGCACTGCAGGGCGGCGCTGACAAATCCGTCGAATACGGGTGTGTTTGTCACGGTTGATGGCCCGCACAGGAGACCCTGGCTGGCGTACGATGAGCTTGCCTTCGCCAGCGGAGGAAACCACCATGCGCAGCTTCGTGTTCCTGGCCTTGTCCGTACTGTCGATGCCGGTCCTGGCAGCCGGCGAGGGGCTGGTCGCCCGACCCGATGCACTCGGCGCCCGTTGGGGCGCGCGCATCGAACTCGACCTCGCACCCGTACTGACGCCGTGGGCACTCACGGCTCCCGCCCTTGGCCAGGCCAGGCGCACCACGTTCCTGATGGGGGACTACCATCTGGACGCGCTGCGCTTCGGCAACACCGGGGTTCGGTTGACGAGCGGCCTGCTGTTGAATCAACGGCTGGTGCCGTCCGCGCAATCCGAATCACGCAGCACCTGGCCATATCTCGGCATCGGCTATGCCGGTGCGGGAGCGCGCGGCGACTGGGGCTTCAGTGCCGACGTCGGCCTGGCGGCTCAGAACCCCGGTGCCGCCTCACGCCTGGGCCGCGTCTTCGGCGGCACGCTCGATCTCAACGATGCGCTGCGCGAGATGCAACTGCAGCCGGTGATCCGGCTGGGCGTCAACTACACGTTCTAGGAGCCTGTCGGGCTTTGGGACGGGCGCGCGCTCGGGTGCGCCTGTGTGCCGCCCGAGTGGCGGCGCGGTCTTGTGCCACCGGGAACGGCGCGCCAGCTGCGGATGGCGAATAATCGCGTTCTTCCCACACCGCTACCAGCATTGCATTCCATGAGCGACGTTCAACAACGCATCGACAGCATCGTCAAGGGCAACCGGGTCGTGCTGTTCATGAAGGGCACCAGCCAATTCCCGATGTGCGGCTTCTCCGGCCGCGCGGTGCAGGTGCTCAAGGCCTGCGGGCTCGAGGACTTCACCACGGTGAACGTGCTCGAAGACGAGGCCATCCGACAGGGCATCAAGGACTACGCCAACTGGCCCACGATCCCGCAGCTGTACATCAAGGGCGAATTCGTCGGCGGCTCGGACATCATGATGGAGATGTTCCAGTCCGGCGAACTGCAGCAGATGCTGACGGCCCAGTGAACCCCGACGGGTCGGCACCCGCCTGCTTGCTGGCGCCGGCCCGCGGCCATGGGCGCCAGGTGCGTCGGACCTGTTCACCGACTCATGCCAACCACTGTTCTCGCGCAGCCTGCACGGCGTTCGGATACTCCGCCTTGCCACGGCTGCCGTTGTATCGGCCCAGGGCCAGAAACAGGTCTCCGCGCTCGACGTCGAGGTAGTGGCGCAAGATCACACAGCCGAAGCGCAGGTTGGTCTGGGTGTGGAACAGGCGCGCCACGTCACCATCGCCGATCAGCCGTGCCCAGAAGGGCATGACCTGCATGTAGCCGCGGGCACCGGCCACGCTGATCGCGTACTTGCGAAAGCCGCTCTCGACCTGGATCAGACCCAGCACGAGCGCCGGCTCGAGCCCGGCACGCTGCGCTTCGTACCACAGTGTTTCCAGGAACTCGACGCGTGTGTGCAGTTCGCTCTTGCGCCGCTTGAGGCGGTCGCTGGTGCGCGCGAGCCATCGCAGGTAGCCCATGCGGGCCTCGGTGCTGGTGAAGGCGGGTCGCGGCGGCGCGGCGCTGGAGATGGCCGCCGAGAGTGCGGTGCGCACGGCATCGGCCAGCGGCTCCTCGGCCTGGGCGCCGGCAATGGCCGGTGGTTGTCGCCCGGTCAGGACAACGGCTGCGACCGCCGCCAATAAGGTGCGGCGGCGCGGATGGGTCATGCCCGCGCTGCTGCCAGCCGCTCCTTCACGCGGTCGGCCGCCTCGGACGCCGCGAGGGTGCCGGCCTGCGCGTCGCGGCGCCCCTGCAGTTCGACGGTGCCCGCTTTCAGGCCGCGATCGGAGATGACCACGCGCAGCGGCACGCCGATGAGCTCCCAGTCGGCAAACATCGCGCCGGGTCGCTCGCCGCGATCGTCGAGTACCACGTCGATACCGCCGGCCAGCAGCTGCGCGTGCAGCTCATCGGCTGCCGCGCGCACCTCGGCACTGCGGTCATAGCCGATCGGGCAGACCACCACCTCGAATGGAGCGATCGCCGCCGGCCAGATGATGCCGCGCTCGTCGTGGTTCTGTTCGATCGCCGCACCCAGGATGCGCGTCACCCCGATGCCATAGCAGCCCATCTCCATGAGCTGGGGCTTGCCGGACTCGTCGAGGTAGCTCGCGTTCATCGCCGACGAGTACTTGGTACCCAGGTAGAACACATGCCCGACCTCGATGCCGCGCTGGATGGCCAGCGTGCCCTTGCCATCGGGCGACGGTTCGCCAGCCAGGACGTTGCGGATGTCGGCCACCAGTTCGGGCTCGGGGAGGTCACGGCCCCAGTTGACACCGGCCAGGTGGAAATCGGCCTCGTTGGCGCCACAGACGAAGTCGCTCATCGCCGCAACCGTGCGATCGGCCACGACTTTCACCGACCCCGCCATGTCGATGGGCCCGAGGTACCCGGGCTTGCACCCGAAGTGCGACTCGATCTCCGCCACCGTGGCAAAGCGCCAGCCGCCGGTCAGGCCCGGCACCTTGCCGGCCTTGATTTCGTTGAGCTCGTGGTCGCCACGCACCAGCAGCAGCCACACCTGCGTGCGCGCGATGTCACCGGTCGCAGGGTCCTTCTCGTCAGAGGCCAGCACCAGCGACTTCACCGTACGCTGCAAGGGTATGCCCAGCAGATCAGCCACGTCGGCGCACGTGCTGCGATCGGGCGTGGCCACCTTGCTCATGGTTTCGCGCGCCTCGGGCCGGGCACCAGGTGGCAGAGTTTCGGCCAGCTCGATGTTGGCCGCGTAGTCGCTCTGCGGGCAGTAGACGATGGCGTCTTCGCCGGTTTCCGCGATCACCTGGAACTCGTGCGACAAGTCGCCGCCTATGGCGCCGGTATCGGCCGCCACCGCCCGATACTGCAGGCCGAAGCGGTCGAAGATGCGCTTGTAGGCCGCGAACATCGCTTCGTAGCTGCGCGCTGCGCCTTCGCGGTCGCGATCGAAGGAGTAGGCATCCTTCATCGTGAACTCGCGCCCGCGCATCACGCCGAAGCGCGGGCGACGCTCGTCGCGGAACTTCGTCTGGATGTGGTAGAAGTTTCGCGGCAACTGCTTGTAGCTGCGCAACTCCTGCCGCGCGATGTCGGTGATGACCTCTTCGCTCGTGGGTTGAATGATGAAGTCGCGGTCGTGGCGGTCCTTCACCCGCAGCAGTTCGGGCCCCATCTGTTGGAAGCGCCCGGTCTCCTGCCACAGCTCGGCCGGCTGCACCACCGGCATCAGCAGTTCCACCGCGCCGGCGCGGTTCATCTCTTCGCGGATGATGGCCTCGACTTTGCGGATCACCCGCAGGCCCATCGGCATGTAGTTGTAGATGCCCGCACCGAGGCGCTTGATCATGCCCGAGCGCATCATCAGCTGGTGGCTGACGACTTCCGCGTCGGCGGGGGCTTCCTTCAGGGTAGAGATGAAGAACTGCGAGGCTTTCATGGCGGATGCGCGTGTGTGCCCGGCCTTCGCGCCGGGCGCGCAGGCTCCGCGCGTGCGCGCAGCGACCTTCATGACCCTCGCGGGGCCGGGTGCGGGTTAGCGAGGGACGCCACCGCCAGCCGGCCGGTGCAATAATTCTTTCAATTCAGAATCTGGGGTTGATTATGCTCGACCGGGAAGGCTTCAGGCCCAACGTCGGCATCATCCTGCTCAACGCGCGCAACCAGGTGTTCTGGGGCAAGCGCATCCGCACGCACTCCTGGCAGTTCCCGCAGGGGGGCATCAAGTACGGTGAGTCACCCGAGCAGGCCATGTTCCGCGAGCTGCACGAGGAAGTCGGGCTGCGGCCCGAACACGTGCGCATCGTGGCGCGCACCCGTGACTGGCTGCGCTACATGGTGCCCGAGCACTTCATCCGCAAGGATGCCCGTGGGCACTACAAGGGCCAGAAGCAGATCTGGTTCCTCTTGCGCCTGATGGGGCGGGACACCGACCTCGACCTGCGGGCCACCGATCACCCCGAGTTCGATGCCTGGCGCTGGAATGACTACTGGGTGCCCCTCGAGCTGGTGATCGACTTCAAGCGCGAGGTCTACCAGATGGCGCTGAGTGAACTGGCGCGCTTCCTGCCCAAGCCCAACCATGCCAACCGGTACCTGCGCTCGGGACTGAGACAGCGTGGGCCCGCCGGCGCGCCCATGCCAAGCGACGAGATGGCAGGCGCGGAAGACGAAGCCATCGCATCAACGCCGCCCCCGGGACCGCTGGCGGCCGGCTGACGAGCGTTTGCAGCCGAGTCAGGCAGCGTCCTGCCAGGGCAGCATCATCGTCAGCCACAGGAGCTTCTCGAACTCCGGCTCGAACAGGTCGATCACCGCCTGCGGTGACGGGCACAGGGCTTCGTCGGTGATCAGGCCGAACTGCACACCGCCAGCGTAGCTCAGGATGCTCACGCCCATGCCGATGTTGCCCGACGCCGGGACCCAGAACATCGTCTGCCGCAGCGTGGAACCCAGAAACGTCAACGGCTGCTTAGGGCCCGGCACGTTGGTCATGACCGCGGTCGCCTTCTTGGCGAACAGGTTGAGCACCATGTCCTGCACGGGCTTGACGAACAAGCCGGTGATCGACAGCACCGCGAATGCCAACAGCGGCTGGTAACTGCTCTTGAGTTCGGCCATTCGTGCGCGCACGGCAAATGCGCGTTCGACCGGGTTGTCGATGCCTATGGGCAACACCAGCGGCGCCAGGCCGAAGCGGTTGCCCAGCTTCCAGGCCTGTTCGATCGGTCGCAGGTTCACCGGCACCATGGCCCGGATCTCCTTGCCGGCGGGATCGTCGCCGCGCGCGCGCAGGTACTGGCCGATGGCACCGGCCACGCACGACAGCAGCACGTCGTTGATGGAGCACCCGAGCGCCTTGCCGATGACCTTCACGCGGTCGAGCGCGAGTGGCTCACTCCAGGCCACCCGCTTGCGGCCCGCGGGCTGGCCCTTGAGCTCGGTGGTGGAGTCGTCGTCCATGAGCGCGATGGCCGCCACGTCGTTGAGCACCTGCAGCCCCGAGCGGGCCATGTCCAGCGAACTGAGCAACGGCTGCTGCGGATGGGCCAGCATGTCGATCGACTTGGCCACCCCGCCGCCGTACATGTCGATCGCCTTGACGGTGATGTCGGTCAACGGCTTGAGCACCGCATCGGCCAACCAGTCGCCCTCGTGCGGATCCTCCTCTGCCACCTTGCGGCGCTTGGGAGGATCGCTGCCGCCGTCGGTGATCGACATCGTGACCTGGATCAGCGCAATGCCGTCGGCAATGCAATGGTGCACCCGCGCAATCAGCGCGCTGCCCCCTTCGTAATCCTCGATGAGCGTGAACTGCCACAGCGGGTGATCGGGGTCGAGCGGCGTCGTGGCCAGTTCGCCGCACAGGGCCTGAAGCGCCTGCCGCTGGCTCTGGCCGCGCTTGCGCGGCAGGGTCGCGGCGTTCACGTGGCGGGCGATGTCGAAGTCGTCGTCCTCGACCCAGCTGGCGCCGACCGCGTCGGTGACGACCTTCTGCCGGAAGCGATCGTACTTGAGCAACTTGTCGGCGATGCGCTCACGCACGGCCTCGAGCGTGACAGCGGGCGTGAGCAACCACACGCCGACGATCATCATCAGGTTGACGTCGTTGTCCATGCGCAGCCAGCTGGTGTCGACCCGCGACATGCGGTGGCTATCGGCGACGTCAGGCATGGGGAATTCCTTGGTGGGTTGCTCTAGGGCGGCGGTCACGATGCTGGTTAACATCGGCGCCGTCAAGACCGATTTTCACGCACAGGAGAGTGACCCATGGCCGACCTCAAGGCGAAGTTCGAGCAGGCAGTGGCCGACAGCAAGAAGCTATCGGAGAAACCCGACAACGCCACGCTGCTGAAGATCTACTCGCTGTACAAGCAGGCCACCGCCGGCGACGTGGAGGGCAAGCGCCCAGGGTTCACCGACATCGTCGGCCGTGCCAAATGGGATGCCTGGAACGAGCTCAAGGGCAAGTCCGCCAACGAGGCCATGCTGACCTACATCGATCTCATCGAGTCCCTCAAATAGCCGAGCCAGCCGGGCGTTGCTCCGACGTCCGGGCAATCACCGGCGCGGCGCGCGCTACTTCTTGCGGCTGGCAGCCTTGCGGGCCACCTTCGCCGGGGCGTCGCCACCCTGCCCCAGTAGCGTATCGAGGTTCTTTTCGATCTCCGACTCGATCGTGCGCGCAAATGCACCCAGCAGGAAGCCGAGCTTCGCCTGCAGATCGAAATGGTCGGCCGCCACCACCAGGGTTCCGTTCACGCCCGAACGCGTGAACTCGACGGTGTCGCTGTACTCGCCCTCGATCACCGTGCACTCCATGTCGAATTCCTTTTCGACCTGCTCGGCCCACTTCCAGGCCACCTTGCGCGCCCGGGGCAGCCCCAGCTGGTGGTCGCGGTGTATGTGGATGTCGGGCATCAGCGTCTCTCCTGCATCAGGTTTGCGAGTGTGTCGCGGCGCTCGCTGGCGGGCAAGGCCGCCAGCCGACGGGCCTGCTCGTGCAATCGCACGAAGTCGTGCCCTTCGCGCTCGTACAGCCGCTCGAAGGCCGGCACCAGGTCGTCGTATGCGGCCTGTACGCCCAGGGTGGCGTTGTTCGCCCGCATGGCCCATGCGTCGTAGCCCGCGTAGCCACCCCAGCGCTCGCGCTTGAGCCGCTCCAGCTCGGCGCGCATGTCGCCATAGATCTCGGCCTTGCGCCGGCGCTTGGCGTCGTCGTCGGCGTCGCTGCGGTACAGCGCAACGAGCGCGGCGCGGGTGCGCGACGTCAGCCCGCGGAAGTCGCGTCGGCGCGACTCGAGTGCCAGGTCGGCAGCGCTGTCCAGCCCCCGCTGTTCGCGCCAACGCGCCACGCCCAGGCGCTCGACTGCCGTCGCGTACGACTCGTTGAACGCGGTGTCGCCCGATGCATAGGCCATCTGATGCGCCAGCTCGTGGAACAGCAGACGCGCCAACTCGTTCTCGGGCCAGCGGATGAAGCTGCTGAGCAACGGGTCGCCGCCCAGCCACTCCGTCCAGCCCAGGGTGCTGTAGGCCGGCACACCGTAGACATCGACCTCGAGCCCTCTTGCCCGCAACTCGCCGGCCAGCACCTCGGCGTCGCCACGGTCGAAGTAGCCGCGGTAGCCAGCGCAGCCCAGCACCGGATAGCACCAGGTGTGCAGCGTCAGCGAAAGCTCGGGCGCGGCCACCACGTTCCACACCGCAACCGGCCGGTCCAGCTGCACATAGCTGCGATAGCTGCGGTTGTCGGGCAGCGCCAGAACATCGGTGGCGAACGCTCGCATGCGCTGCGCCAGCCGCAGGCGCTCGCGCAGGTCGGCGGGCGTGTCGGGATGGCCCAGCCAGTCGTCCACCGGACGGGCGCGACGCACCAGGTCCAGGTGACCATCGATGGCCTGAGCGTAGTAGCCCACCGAGCTGCAGCCCGACAGAGCCACCACCGCCACCACCGCACCCAGGCGCCACCGCCACGGCCGTCGACGCCGGGTGCCCGGGGCACCTGCTGTCATGCGCGCACCACCTCGACCAGGCAGTCGTAGAAGGTCGGGCCAGCGCCTATGTCGGTCAGCCGCTGGCTGGTGAGCACGTTGACGTTTGATCCGCCCTCGCACCAGGCGCGCCACCACACGCCCAGCGCATTGACCACGCCGGGGCGAGCGCGCAAGCCCACGACGGCGCGGCATCGATAAATACCGCGGTCGTTGATGATGCGCACACGATCGCCATCCGCAATGCCGCGCTGTGATGCATCGTCGGGGTGGATCTCGACGATGGGTTCGCGCTCGGCGGCGCGAAGGCTGTCGACGTTGACGAAGCTCGAATTCAGGAAGTTGCGCGGCGGTGGCGAGATCATGGCCAGCGGGTAGCGCCTGGCCAGCTCCGGGGCCGACTGCACCGACTCATGCGGCGGCACGTGGTCGGGTACGCCCCAGCCCTGCGGCGCGACCTGGGCCCGGCCATCGGGTGTGGCGTAGCCACCCTCGGCGAAAGGCCGGTCGGGCACGGGCAGGCGCAGCCAGCCGTGGGCACGCAGTCGTTCGATGTCGATGCCTGGCAGCGCCTGTGCAGCCAGTGCTTCATCGCTGTCGCGCAGGCACGGTTCGTCGAAACCCATGCGGCGCGCCAGCTCGCGGAAGATCTCGGTATTGGGCTTCGCCTGACCGAGCGGCGCGATGGCCGGCTGGTTCATCAGCACGTAGGTGTGCCCGTACGAGGTGTGCACATCCAGGTGCTCGAGCTGCGTGGTCGCGGGCAGCACGATGTCTGCGTACAACGCGGTGTCGGTCAGGAAATGCTCGAGGACCAAAGTGAACAGGTCTTCGCGACCGAAGCCCTGCTGCACCCGGTTCGAGTCGGGAGCCACGGCCACCGGGTTGCTGTTGTAGACCACCAGCGCCTCGATGCGCGGCCCGAAGCCGGCCGACGCGGGGCGCAGCAGGTCATCGCCGATGGTGACCATGTTGATCGCGCGCGGCTGGCGGCCGCACAGCAGATCGGGACGCTCCAGCGCGAAGTTGCGCACGCCTTTGGCCCAGCCCGAGCTCGACAGCAGCAGGCCGCCACCACGATGACGCCACGCGCCGGTGATGCACGGCAGCAGCGCCGCCAGCCGCACCGCACTGCCACCGCCGTGCACCCGCTGCACGCCGTAGTTCAGCCGGATGGCCGCCCCGGGCGTGCGGGCGTACTCGAGCGCCAGCGCGCGGATGGTCTCGGCAGGCACGCCGCACACCGCAGCAGCGCGCTCGACCGGCCAGGCCAGAGCACGTTCACGCAGTCCCTCGAAGCCCGCCACGTGGCGAGCGATGTAGTCCGCGTCCAGGGCGTCATCCGCGATGATGGCGTTCATCATGCCCAGCGCCAGCGCGCCGTCGGTGCCCGGCAGCAGAGCGATGTGCTGGTGGCACTTGTCTGCCGTCTCGGTGCGTCGTGGGTCGATGCACACCAGCCGGGCGCCGTCGCGCTTGGCCTGCTGGGCGAAGGACCAGAAGTGCAGGTTCGCGGTGATCGAGTTGCTGCCCCAGATCAGGATCAGCCGGCTGTGCGCAAAATCCTCGACGTGCATGCCCAGCTTGCCACCGTAAGTGACTGCAAGCGCCTCGCCACCGGCCGTGGAGCAAATCGTGCGTTCCAGTCGCGTAGCCCCCAACCGATTGAAGAACCGCCCGGCCATGCCCTCGCCCTGGATCAGACCCATGGTGCCGGCATAGCTGTACGGGACGATGGCCTGGGGATCGCGCGCGGCGATATCGCGCAGCCGGGTCGTCACCTCGGCCAGCGCCATGTCCCAGCTCACCGGCTCGAAGGAGCCGCTGCCCTTGGGACCGGACCGGCGCAACGGCTGCAGCACGCGCTCGGGATGGTAGGTGCGCTCGGCGTAGCGCGACACCTTGGTGCACAGCGCACCGTGGGTCGGCGGGTGGTCGGGGTCGCCCTGAACCCGCACGACGCGGCCACCTTCGACGGTGACGCGCAGGGCGCAGGTGTCGGGGCAGTCGTGCGGGCAGGCGCCCTGCACGACGCGGGTATCGGTCGCCGTCGCGGCGGGGGAGTCGGTGGCGGTGTTCACGGTCGGACCTTCCGCGACCCATGCCGGCGCCGGGCGCCGGACGCCTTTGGGCCGCCTCGCGGGACTATGGCACAGCCGACCCCCGCACGTGCATCCAAGGACGATGCCCGGCGATGTGCCAAGCCCAGCGGGCCCACGGGGTTGTGGCCACCCGCAGCCTGCGGACTTGGGGCCCGGGGCGTACACTGCCAGCCCCGACGAAGGAGCCCTCGGCGATGCGCCTGATCGATTCCATCGTGGCCGATGCTTCGGCCATCACGGCCCTGCGGCGCGACATCCACGCCCACCCGGAACTGTGCTTCCAGGAGCAGCGCACCAGCGACCTGATTGCTCGCACCCTCACCGAGTGGGGCATTCCGGTGCATCGGGGGCTGGGCACCACCGGCGTGGTGGGCATCGTGAAGAACGGCAGCTCGGGGCGCGCGGTGGGCCTGCGCGCCGACATCGATGCGCTGCCGATGACCGAGCGCAACACCTTTGCCCACGCCAGCCGCCACCTCGGCCGGATGCACGCCTGCGGCCACGACGGCCACACCGCCATGCTGCTGGCTGCCGCGCGCCACCTGGCGGACCACCGGCACTTCGACGGCACCGTGTACCTCATCTTCCAGCCCGCCGAGGAAGGCGGCGGCGGCGCCCGCGAGATGATCAAGGATGGGCTCTTCCGGCTGTTCCCCATGGAAGCCGTGTTCGGCGCACACAACTGGCCCGGCCTCGACGTGGGTCAGTTCGCGCTGCGCAGCGGCCCCTGCTATGCGTCGAGCAACGAGTTCCGCATCACGCTGAAGGGCAAGGGCGCGCACGGCGCCATGCCGCATCTGGGCATCGACCCAGTACCGGCGGCCTGCCAGATGGTGCAGGCATTCCAGACCATCCTCACACGCAACATGCGGCCGTTGGACACCGGCGTGATCTCGGTGACGATGATCCACACTGGCGAGGCGACCAACGTGATCCCGGACCAGTGCGTGATGGAGGGCACGGTGCGCACCTTCACCACCGAAGTGCTCGACCTGATCGAGCGCCGCATGCGCGAGGTGGCGCACGCCACCGCGTCGGCGTTCGAGTGCTCGTGCGAGTTCGAGTTCGTGCGCAACTACCCGCCCACCGTCAACCGGGCCGCCGAAACCGACTTTGCACGTCGCGTGCTCGGCGAACTCGTCGGCGCAGACAACGTGGTCGAATTCGAGCCCACCATGGGCGCCGAGGACTTCAGCTACTACCTGCTCGAGAAGCCCGGCTGTTACTTCATGATCGGCAATGGCGACGGCGCGCACCGCGAGGGCGGGCACGGGCTGGGGCCCTGCATGCTGCACAACGCCAGCTACGACTTCAACGATGACTTGATTCCACTCGGGGCGACCGCCTGGGTTCGGTTGGCCGAGGCGTGGCTGGGACGGGACGCATGAACGATGCCCACCCCATCGATGCGTGCTTCGCGCAAAGCTATGCGCAGGCACGACGGCTGTTCATGGATGCGGCCGACGCCGCGGGGCTCGACGTGCACAGCCATGTGCATCCGCTGCTCGGCCGCGACGGCGAGACGTTGGCCATGGACGTGGCGCGATCGGGCCCGGCCGATGCTTCTGCCCTGCTGATTCTGAGCAGCGCCTGCCACGGCGTGGAGGGCTTCTGCGGCTCGGGAGTCCAGGTCGCCCTGCTGCGCGATCCCGGTTTCCAGGCTGCCGCCCAGCGCGCGCAGGTGGCGGTGCTGTGGATCCATGCCCTCAACCCCCATGGGTTCTCGTGGTGGCGTCGCGTCACCCAGGAAAACGTGGATCTCAACCGCAACTTCGTCGACTTCCACCAGCCGCTGCCGGAGAACTCGGCATATGACGAGATCGCCCATCTGCTGGTGCCGACGCAATGGCCTGCGCCTGCGCAGGTAACGGCCGCCATCGAACGCTACATCGAAGAGCGGGGCATGACGGCCTGGCAAGCAGCGGTGTCGGCGGGGCAGTACCGGCACCCGCAAGGGCTCTTCTTCGGCGGACATGACCCCACCTGGAGCCACCAGACGTTGCGCCATGTGCTGCAGGAACACGGGCAGCGCTGCCAGCGCCTGGGCTGGATCGACCTGCACACGGGCCTGGGGCCCAGCGGCCACGGTGAACGCATCTTTGCCTGCCGCGACGAAGCAGCCGCGCTCGAACGCGCCCGCCGCTGGTGGGGGCCGCAGGTCACGTCCATCTACGACGGCAGTTCCACGTCAGCCCTGCTGCAGGGCCTGATGTGGCTGGCCGCCTACCAGGAGTGCCCCCAGGCCGAGTACACGGGCATCGCACTCGAGTACGGTACTGTGCCCGTGGCCGAGGTGCTGGACGCGCTGCGTGCCGACCAATGGCTGGAGAACCACCCGGAGGTCGGCCTCGGCATGGCCGACGCCATCAAGCGCCGGGTGCGCGACGCGTTCTACACCGATACGCTGCTGTGGAAACAGCAGGTGGTCGAGCAGGCTCGCGAGGCGGCGGGCCAGGCCGTGACGGGGCTGGGCGGCTGATTGCGGCGCGCCGGCCAACCGGCGCGCAGCCGCTCGATCGCAGTCAGGCCGCGACGTTCAGCACACTGCCCACGGCCCCGCCGGCCGGCGCTGGTGCCGGAGCGGGCATCGGCACGGGGTCCGTGCCTTGGCCGCGGGCGGCCTTGACGGCCTCGACCACGATGGACTTGGCTGCATCCAGATCGCCCTTGGCGAGAGCCTTGCCGAGGTCCGAGAAGGCGCTGTCCTTGGGCCAGGTCGCGCCTTCCGGCGCGGTCTTGACGATGGACGCGTAGGCCTGCTGCGCGGCTTTGACATCGCCCGTGCGCACCGCATGGACCAGATCCTTGGCGTTCTGGACCTGCGGATTGGGTGTGCTGCTGGCCATCAGGCGATTGACGCCGGCCTGCGCGTTGATGTTCGATATCGCCATGTCAAGCTCCATACGAAATGCCGACCGGGACGCATCGGGTGGCGCCGCGACCGTCGGCGGGTTGCGACAGGCTGCACTGTGCATGCCCTGAGCCGTGGGGCATCGGTCGATCAGACCGGTGTTGACCCGCGTATTTCGCCTGCTCGCGATCGCGGAGATGTCTGCAGCCGCTTGCGAACCGCCGCAGCGGCGTCCCGCAGTGCCCGAACCATGCCTTCGCGCAGGGGGTTGGGCGGGCGCAGGCCCGGCAGCACCAGGCCGACATGAAACGGCACCGAGACCGAAAGCGGGCGCAGCTGCAGCCCTGCCCCGGCCTGCTCCAGGGCCGTGAGCGGGTTGACGATGGCCACTCCCAGCCCCTGGCGCACGAGCGCACACACCGCCACCGCACTGCCGGCCTCGAGCGCCAACGACCGTTGCACCCGATGCCGTTCGAACAGGGCATCGATCTGGGCGCGGTAGGGGTCTTCCGGTGCTAGGCTGACGAAGGCGTGATCCGCGAAGTCGGCCGGTCGCAGAACCCGGCGCGCCAGCAACGGGTGCCCTGCCGGCAATACCGCCACCTCATCGGCCTGCAGCAAGGGCACTCGGGCGGTGCCCGGTGGGGCCTGAGTCTGCTCGATCAAACCGAGGTCGAACGCCTGCTCGGTCAGTCGAAGCTCGAGAGTCGGCGACTCCAACGGCGTCACCGCAACGCTGGCTTGCGGATGTGTCGCCATGAAGCGCCGAACGGCCTCGGGCAGCAAGGCGTCGGCCAGGGCCGGCAGGCACGCCAGCATCAACCGGCCCTGCGTGAACTGGCGCAAGGCCACCGCCGCCGCGGCCACGCGCTCCAGCCCAGCGAAGGAGCGCTCGACCTCCTCGCGCAGCGCCGCCGCCCGCACGGTCGGGCGCAGCCGGCCGCGCACGCGTTCGAACAGGGGGTACTCCAGCAGTTGCTCCAGTCGCGCCAGCTCGCGGCTCACCGTGGGCTGCGAAGTGTGGAGCACTTCGGCCGCCCGGGTGACGCTGGCGGTGAGCATGAGCGCTCGGAAGACTTCGATCTGGCGGTGCGTGAGCTTCATGCCAATGCATATCAGGATTGGATGGATGTCGAACGATACGCTATTGGACTGAATGAGTCTGTCGCTTCATCATTGCCGATATGAATCCGTTCGATCCCGCCCTTCTGCGTGCCTTGGCACGCACCCACGGCACGCCGCTGTGGGTCTACGACGCCGCAACCATCCGCTCGCGCATCGCGGAGCTGCGTGGCTTCGACACCATTCGCTACGCGCAGAAGGCCAACTCCAACACGCACCTGCTGCAACTGATGCGTGCCGAAGGCGTGGTGGTCGATGCCGTCTCCCAAGGTGAAGTCGAGCGCGCCCTGGCCGCCGGCTACACCGCACGCGGACCGGGCGCACCCGGCATCGTCTTCACGGCCGACGTGATCGACCGCTCCACGCTGGCCAGGGTGGTGGCCGAGGGCATCCCCGTCAACGCCGGTTCGATCGACATGCTGCGCCAGATCGGCGCTGCGGCACCCGGCCATCCGGTGTGGTTGCGCATCAACCCCGGCTTCGGCCACGGCCACAGCAACAAGACCAACACCGGCGGCGAACACAGCAAACACGGCATCTGGCATGCCGATCTGCCCGGCGCGCTGGCCGTTGTTCGACACCTGGGCCTGCGGCTCGTGGGGCTGCACATGCACATCGGGTCGGGCGTCGACTACGGCCACCTGCAGCAGGTCTGCGACGCAATGGTGGCGCTCGTCGATCGGTTGGAGGGCATGCCCATCGATGCCATCTCGGCTGGCGGCGGCCTGTCGATTCCGTACCGCGCCGAGGAGCCTCGCATCGACACCGCGCACTACCACGCGCTGTGGCATGCCGCTCGGCTGCGCATCGCCGAGCGCCTGGGCCGGCCCGTTCATCTCGAGATCGAACCCGGGCGCTTCCTGGTGGCCGAATGCGGCGTGCTGCTGGCCGAGGTTCGTGCCACCAAGACCATGGGCGCGCGCCACTTCGCGTTGGTAGACGCCGGCTTCAACGAACTGGTGCGGCCGTCGATGTACGGCGCCCACCACGAGATCAGCGTGCTGGGCGTCGATGGCGCCGACGGCCCGCCGCGCCCGGTGCGGCCCACCGTGGTGGCCGGGCCGCTGTGCGAATCGGGCGACGTGTTCACCCAGGGCGAGGGCGGTGTCGTGCTCGACCGCGACCTGCCGCAGCCTCGCGAAGGCGACCTGCTGGTATTCCACGATACCGGCGCCTACGGTGCCAGCATGTCGAGCAACTACAACTCGCGACCGCTGGCTGCCGAGATCCTGGTCGAGCACGGCGCACCGCGCTTGATCCGGCGACGCCAGACGATGGCCGAACTGCTGGCGCTGGAGCGCGACCTGGAATAGGCCAGCCGCTGTCGCGCGGCACGCACGGCATCGCAGTTCGGCACGAAAGCGCGACGCGACGTGTTGGCGATCACATCGCCCTCCCCGCACGGCCGCGACACTCGCCGGCCTCATGTTCCACCTGTTCGAGCGCCTGGTCGACCCATACCCCGACGCCGTGCCGGCCACGCCGCCGCGCGGTTTCTTCACGTTCATGTGGGCCTGCACGGCGGGCATGCGGCGTTACATCGCGGCAATGACACTGTTCACCGCCGGCATCGGTGCGTTCGAGGCGGTACTGTTCGCGATGCTGGGCAGCATCGTGGACTGGCTGAGCCACGTGCCGCGCGAGCGGCTGTGGACCGACGAGCGCGCACGGCTGCTGCTCCTGGCGGGCATCCTCGCGGCCAGCCTCATCATGGTGGCCTTGCAGTCGACGCTCAAGCAGCAGACGCTGCAGGGCAACTTCCCCATGCGGCTGCGCTGGAACTTCCACCGCCTGCTGCTGCGCCAGAGCCTGTCGTTCTACCAGGACGAGTTCGCCGGGCGCATTGCCACCAAGGTGATGCAGACAGCGCTGGCAGTGCGCGATACCTGGATGACGGTCTGCGACATCCTCGTGTTCATCGTCATCTACTTCGTCACGCTGCTGGCGGTGGTGGGCAGTTTCCACCTGGGCATGCTGCTGCCCATGCTGGGCTGGCTGGCGTTGTACCTGCTGACGCTGCGCCACTTCGTGCCTCGGCTTTCGCGCGTGTCCAAGGTGCAGGCGGACGCCCGGTCGCTCATGACCGGACGCATCACGGATGCCTATACGAACATCGCCACTGTCAAGCTGTTCGCGCACGACCGGCGCGAGGCGGCTCATGCGCGCTCGGCGATGCAGGAGTTCCTGCAGACCGTGCATGCGCAGATGCGGCTGGTCACCGGTTTCGAGATCGTGATCCACGCGCTGAGCATGGTGTTGATCCTGGCCACCGCCGGCGCAGCGCTGGCGCTGTGGATGCGCGGCGAAGTGGGTGTGGGGGCGGTGGCCGCGGCCACCGCGATGGCGCTGCGTCTGAACGGCATCTCCCACTGGATCATGTGGGAGATGGCCACGTTGTTCGAGCACATCGGCACGGTGCAGGACGGCATCGGCACGCTCTCACGCGCGCCGACCATCACCGATGCGCCCGACGCCCGCGCACTGCGTGTCGAGCGCGGCGAGATCCGGTTCGAGGATGTGAGCTTCGGCTACGCGGGCGGCCCCCGCGTGATCGAACACTTCGACCTGACCATACGGCCCGGCGAAAAGATCGGGCTGGTCGGCCGCTCGGGCGCGGGCAAGAGCACCATCGTCAACCTGCTGCTGCGCTTCCACGATCTCCCCGAGGGCAGCATCCGCATCGATGGCACCGACATCGCCCATGTCACCCAGGACAGCCTGCGCGCGCAGGTCGGCATGGTCACGCAGGACACCTCGTTGCTGCACCGCTCGGTGCGCGACAACATCCTCTACGGTCGCCCCGATGCCGGCGACGATGCCATGATGGCGGCGGCCCGACGCGCCGAGGCGCATGAGTTCATCCTGGGCCTGACCGACCCGGCCGGGCGCCACGGCTACGACGCCCACGTGGGCGAGCGTGGCGTCAAGCTCTCCGGCGGCCAACGCCAGCGCATCGCGATCGCCCGGGTGATGCTCAAGAACGCGCCGATCCTGCTGCTCGACGAGGCCACCAGCGCGCTGGACAGCGAGGTCGAGGCGGCCATCCAGGCCAGTCTCTATCGGCTGATGGAGGGCAAGACGGTGGTGGCGATTGCGCACCGGCTGTCCACCATCGCCGCCATGGATCGCCTGGTGGTCATGGACCGCGGTCGCATCGTCGAACAGGGTGACCACCGCACGCTGCTGGCCCGGGGCGGGCTTTACGCGCGCCTGTGGGCGCACCAAAGCGGTGGCTTTCTCGGGGAGGACGACGAGGAACCGGGACGCCGTCGGCAGACACTCAGCAGCCCGTGATGCGGAACTCGACGCGCCGGTCGAGCGCGTCGCTCGCGTCGTCGGTGCCGGTACCCACCAGGTTTTCGCGGTAGCCCACGCCGCTGGGCTTCATGCGGCCGGCCAGCGCCGGTGCCTCCTGCTCCAGGCGGCGTTGGATGGCTGCGGCACGCTGCGCTGACAGACGATCGTTGTAGGTTTCGCTGCCGGTTCGGCTGGTGTGGCCGATGACGTCCATGCAGACCTGCCCCGCGGCGGCCTGCCGCGCGATCTGCCGCAGCCACACGTTGTAGGGCCCGCTGATCTTCGGGTCGGACCAGAACTCGGTGCTGTTGGGATTGAACAGGAACTTCACACCCAGGGCCCGGTTGGCCAGGCCCAGCGCGACCATCTGGCCAAACGCCTGCTCGGCCTCGGCGGTGTGGCCGAGCTTCCAGTTCGTGAGGTAGACGCCGTTGAGCGCACGCATCTGCTCGCCGGCGGGATCGCGTGCGGCATCGCGGTACAGCCCCAGTGCCTCCTGGTAGCGTGCTGCATCGTAGGCGCCTGTCGCTTCCTGGATGGTGGCCACTGCCGCCACCCGCTGCAGGTAGGCCGCGTCGGCCGGCTGCCCGGGCGACGCCTGCGTCGTGCGCAAGTAGCCCTCGACGACTGGGTCCTTGACCAGCAGCACCGGCGTGTCGCGGTAATACGGCGTCGGCGTGGTGTCGAAGCCCGCGTCGCGAGCTCGCGACGAAGCCTGGGCCACGACCGCACCGCTCTTCAGATCGAGCAGGGCCAAATGCAGCTGGAACACCTGTCGGTCGGCTTCATGCCGGGTGATGCTGCCCACCAGGAGCAACTGCGCGCGGGCAACGCTGGTGCGCCTGAACGGCAGCACGTCGAACTGCGCATGGCGCGCGCGCAGGCGGTCGGTCACCAGCTGGTCGAAACGGTGGGTCAACGTCGTCTGCTGCCCGGTGGCCGCGTCGAGCGACGGATCCAGCAGCAACGGGCGCTTGGTCAGCGACTCGATGCGCGCCAGAAAAGCGGGCAGCTTCTGCGTCTGCGCGGCCAGGCTGTCGGTGGCCACCGCCACGGCCTGCTCCAGCGGCAGGGCATCGAGCCGGGCGGTGGGTGCTGGTGGGTTGGTCTGGCAGGCAGACAGGCACATCATCCAGGCGATTGCCAGGGTGCGGCGCGTCGCCGGAGCCGTCCAGGCCCGGCGACCGGAGAATGCCCGAAGGGCGTCGGTCCACGTCGTCATCGCCCGCACTCCCCCTTGAGTGTGCGTCGGTCGTCGGCCGTCAGCGGCTCACCGATCGACACGCGTTGGATGATCTCCGCGCAGCGCGCGCTCGTGGGAATTCTAGGCGCCGCGGTGCTAGAAGCGGCGGCTCGATACGCGGGATCGACACGGGCGGCAGACGCACGCGCACCCGCACCCGCACGTGCGGATGTCGGCACGGCTCGCGGCGCGCCAGCGCTGGCCGACGATGGCGTTCGCTGCGGCGGCGCCAGTGCATCGGGCGTTTCGGCCCAGGGCCTGGCGTTGGCGTCGGACTCGGTCATCGGTGTCGCGGGCGCCGTCTTGCGCCCGTCCGCGGGTGCCACGGCAAGTGACGGTGACGATGGCGCACCGTCGCCGGCTGGGGTTGCCGGCGCGCCGGACGCTGCCGCGGCTTGAGGCATCGATGGCGTCGCTTGCACCGGTGCGGATGCTGCCTGCTCATCCCGCTCCATGGCCTGGGTCGAGGCCGCAGCCGCAATGGGTGCCGCCTCCCGGTGCACGGCCGGTGTCGACGCCGAGTAGTGCCAGATCGCCCACAAACCCGCCGCCAGCACCGCGCAGGCACCGGCCAGCGGTGTCCAGGTGGGTCGGCGGCGGCGCTTCCGCGCGACGGGGGGCATCGGACGCAGCGGCACTTCAGGCGTGATTCCGGCGACTCGCCCGGCGGGTGTGTCCAGCGCTGCCACCACCGCTGCTGCCGCAGCCGCACCGGGCCCCTGCAGTGGACGCTGGCGCGGCCGGGTCCAGGGTTCGGCGTCCGGCGCCATGCGGGGCGGCAGCGTGATGTCGGCCACGGCACGCGTGGGCTCCAACCCCATCTCGCGGCGTACATCGGCCACCGAACGTGGTCGATCCTCCGGCCGAACGCACAGCATGTGGTCGATTGCGCGCAGCAGAGGCTCGCTGTAGCGCCCGGCCAGGCGTCGGGCCAGTGGTACATAGTCGTCGGCCAGGACGCGCGCCACGGACACCCGGGGCACCGCACCCGTCATCGCGTAGTGCAACACCGCGCCGAACGCATAGAGGTCCGTCCACGGACCCTGGCCCAGACCCACCCCCTCGCCGTACTGCTCGATGGGCGCGAATCCGGGTTTCAAGATGACGGTGATCGCCTTGTTCATGCCGCCGATCACTTGCCGAGCGGCGCCGAAGTCGAGCAGCAGCGGTTTGCCGTCATCCTGCAGCAGGATGTTGTCCGGGGCGATGTCGCGGTGGAAGCACGACGCATCGTGCAGGTACTCCAGCGCCGCCAGCAGCGGAACGATCAATGACCGCAGCCAGTCCTCGTCGGGCGCCCGGTTGCTGTCGGCCAGGGCCTGCTTGAGCGTCACCCCTTCGTAGAACGGCATCGCCATGTAGGCGGTGCCGTTGGCCTGCCAGAAGCGGTGCACCTTCAACAGCGTGGGGTGGTCGAACATGGCCAGCAGCTTGGCCTCGTTGACGAAGCTGCGCAGCCCGGCGTCGAAGGCGGCACGGTGCTCGGGCGACTTGAGGTCGACCTGCATGCCATGCACGCGCCAGGCCAATGCAGCCGGCATGTACTCCTTGATCACGACCCGGCGCTGCAGCGCGTGGTCCCAGGCCAGGTAGACGATGCCGAAACCGCCCTCGCCCAGCAAGCCGCTGATCTCGAACTCCTGCAAGCGCAACCCGGCCGCGAGCCGGTTGCCCACCGTCGGGGCGGTGGCTCCCAGGTCGACATCGGGCATCACCGACGACGGCGCAAACGGGCGTCGTCCGCTGTCGTCGGTCTCGGGTGCAGGCGTCATCGGGGTGGCTTGGAGCGCACGCCGAAGTGTGACCGGGACCGGGGCTGGTGCGCCAGTGCTTCAGTCAGGCGCTAACGAAGCCGCGCCAACAAGCCGGCCGTGGAGGCATCGAGACCCGCGCTGTCCCCGCTGCCCAGTCGCGGCAGCAGGTCGCCGCACAGCGCCTTGCCCAGCTCCACTCCCCATTGGTCGAAGCTGTTGATGCCCCAGACCGCGCCGCTGGTGAACACCCGGTGTTCGTACAGCGCCACCAGCGCACCCAGCGCGCGGGGCGTGAGCTCCTGCAAGACGAATGTCGTGCTGGGGCGGTTGCCCGGGAAGCTGCGATGCCGCGCGACCGTGAGCGGGTCCAGCGTCGGTGCCGCCGTGGGTGCCCGCTCGCCGAGGGCCTGCTCGGTGGTCTTGCCCAGCATCAGCGCCTGGCTCTGGGCCAGGCAGTTGGCCAGCGCCTTGGCATGCAGGTCGGCGTAGCCATGGCTGGGCCGCCGCACCGCGATGAACTCCACCGGAATGACATCGGTGCCCTGGTGCAGCATCTGGAAGTACGCATGCTGCCCATTGGTGCCCGGCTCGCCCCACACCACCGGGCTGGTGCCATAGGTCAGCGGTCGGCCATCGTGGTCGACGCATTTGCCGTTGGACTCCATCTCGAGCTGCTGCAAGTAGGCCGGCAGACGCCTCAGGCCCTGGTGGTAGGGCGCGACCGAGCGGCTGCTGCAACCAACGAAGTTGCGATACCACACGTCCAGCAGGCCGAGCTGCAGGGGCAGGTTGCGTACAGCGGGGGCGTCGGCGAAGTGGCGATCCATCGCATGGGCACCGTCGAGCATGGCCCGAAAACCGGCGGAGCCGACGGCGATCGCGATCGGCAGTCCGATCGCGCTCCACATCGAGTAGCGGCCGCCCACCCAGTCCCAGAAACCGAAGGTGGTGTGCACACCGAGCTGCGCCGCGGCCTGGAGGTTCGTGGTCACGCCGACGAAGTGCCGTGCAACGTCCTGCGCTGTCATGCCCTGGTCGAGGAACCACTGCCGCGCCACGACGGCGTTGGCCATGGTCTCCTGGGTCGTGAAAGTCTTGCTGGCGATGATGAACAGCGTGTGGCGGGCCTGCAAGCGCGCCAGCACGGGTGCAATGTCGTGACCATCGACATTGCTCACGAAGTGCATGTGCAGCCCCGCATGCACATGCGCCTGCAACGCGGCCACGGCCATCTGCGGCCCCAGGTCGGAGCCACCGATGCCGATGTTCACCACATCGGTGATGCCGCTGGCTGTGGTGTCGCGCACCTGGTCGGCAAAGGCCAGCATGCGGTCGAGGATCTCGTGCACCTCCTGGCTGTGCGGCCCGGCACCCCGAGGAGCTCGCAACGCCGTGTGCAGGACGGCGCGTCCTTCGGTCGCATTGATCGGATCCCCTGCGAGCATGGCATCTCGCCGACGCGCCACGCCGCACTGGTGCGCAAGCTCCAGCAGCAACTCGCGAGTGCGCGAGTCCCAGAGGTTCTTCGACAGGTCGGCGAACACCTCGGGCGCCTCCAGCGCGAAAGCTTCGAAGCGACCCGCATCGCTGGCAAAGGCTGTGCGCAGGTCGAACGCGCGCCCGGCGTTCGTGTGGTGCTCGCGCAGCGCCTGCCAGGCCGCGGTCGCATCGCAGCGGGCCGTGGCGATCACGATGCCCGCTCCTGGATCATCTGGTCGAGCCGCACGGCATCGGCCGCGAAAGCGCGGATGCCCTCGGCCAGCTTCTCGGTGGCCATGGCGTCTTCGTTGAGCGCCCAGCGGAATCCCGCCTCGTCGTAATGCACCTCGGGCAGCGCCGTTGCCCGGGCTTGCGCGGGGTCCAGCCGCCTGGGCACCGCTGCCAGCGACGACTGCAATTGCGCCAGCAGTTCGGGGCTGATGGTCAGCAGGTCACACCCGGCCAACGCGATGATCTGGCCCACGTTGCGAAAGCTCGCACCCATCACCTCGGTGGCGATGCCGAAGTGCTTGTAGTGTCGCCAGATGCGCTCGACCGACTGCACACCGGGGTCGCTGGGGCCGGCCATCGCCGCATCGTCCCAGGTGCTGCCGGCCTGCTTGCGATACCAGTCGTAGATGCGGCCGACGAAGGGTGAGATCAGCTTCACACCCGCATCGCCACAGGCCACCGCCTGGGCAAAGGAAAACAGCAACGTGAGGTTGCAGTGGATGCCCTCGCGTTCGAGTTCACGCGCGGCCTCGATGCCTTCCCATGTGGCGGCGATCTTGATCAGCACCCGCTCCCGGTGCACCCCCGCGGCCTGGTACAGGCCGATGAGGCGCCGGGCGCGGGCCGCAGTGGCCATGATGTCGAACGACAGCCGCGCATCGACCTCGGTCGAAACCCGTCCGGGAACCACCTTCAGGATCTCGAGCCCGAAGCGCACCAGCACCTCGTCGACGACCTCCGCAAGCGGCCGGCCACGATGCGCCGCCACCGTTTCGTTCAGCAGCGGCGCGTAATCGGGTTGCTGCACCGCCTTGAGAATGAGCGACGGGTTGGTGGTGGCGTCACGCGGTGCAAAGGCCGCGAGCTGGCGGAAGTTGCCGGTGTCGGCCACCACGGTCGTGTGGGCCTTGAGCTGGTCGAGCTGGTTCATGGTGCGAGCGGCATGACGTGAAGGACAGCGCCGATTAGAACCCGTCCACTCGCGGTCACGGTTCCCGCGCGGTTACCTCCGCGCGACAGAATCGGCCCGTGCCCGTACCACCCGACGCTCGCCCTGCCACTGCGCACGCGCGCCCGCCCACGCGGCGGCGCCTGCTGGGTACAGCCGGCAGCCTGTTGGCCGGCTGGGCCGGACCCATCCGGGCCGAGCCGAACCCCGAGGCCATCACTTGGCGCATCGGTCCCGGCCGCTTGCACACCACCTTGGCCGCGGCGCTGCGCCAGGCGCACGATGGCGACACCATCGAGATCGACGCCGGTGTGTACACGGGCGAAGTGGGCGTGGTGACGCAGCGCCGGTTGACGCTGCGCGGCGTGGGTGGATCAGCGGTGCTCGATGCGCAGGGTCGGCACGCTTTGGGCAAGGGCACGCTGGTGGTCACCGGTGGCGACATCATGGTCGAGAACCTGGAGTTCCGCGGCGCGCGGGTGCCCCATCACAACGGCGCCGGCATCCGGCTGGACGGTGGGCGCCTCAGCGTGCGCCGATGCCGATTCATCGACAACCAGATGGGCATCCTCACCGGCAATCGGCCCGACATCGAGCTGCACATCGAAGACAGCCTGTTTGCCCAGGCCCCACGCGACACCGGCGCGCTGCACCACCTGCTGTACGTCGGCCGCATCGGCCGGTTCAGCGTCCGAGGCAGCCGCTTCGAGAACGGGTGGCATGGCCATCTCCTGAAGTCCCGCGCGCAGCACTCGGTCATCGAGTACAACCTGATCCACGATGGCCCCCTGGGGAGCGCCAGCTACGAGATCGACCTGCCCGAGGGCGGACTGGCCCGGATCATCGGCAACGTGATCGGCCAATCACGCCAGACCCAGAACGTGGCCCTGCTGTCCTTCGGCGCCGAAGGCGGGCACTGGCCCCGCCACGCGCTCCACCTGGCACACAACACGTTCGTGAGCGACTACCCGGGCATCGCCCGCTTCGTCCAGATCTGGACCGAACGGCTCGGCAGCCTGGTCGATGTGCAGGTGATCAACAACCTGGCCGTCGGTCCGGGGTGGCTCGGCCCTGGACTGCCCGGCCGTCACGATGGCAACTGGCCCGCGCTCTCGGCATGGTTCACCGATGCGCGGGCCATGGATTGGCGCCTGCCACCTGGCAGCGTGCTGCGTGGCGCGGGCGTCGACCCGCGCCGGGAGCCCGGACCCGACCTGCGTCCGCGCGCCGAGTTCACTTGGCCGACAGGCACGCGCGCGCTCGACGCGGACCCCGTCCGTTGGACACCCGGCGCATTCCAGCGTTGACCGCCGGAAGAAACTTGGGCATCATGTAGGAAGTAACTCAGTTACATCTCCAAGTCACATGGCCGCATCCTCGCGCGGCTCGAGGCCCTATGTCGTTCGATCTCGTTTTCTTCGGTGGCACCGGCGATCTGGCCTGGCGCAAGCTGGTGCCCGCCCTCTTTCAGGCCTGGCGGCACGGCAAGCTTCCCGCGGGCGGCCGCATCCTGGCGGTGGCCCGCGACGAGCGCTCCGATGCCGACTACCGCGGTTTCATCCGCGAGCGCTTCGTCGAGGTCGACAGCGCCAAGCGGCCCACTGACGACGAGTTCTCGCGTTTCGCCGAACTGCTGCACTACCGGCGCATGGATCTCTCACAGCCGGAACACTATGCCGGCTTGAAGCAGTGGCTCGATGCCCGCGGCGCCGATACGGTGGTGCTGTACCTGGCGACAGCGCCCTACCTGTTCCCGGTGATCTGCGAGCAGTTGGGCGCGGCGGGGCTGAACGGGCCGAACGTGCGGGTGGTCCTCGAGAAGCCGCTGGGGCACGACCTGGCCAGTGCCCGCGAGATCAACCGAGTGGTGCGCTCTGCCTTTGCGGAGTCGCAGGCCTATCGCATCGATCACTACCTGGGCAAGCCGTCGGTGCAGAACCTGATGGCCCTGCGCTTCGGCAATGCCCTGTTCGAGCCGCTGTGGCGGCGCGAGAGCATCGCCAACATCCAGATCACGCTGGCCGAGGCGCTCGGGGTGGGCACGCGCGGCGACTTCTACGACCAGACCGGTGCGCTGCGCGACATGGTCCAGAACCATGCGCTGCAGCTGCTGACCATGATCGCCATGGAGCCACCGTCCACCAGCGATGCCGACGCCATCCGCGACGAGAAACTCAAGGTGCTCAAGTCGCTGCGGCCGTTCACGCCCGAGAGCGTCGTGCGCGATGTCGTTCGGGGTCAGTACCGCGCGGGCACCATCGACGGCCGGGCCGTGCCAGGCTATCTGGACGAGCCCAAGGTGCCCACCAGCAGCACCACCGAGACCTTCGTGGCGTTGCGCACCGAGGTGCAGAACTGGCGTTGGGCGGGCGTGCCGTTCTACTTGCGCACCGGCAAGCGCCTGGCATCGCGCCATGCCCAGATCGTGGTGAATTTCCGTCCGGTCCCTCACCCGATCTTTCCGGGCTCGTCGCGCGCCAACAAGCTGGTGATCAACCTCCAGCCCGAGGACGGGCTGGAGCTGCACCTTCTGGCCACCAAAGGCAGCAGCCACGGCGAGCTGCTGGCGCCGGTGTCACTGGACCTCGACTTCGACAAGGCCTTTGCCAGCGAGCGCGTGGGGGCCTACGAGCGGCTGCTGCTCGACGCGATCGCCGGGCGCCTGAACCTGTTCGTGCGCAGCGATGAGCAGGAGCAGGCCTGGCGTTGGGTGGAGCCCATTGCGCATGCCTGGGCCTGCGATCCCAACGGGCCGCGACCATACGCCGCCGGCACCTGGGGGCCACCTGCCTCCAGCGCGATGATCGCGCGCGATGGCTCGACCTGGGACGAAGAACAATGACCATGCTCGAACGCGTGAAGGCCTCGCTGCCGGCGCTGCCGCCGGCCGAGCAGCGCGTGGCCAAGCTGCTGCTGGCCGACCCGCGCAGCTTCGCCACCTTGCCGGTGGGCGAACTGGCCGATCGCGCGCACGTGAGCAAGCCCACGGTCGTGCGTTTCTGCCGCAGCGTGGGCTACGGCGGCCTGGCCGATTTCAAGCTCAAGCTGGCGGGCACGGTCAACGAAGGCGTGCCTTTCGTGCACCGCGCCGTCGACGAGGACGACAAGCCCGGCGAGATCATCATCAAGGTCATCGACAATGCGGTGGCGGCGCTGCTCAAGTACCGCAACGCGGCCGCCGACCACGCGTTCGCCCGCGCCATCGACGCACTGGTGGTCGCCTGCCGCGACCACAAGCGCATCGAGTTCTACGGGGTGGGCAATTCGGGCATCGTGGCCCAGGACGCCCAGCACAAGTTCTTCCGACTGGGCGTGAACACCGCCGCCTGCAGCGACGGCCATGTGCAGTTGATGAGCGCGACCATGCTCGGTGCGGGAGACTGCGCGGTGATCTTCAGCAACTCGGGCCGCAGCCGAGACCTGCTCGACGCCGCCGGTGTGGCCCGGCGCAAGGGCGCCACCGTCATCGTGGTCACCGCCAGTGCCTCACCGCTGGCGCAGTTTGCGCAAAGCCACGGCCAGATCCTGCTGGCGGCCGATCACCCAGAGGACTTCGACCGCTACAGCCCGATGGTGTCGCGACTGCTGCACCTGATCATCGTCGACATTCTCAACACCGGGGTCGCGCTGCGGCTGGGTGCCGGCCTGCGCCCCATGCTGCAAGAGATCAAGCGCAACCTGCGCGCCAAGCGCTACGCACAGCCCGAAGAGCCCTGAACCGGTTGGCGGCGGCCGCCCGCTGCTCAACGGCGGCGTTCAGTCCGTGGCGGTGTCGGACAGCAATCCGGCAACGCCGTAGAGCCGGGCCAGCGCGAGTGCCTTTTCGGGCAGTCCCTCGACCCGCAGCACGCGGCCCTGCTCGGCTGCCATACGTCGGCACTCCAGCAACACGGCGATCGCAGCGCTGTCGAGCGTCTGCAGGGCCGATGCGTCGAGCACGGGCTCGGCGTCGGCAGCAATGGCCGGCAGCAGCGCCTGCAGGGCCCGGCTCGCCTGGGCCATCGTCAGTTCGGCGGGCAGCGCGATCACGGCCATCAGTTCTTGGTCGCAGCCACAGCCGTGGACTTGTTCTTCTCGGTCAGGCGGTTGATCAGGGCATCCATCCCGCCAGTGCTGAGGTCCTTGGCGAACTGGCCCTTGTAGGCCTCGACGATCCAGAAGCCGCTGACATTGACATCAAAGATCTTCCAGCCATCACCGTTCTTCTCGAGTCGGTAGTCGAGCTGGATGGGTTCGCCGCGCCCGCGGACTTCGGTACGCACGACCAGGTCGTCCTCGGATGCGGCCCGCAGCGGCTTGACATGGACGCTCTGGTCCTTCACCTGCGTCAGCGCGCCCGAGTAGGTGTTCACGAGCAGGGTCTTGAACTCGTCGAGCATGCGCTTCTTCTGCTCGGGCGTGGCCGATCGCCATTGCGGACCGACCGACCTGGAGGTCATGCGCTCGAAGTTCACATGCGGCATCACCTTGGCATCGACCAACGACCGAATGCGAGGAACATCACCGGCCTGGATGGCCTTGTCGGCCTTGACCGCGTCGATCACCTCCGTGGAAAGCTTCCGCACGAACTCGTCGGCGGCCTGGGCCTCGGCACGCGCGGCAGGTGCCCAGCCGACAACGCTCAGGGTTGCCGCGATGCCGCCCAGCGCACTCAACACGTCTCGTCGAAACATCATCGTCCTTTCATGCACGGGCCGTGTCGGCCCTCTTGCCCTCAACGCACACCTGCGCTCGGCGGTTCACTTCGGCAAAGCTGCCGCCGGCTCCTCGTCCTCCGGCGGACTGCCGTCATAGATCTGGCTGCGCCGACGCGCGAGGTACGCATCGCGCAGGAACACGTACTTGTCCAGCGCGATGTCGTCGAGCACCCGCGAAGCATTGAGCAGCCGAACCCGCGTGTCGAGCAGTTGCAGCACGCGGGCACCGTTCTGGTCGCGCACCTCGCCAAACGCCAACTGAGGCGGTGAAGCCTTGGAGTCGACCACCATGGCAGCGGCATCACGCACCGTGGACGGTCCCAGCAGCGGCAGAACCAGGTACGGGCCGCTGGACATGCCCCACCGACCCAGCGTCTGGCCGAAGTCCTCGCTGCGGCGCTCCAGCCCCATCTCGTCGGCGATGTCGATGAAGCCGGCAAAGCCGAACAGCGTGTTGGTCGTCACCCGCATGCCCGTCTCGAGCGCGGCCTGCGGCTTGCCTTGCAACGTCAAGTTCACCACCGACCAGGCATCGCCGAGGTTGCCGAACATGTTGCCGATGCCGGCGCGCAGCCACTCGGGCACCATCGCACGGTAGCCCAGGGCCGCCGGCTTGACCACCGTCTGGTCAACCACTTCGTTGAACGCGAACATCGCGCGATTGAAGCGCTCCCAAGGATCGGCCCGTGTCGCGGTGGGGCCGGTGTCTTCCAGACGCTGCATCCGCCATGGTGCGTTGGCGCAACCACTCAGCGCCGTGATCCCCAGGACCAGCAGCGTCGTACGCGACAGCCTGGCCACACTCATTTCCGCGTCCCCGCATCGGCAGCCGGCTTGCCCGCGCCGTCGCCCGCCCCGGCCTCGGCTGCCTTGCTGAACAGAAACTGGCTGATGAGGTTCTCGAGCACCACCGCCGACTGCGTCTGGGTGATGGTGTCGCCTGCGCCCAGGTTCTTCTCTTCGCCTCCCGGCTCCAGCCCGATGTACTGGTCACCCAACAAACCGGCTGTGAGGATCTTGGCCGAGGTGTCCTTCGGGAACTGGAAGCCCTGGTTCACCTCCAGGGTGACGACGCCCTGGAACGTCTTGGGGTCCAGCGCAATACGGGTAACGCGGCCGACCACCACGCCAGCCGACCGCACCGGGGCACGCGGTTTCAGGCCTCCGATGTTGTCGAAACGCGCAGCCAGGGTGTAGGTGGCACCGTTGCCGAACGACGTGAGGTTGGCCGCCTTCAGTGACACGAACACCAGCGCCAGCAAACCCAGCACCACGAACAGGCCGACCAGGATTTCAACGTTTCGCTTCGCCATCAGTTTTTCCTTCGCGCTGCCCCGGGGTCAGCGACCCGACGAGAACATCAACGCCGTGAGGATGAAGTCCATGCCGAGCACACCCAGCGAGGAAATGACCACCGTGCGCGTGGTGGCATAGGCCACGCCCTCTGGTGTGGCCTCGGTCTCATAGCCCTGGTACAGCGCAACGGCCGTGCAAATGATGCCGAAGACAAAGCTCTTGACCACGCCATTGCCCACATCGCGCCAGACATCGACGCCGTTTTGCTGGATCGCCCAGAAGTTGCCCGCGTCGATGCCGATCAGGCCCACCGCCACCAACCACGCGCCCAGGATACCGATGGCCGAGAACAGGATCGCCAGCAAGGGCATCGACACCACGCCGGCCAGGAAGCGCGGTGCGAGCACGCGTTGGCGCGGATCGATCGCCATCAATTCGAGCGCCGCGATCTGCTCACCGGCTTTCATCAGGCCGATCTCGGCGGTGAGCGAGGTGCCCGCGCGGCCAGCGAACAGCAAGGCCGTAACCACAGGCCCGAGTTCGCGTACGAGCGAGAGATTGACCACGAGGCCCAGCGACTCGGCTGCACCGAAGGTGATCAAGGTGTTGTACAGCTGCAGCGCCAGCACGAAGCCCACGGCCATGCCCGAGGCCAAGATGATGATGAGCGAGCGGTTGCCAATGGCGTGGATCTGGGTGACCACCAGTCCAAACCGGCGCAGGGCTGCCGGCAGCGCCAGCAGCAGGTCGAAGAAGAACAGCGCCGCACGGCCCCAGCCTCGCAGCACCGCCAGGGTGCGCTCGCCCAGCAGTGCCAGCAGGTTCACCGCAGCCCCCCACTGGCAGCCGGAAAGCCGAAGTCGGTCGCCATGTCGGGAGCTGGGTAGTGGAACTTCACCGGGCCATCGGGCTCGCCGCGCACGAACTGGCGCACCTCGGCATCGGTGGAGGCCATCAATTCAGCGGGCGTGCCCTGGGCCACGATGCGTCCGCCGTTGGCCAGCAGCACGACGTGATCGCTGATGGCCATGCACTCGGGCACGTCGTGCGAGATCACGAGCGACGTGGCCCCGGTGACGTCGTTGAGCGTGCGGATCAGCTTGGCGGCCACGCCCATCGAGATCAGGTCGAGGCCGGCAAAGGGTTCGTCGTACATGATCAGTTCCGGATCGAGCGCGATGGCGCGCGCAAGGGCGATGCGTCGCGCCATGCCGCCCGAAACCTCGCTGATCTTCAAGGGCGCCGCGCCGCGCAGCCCAACGGCGTTGAGCTTCATGAGCACGATGTCGCGGATCAGCGCTTCGGACAGATCGGTCATCTCCCTCAGCGGGTAGGCCACGTTCTCGTAGACCGTGAGGTCCGTGAACAACGCCCCGAACTGGAACAGCATGCCCAGCCGCCGCCGCAGTCGGTACAGCTGTTCGCGGTCGTGGACGTCGATCACTTCTCCGTCGAACACCACCATGCCTTGGTTGGCGCCGTGCACGCCGCCGATCAGGCGCAGCAGCGTGGTCTTGCCACAACCGGAGCCACCCAGCACCGCCGTCACCTTGCCGCGCGCGAAGCGCAGGCTCAGGTCCTGCAGGATGGTTCGCCGGTCGTCGTAGCCGAACGTGACGCGGTCGATCTCGATGAGGGTGTCGGAAGCGGACAAGCAGCAAGACATGCGGACGCCAGCCGCATATTGGGAGATCCGGGAAATTTCATTGTCGCATGGGGGATTCCACCGATGCCGCACCGACCGGTTTCGCCCATGTAAACGCAGGTGAACGGCGCAAGCGGCGCGCAGGTCGCCGCACCAAGCGATCGGGACCCCTCGGCCCGTATCAGCGCGGCAGCGTGCTGGCGCCCATCAGGAACTGATCGATCGACCGCGCGGCCTGACGGCCTTCGCGGATGGCCCAGACGACCAGCGACTGGCCGCGTCGCATGTCGCCGGCGGCAAAAACCTTGTCGACGCTGGTGCGATAGCCGCCTTCGTCGGTCGATGCCCGCGCCTGGCCGCGGGCATCGCGCTCCACCCCAAAGGCTTCGAGCACCGTGGTCACCGGGCCTGTGAAGCCCATGGCCAGCAGCACCAGATCGGCCTTCCAGTCCTTCTCCGTGCCCGCGACCTCGGTCATCTTGCCGCCCTGCCATTGCACCTGAACCGTCTTCAGACCGGTGACCTTGCCCTTGGCTCCCGTGAACGCCTTGGTCGCAATGGCGAACACCCGCTCACAGCCCTCCTCGTGGCTGGAGCTCGTGCGCAGCTTGAGTGGCCAGTACGGCCACGTCAATGGACGATCCTCCTGCGCAGGCGGCATGGGCATGACCTCGAACTGGGTGACACTGGCCGCGCCATGGCGGTTGCTGGTGCCGACGCAGTCGCTGCCGGTATCGCCGCCACCGATGACGATGACATGCTTGCCCGCGGCGCTGAGCTGCCCCTTGAGCTTGTCACCGGCCACCACCTTGTTCTGCTGAGGCAGGAACTCCATGGCGAAGTGCACGCCGTCGAGGTCGCGCCCCGGAACCGGTAGGTCACGGCTGACCTCGGCCCCCCCGGCCAGCAGCACGGCGTCAAACGCAGTCCTGAGCTCATCGGCCGACACCGTCTGCTTGGCATCGTTGGTGATGCGGGAGCCCTCGGGCATGGCTCCGATCAGCACGCCAGTGCGGAACGTCACGCCTTCGGCCTTCATCTGCTCGACGCGGCGATCGATGTGCGACTTGTCGAGCTTGAAATCGGGGATGCCGTAGCGCAACAGGCCACCCAGGCGGCTGTTCTTCTCGAACACCGTCACGTCGTGGCCGGCGCGCGCCAGTTGCTGCGCCGCGGCCAGGCCGGCGGGGCCGGAGCCGACGACCGCCACCTTGCGGCCGGTGCGCTTGCGCGCCGGCTGGGGTAGCACCCAACCCTGGCTCCAGCCGCGATCGATGATGGCGTGCTCGATCGACTTGATGCCCACTGCGTCATCGTTGATGTTGAGCGTGCACGCCGCCTCGCATGGCGCCGGGCAGATGCGGCCGGTGAACTCGGGGAAGTTGTTGGTGCTGTGCAGCACCCCCAGCGCCTGGCGCCAGTCACCTCGGTAGACCAAGTCGTTGAAGTCCGGGATGACGTTGTTGACCGGACAGCCGTTGTTGCAGAACGGCGTGCCGCAATCCATGCAACGTGCGCCCTGAATCTTCGCCTGGTCGGTGTCGAGTCCGATGACGAACTCGCGGTAGTTGCGCACGCGCTGGGTGACGGGCTCGTAGCCCTCCTCCAGGCGCGCAAACTCCATGAAGCCGGTGACCTTGCCCATGTTCTGATTCCTCGTTCCTGATCGGTAAGCCGGTTACTTCGCCGGCACCGAGCGCGAGCCGCGGCCCTTGCCTTCGCCGCGGCTGTCGTCCTTGGACGTTGTGACCGCTGCCTCGCCGGCGCGGGCGGCATGCAGCTCGCCCAAGGCGCGGCGGTACTCGTGCGGAAACACCTTCACGAACCGGCCGCGGGCCTGGGCCCAGTCGTCCAGTATTTCCCGCGCTCGCAGCGAGCCGGTCCAGCGATGGTGGCTTTCCACCAGCGTCTTGAGCAACGTCTCGTCGGCCTCGCCGCGGTGCCACAGGCCACGCTCGAGCGTGGCTTCCTGCTCGGTGCGCGACAGCACCTTGTCCAGGGCCACCATCGCGGTGTTGCAACGACGCGCGAACTGGCCATCCTCGTCGTAGACGTAGGCCACGCCGCCGGACATGCCGGCGGCGAAGTTGCGCCCGGTGCGACCCAGCACGACGACAGTGCCGCCGGTCATGTACTCGCAGCCATGGTCACCGGTGCCCTCGACGACTGCGGTAGCCCCCGACAGCCGCACCGCGAACCGCTCGCCGGCCACGCCACGGAAGAAGGCTTCGCCGCTGGTCGCGCCGTACAGCGCGGTGTTGCCGATGATGATGTTCTTCGTGGCGTCGCCACGGAAGTCGATGCTGGGGCGCACGGCCACCCGGCCGCCGGAAAGGCCCTTGCCGGTGTAGTCGTTGGCGTCACCGATCAGGTACAGCGTGATGCCGGGGGCGAGGAAGGCGCCGAAGCTCTGACCGCCCGTGCCCTCGGACTGGATGAAGATGGTGTGGTCGGGCAACCCCTCGGGGCGCTGGCGGATGAGCTCACCGGAGAGCATCGCGCCAACCGAGCGATTGACGTTGCGCACCTCCTCCATGAACTGGACCTTTTCGCCGCGCTCGATGGCAGGCCGGCACTTCTCGATCAGCTTGATGTCCAGTGCGCGCGCCAGGCCGTGGTCCTGCTCCTCGACATGGAAGCGCGGCACGTCGGCATCGACCCGCGGTTGGTGCAGCACGCGGCTGAAGTCCAGGCCCCGCGCCTTCCAGTGCGCAATGCCCTTCTTCATGTCGAGCAGATCGCTGCGGCCGATCAGGTCGTCGAAGCGCCGGATGCCCAGCTGCGCCATGATCTGGCGCGCTTCCTCGGCGACGAAGAAGAAGTAGTTCACCACATGCTCGGGCTTGCCGGAGAACTTCGCGCGCAGCACCGGGTCCTGCGTGGCCACGCCCACCGGGCAGGTGTTGAGGTGGCACTTGCGCATCATGATGCAGCCCTCGACCACCAGCGGCGCCGTGGCGAAGCCGAATTCGTCGGCGCCCAGCAGCGCGCCGATGACCACGTCGCGCCCGGTCTTCATCTGGCCGTCGGCCTGCACCCGCACGCGGGCGCGCAGGCGGTTGAGCACCAGGGTCTGCTGCGTCTCGGCCAGGCCCAGTTCCCAGGGTGTGCCCGCGTGCTTGATCGACGACCATGGCGACGCACCGGTGCCGCCGTCATGGCCGGCGATGACGACATGGTCGGCCTTGCACTTGGTGACGCCGGCGGCGATCGTGCCCACGCCCACCTCGGACACGAGCTTCACACTGATCGACGCGCGCGGGTTGGCGTTCTTCAGGTCATGGATGAGTTGCGCCAGATCTTCGATCGAGTAGATGTCGTGGTGGGGCGGCGGGCTGATCAGGCCCACACCGGGCACCGAGTAGCGCAGGAAGCCGATGTACTCGCTGACCTTGCCACCGGGCAACTGGCCGCCCTCGCCGGGCTTGGCACCTTGTGCCATCTTGATCTGGATCTGATCGGCCGAAACCAGATACTCGGTGGTCACGCCAAAGCGGCCGGAGGCCACTTGCTTGATCTTCGAGCGCAGGCTGTCACCGTCGCGCAATTCGTAGTCGGCGGCAATGACCTTGCTGCCGATGACATCGGAGACCTTGGTGCCCTGCGCAATGCGAATGCCCTTGAGCTCATTGCGATAACGCGCCGGATCCTCGCCGCCTTCACCGGTGTTGCTCTTGCCGCCGATGCGGTTCATGGCGATCGCCAGCGTGGAGTGGGCCTCGGTGGAGATCGAGCCCAGGCTCATCGCGCCGGTGGCAAAACGCTTGACGATCTCGACCGCGGGCTCCACCTCTTCCAGGGCAATGGCACGGCTCGGATCGACCTTGAACTCGAACAGGCCGCGCAAGGTCATGTGGCGCCGGCTTTGATCGTTGATGAGCTGGGCGTACTCCTTGTACGTGTCGAACTTGCCCGAGCGCGTGCTGTGCTGCAGCTTGGCGATGGCGTCGGGCGTCCACATGTGCTCTTCGCCGCGCGAGCGCCAGGCGTACTCGCCGCCGGTGTCGAGCATGTGCTCGAGCAGCGGATCGCCGCCGAAGGCCGCCGTGTGCATGCGCAGTGCCTCTTCGGCCACCTCGAACACGCCGATGCCGCCCACCTGGCTGGCAGTGCCGCGGAAATACTTCTCGACGAAGTCCTTCTGCAGTCCGATGGCCTCGAAGATCTGGGCGCCGCAGTACGACATGTACGTGCTGATGCCCATCTTGGACATGATCTTGGACAGGCCCTTTCCGATGGCCTTGATGTAGTTGGCGATCGCCTTTTCGGCCGATAGCGCACCGGGCAAGTCCTGGTGCATCGCCTCGAGGGACTCGAGCGCGAGGTAGGGGTGCACAGCTTCGGCGCCGTAGCCGGCGAGGACTGCGAAGTGGTGCACTTCGCGCGCCGAGCCGGTTTCGACGACCAGGCCCGCCGTCGTGCGCAGGCCCTCGCGCACCAGGTGGTGATGAATCGCCGACAACGCCAGCAACGCCGGAATGGCGACGTTGGCACGGTCCATGCACCGATCGGTGATGATGAGGATGTTGTGGCCACCGCGCAATGCGTCGACCGCCTGCGCGCACAGCGATGCCAGCTTGGCTTCCACTCCCTCGCGACCCCACGACAACGGATACGTGATGTCGATCTCGTAGGGTTTGAACTTGCCGTTGGTGTGACGCTCGATGGCCCGCAGTCGCGCCATGTCGTCGAAGTCGAGCACCGG
Organism: Aquabacterium sp.; assembly: GCA_023150345.1. Taxonomy (GTDB): domain Bacteria; phylum Pseudomonadota; class Gammaproteobacteria; order Burkholderiales; family Burkholderiaceae_C; genus Pseudaquabacterium. The sequence goes on from JAKLLB010000002.1 coordinate 132,491, forward strand.
TTGCGTCACCTCCAGGCGCATTGGCGGGTTGACGGCGTTGATGTCCAGCAAGTTGGGTTTGGGACCGATGAAGCTGTTCAGGCTCATGACGATGGCCTCGCGGATCGGATCGATCGGCGGGTTCGTCACCTGTGCGAACAACTGCTTGAAGTAGTTGTAGAGCGGCTTGTTGCGGTCGGACAGCACCGCCAGCGGCGAGTCGTTGCCCATCGAGCCAATGGCTTCCTCACCTGCTGCGGCCATCGGCGCGAGCAGGAACTTGATGTCCTCCTGGCTGTAGCCAAAGGCCTGCTGGCGGTCCAGCAGTGCCTCGGCCGCGGCGGGCGGCTCGCTGCCGGCATCGATCGAGTCGAGCCGGATGCGCACGTTCTCGATCCACTGCCGGTAGGGCCGTGCATTCGCGAACTGGTTCTTGAGTTCTTCGTCGTCGACGATGCGCCCCTGCTCCAGGTCGATCAGGAACATGCGCCCAGGCTGCAGTCGCCACTTCTTGACGATCCGGTTCTCGGGTATGGGCAGCACGCCGGACTCGGAGGCCATGACCACGATGTCATCGTCGGTGACGATGTAGCGGGCCGGGCGCAGGCCGTTGCGGTCGAGCGTGGCGCCGATCTGCTTGCCGTCGGTGAACACCATCGCGGCGGGACCATCCCAGGGTTCGAGCATGGCGGCGTGGTACTCGTAGAACGCCCGCCGACGCTCGTCCATCAGTCCGTGGTTTTCCCAGGCCTCGGGGATCATCATCATCGCGGCGTGCGCCAGCGGGTAGCCCGCCATCGTGAGCAGCTCGAGCGTGTTGTCGAAGGTGGCGGTGTCGCTCTGGTGCTCGAAGCTGATGGGGTAGAGCTTCTTCAGGTCTTCGCCCAGCACGGGCGACTTCATGACGCCCTCGCGCGCGCGCATCCAGTTGAAGTTGCCCTTGACGGTGTTGATCTCGCCGTTGTGGGCCACCATTCGGTATGGGTGGGCCAACGGCCACTCGGGGAAGGTGTTGGTGGAGAAGCGCTGGTGCACCAGCGCCAGTGCCGAGACCACCCGCGGATCCTGCAGGTCAAGGTAGTACTTGCCCACCTGGTCGGCCAGCAGCAGGCCCTTGTAGATGACCGTGCGGCAGCTCATGCTGGGTACGTAGTACTCGCGGCTGTGCGTGAGCTTGAGCGCCTGGATCGCCGCGCTGGCCGTCTTGCGGATGACGTAGAGCTTGCGTTCGAGCGCATCGGGCACGATCACGTCGGGGCCGCGGCCAATGAAGATCTGGCGGATCACCGGCTCCTTGGCGCGAACCGCCGGGCTCATCGGCATGTCGCGATCCACCGGGACATCGCGCCATCCCAGCAGTACCTGGCCTTCGGCCTTGACCGCACGCTCGAGCTCCTGCACGCAGGCCAGGCGCGAGGCGTGTTCCTTGGGCAGGAAGATCATGCCCACGCCGTACTCCCCGGGCGGCGGCAGCGCGACGCCTGTGGATCCATCGGGCGCCACTCCGGCCCGCGCCATTTCCGAGCGGTAGAACTCATCGGGCAACTGGATCAGGATGCCGGCGCCGTCTCCCATCAGCTTGTCGGCCCCAACCGCGCCGCGGTGGTCGAGGTTCTCGAGGATCTTCAACCCCTGCTCGACGATGGCGTGCGCCCGCTGTCCTTTGATGTGGGCGACGAAGCCGACACCGCAGGCGTCATGCTCGTTGCGTGGGTCGTAGAGCCCTTGCGGCTCCAGCGACTGCGTGGCGATGTGGGTGGAACTTCCCTCGGAATGGGCCAGGCGCATGACGCGCTCCTTCACGACTCGATCGGACGAGGCGCGAGGTTACTGCAGTGCAGCAATCGACTCAAGCAGAATCTGCATTGATCTGACCCTATATATCGACGCGACTTCGGGCGATCAAATTTAATGGGGCCATATCAAAACTGCGCTTCGGCGCTCATCCTGGTGACTTCCTGGGTCGGCCGCGGCGCCGCGGCGCGGCAGGCCGTCCGGTTTGCTCAGCCAGCCGAGCAACAAATTCGGGCGACCCCAACGCCCAATTCGATCGCGAGGCGCGGCTGATCTGGTTCATCCGGTGCTCGGGCAGCCCCGCCTCCAGCAACTGCGCGTACCTCAGCTCGCGGTCGAACGGCGTGTTGCCCAAAGCCCAGTACTCCCGCGGCGGAGTCAGCCACGACACGCGTGCCTGGCCCAGGTGGTGCGGGGCGCTGCTGTGCGCCACATCGCCCGGCTCGCGGCTGCCGCAAAGGTCGACGAATACCAGCGTGTCCAACACATCGCCACCGGGCTCCAGAATCGCGGCGCCATAGCGCCCGTTCCACGGACTGCCGGCATGGCCAGCACGGCGGTTGCGCGTGGCCACCCATCGTCGCCCCAGGTCCTGCACCACGCGAGCCAGACCGGTGGCGATGCTGGGTGTCACGAGCAGCAGGACGTGTGACGCGCAGAGCGCGTAGGCGTGCGTCGCCACATGATGCTGCGCGGCGGCCTGGCGCAGCGCGTCCAGCAGATGTTGCCGATCGGCGTGGCCGTCGAACAGTTCAGTGTCCGGGCGTGCCTGCAACCACACGAGGTGTGCATGACCGGCAAGCGCGAGCCTGGGCAGTCTGGCCATGAGGGGCTGTTCGCGCTGGTCCTGCCGCTGTGGAAGGGCTGTCGGCGTCAGGTCACGGCGGGGGTCGGTGCGCCAAACGGCTCGCGGCCTGTGAGCCGCCGATACTCACGCGTTGCATAGCGATCGGTCATGCCGGCGATGTAGTCGGCAATGGCCCGATGCCGGTTGTCTCGTGCGGCGTAGTCGGCGGGCATCTGCTTCGGATCACCCAAGTAGGCGGCAAACAGTTGTCGCACCACTTCACGCGCAGCGTCGGTGGTCTCGACCACCTGGGGGTGCCGGTAGAGCTCGCGCATCAGGACGCGCTTGAGCGCGGCAACCTCGCCTGCCAGTTGGTCGCTGAAGCCCACAGCGGCCGGCAGTTGCCGTGCGGCATCGGCACTCGTCGGCGCCAGCTCCTCCAATCTCGTCGCAGTGCTGTCGATCACGTCGTGGACCTGCTCGGCGAGCATGCGCCGGAGCACCTCGAACAGCAGGCGCCGCGCAGCCAGTCCGGGGTGATCATGGAGCACCGCAGCGTGATGGCGCCGGACCACCGACACGTCGATCAGTGAGTCCATCGACAGCAGGCCCGAACGCACGCCGTCGTCGATGTCATGGGCGTTGTAGGCCATCTCGTCGGCCACGTTGGCGAGCTGGGCTTCGAGGCTCGGACGCGTACCGTCCAGGAACCGCGCCGCCGGACCGTCAGGTTCGCGCAGCGTCAGGCCATGGGCGTCGGCTCGGCTGCAGTGCTTCAGAATGCCCTCGCGGCTTTCGAAGGACAGGTTCAGACCATCGAACCCCGGGTAGCGCTGCTCGAGCTCGTCCACCACCCGCAAGCTCTGCAAGTTGTGCTCGAACCCGCCATGAGCCCGCATGCAGGCGTTCAGGGCGTCCTGACCAGCGTGTCCGAAGGGTGTATGGCCGAGGTCGTGGGCCAGCGCGATCGCCTCGACCAAGTCCTCGTGCAGGCCCAGGCCGCGCGCGATCGATCGGGCCAGTTGGGCCACCTCCAGCGTGTGCGTCAGCCTTGTGCGGAAGAGGTCACCCTCGTGGTTGACGAACACCTGCGTCTTGTAGACCAGCCGTCGAAATGCAGTGCTGTGAACGATGCGGTCACGGTCGCGTTGAAACTCGTCGCGACCGCGTGGTCGCGGCTCGGGGTGGCGGCGGCCGCGGCTGCGTTCGGGGTTGCTTGCATAGCTGGCCAACGCCCTGGAAGCAGGCCAGTTCCCGGTAGTGAATACCGAGGTGCCCTGGTCGGCGTTGCCTCCGGCGCGACAAACCATGATCGCCAGGCGTCCCCCTGCTAGCGCGTCGCCGCGGGCGCCGCATCGCCGGCTGGCTCGGTGCATCGGCTGATGACGTCGAGCACGACATCGTCGGCGACCGGCCGCACGTCGGCATGCCCACGGTCGTCGACGAGCACGAAGCGAATCGAGCCAGCCTCGGCCTTCTTGTCATGCTGCATCAGCTCCATCCACTGCGAGGCAGGCATGTGGGGTGCAACAGTCGGTAGTCCTGCGGCCGACACCATGGCCCGCACGCGCCCCACAAATGCCGCATTGACGAGATCGAGTCGACGGGAGAGCTCTGTCGCCATCACCATTCCGCACCCCACTGCCTCGCCATGCAACCACGTGCCATAGCCCATTCCAGCTTCAATGGCATGTCCGAAGGTGTGCCCGAAGTTCAGGATGGCGCGCAGACCTCCTTCGCGTTCATCCGCTGCCACCACCGCAGCCTTGATTTCGCATGATCGTCGTACCGCGTAGCCCAGGGCGTCCATGTCCAGTGAGCGCAGGCGGGCGACGCGCGGTTCCAGCCAGTCCATGAAGTCCAGATCGGCGATCGGACCGTACTTGATGACCTCGGCGAGACCGGCAGAGAGTTCTCGCGCCGGCAGCGTTCGCAACAGGTCGAGGTCGCAGATCACACGTATCGGCTGGTAGAAGGCGCCGATCATGTTCTTGCCCAGGGGGTGATTGATCGCGGTCTTGCCGCCAACCGATGAGTCGACCTGCGCCAGCAAGGTGGTGGGCACCTGCACGAACGGGATGCCGCGCATGTAGCACGCCGCGGCGAACCCGGTCATGTCGCCGACGACACCACCACCCAGCGCGTAAAGCACGGTCTTGCGATCACTGACGGTTGCCAGCAATCGGTCGAAGATGAGGTTGAGTGTCTGCCAGTCTTTGTGGGCCTCGCCGTCTGGCAGCTCCAGGCAGTCCACCCTGCCATGCAAGCCAGCCAGTTGGTCCATCAGCGCGCGGGCATGCAAGGGTCCCACTGCGTCGTTGGTGACAACCAGCGCGCGCGCGGATCGCGGCAGCCCCGCCCAGGTGCGGGCGTCGCCGAGCAGGCCCTTGCCTATCAGTATGTCGTAGCCGCGATCGCCGAGTTCTATGGTGATTCGCGACAAGTGGTCGGTCGAGGCGGGCTGCATGGACATGCCCGAAGTGTAGGCGGCTGGGCGCCGGATTCACCCCCACCCGCGGACACCGACTCCCTCCACGGGAGGGCAATCGCGCAGCAGTCGTGCTCAGCTGTCCGATGAGCGAGGAGCGGGCTCGCGCCCCACGGTCGCAGGCACCAGCGCGGGGTCGATGAGCCCAGCCAGCTCGAGTTGCATGAGCACCATGTTGACCAGCGCGTGGACCGTCGGGCGTCCGATGTCGATCACATAGCGCGCGGTCATCCGGTACAGCGGATCGCGCTCGCGGAACAGCTCACGCAGCCGGCGCAGGGGGTCGTCGACCTGCAGCAAGGGCCGCTGGGTGTCGTGGCGCAAGCGCCTGAAGAGTTCCTCGGGACTGGTGCGAAGGTAGATCACCCACGTGCGAGACGCCAGGGCGCGCCGGTTGTTGTCGCGCAGGACGGCGCCCCCGCCCGTGGCAAGGACGAGCCCGCGGCGTCGCGTCAACTGCTCGATCGCGTCTTCCTCGAGGTCGCGGAACACGGCCTCACCGCGCGATTCGAAAAAGGCGCGGATCGGCATGCCGATCGCGCGCTCGATCTCAGCGTCGCTGTCGGCGTATGCCCAGCCCAATTGGCGCGCGAGGTGCTTCCCTACGGTGGACTTGCCGCAGCCGGGCATGCCCACCAGGGAAATGCTGGCCGCCTTGCTCAGTTCGGGTTGGTGCACAGCACTGGAGCCGTGCGTGTGGTGTAACTGCCTTCGGGCGGCGAGACCTTGGGACTCTCCAGCACTCCGTATGGACTGGTGCGGAATGGTGGTGTCAAGTCCAGTCGGTTGACCGCGGTCGCGGGGACAGGGAGGACGCCGACGAAGTTGGCACGACCTTCGGTACCCGCCACGCCTGACGCTGAGACCACGAGGTTGAATACATCCCATGAACCGAGGTTCTGTGGGTACTCGATCCGCAGGACCACGCTGCCACTGGTGCTGGTCTTGGTGGACCCTTCGAACGACAGGGCCACATCGGCCTTCCGCGGCTCTAGCGCTGGGCGGCCGGTCGTCAAGTTGGCGCTGTCGTTGACGTCTTCCTTCCAGCCGTTGGTGTACTCCTCGGCCACGCCGTTTCGGTTCAGGTCCTCGTTGTCGCAGGTCGCGGTGACGATCTGCTCCCAGCGTTCGAGTCCGGGAACCCACACACCCTTCCAATACGACAGGAGGTCCAGAGACGCGCGAACCTCGACGTCGGCAACGGCATTGCCTGACGAGTCAACGACTTGAACCACATAACGGTTCACGTACTTGACGCCCGTGGAATCATCGGCAATCAGGTTGTTGGTACCGATGCTCACCGAAAGCGCGTCGGCGGCAACCGTCAGTGTGGTGAACGTCGAGTTCGGGCAGGAACCCGCCGCAAAGTCACCGTAGTCCCAGCAGGCGCGTATCGTCACACCGTCGGTCGGGCTGAACCGTGAACCCGGGATGTAGGACGTCGTCGCCACGCCATTGGCATCGCTGTAGAGCATCGTGGTGCCGGCAGTGAAGGTGCCCCCGATCGACTGCGGGTCACCACCCAGGTCGAACCGCACCCGGATGTTCTTGACCGGCGCGTTCTGCTCGCTGAGGAAGAGCGCGCGGATGCTGGCCTGGTTGCTCGTCGAGCCACCCAGGTTGACTGGCACCACGCTGGGGTTGGCCGAGACCGATGCGGATTGGATCTTGATCGTGACCGGCGGGATCTCGCCCTGGCCGGCCAGCACCAGCACGTTGGACTGCGCCTGAACGCCAAGCGCTGCCGCCCGGATGATGATCTCGCCGGGATTGGCTGGCGCGGTATAGGTGTACTCGAAGTCGCCGTTGACGTCGGAGACACCCGTTGTCTGGGTCCCGTTCGCGCCGGTGATGACGATGGACTTGTTCGGCACAGGATTGCCGTTGACGTCGGCTAGCCTGTACTGGATCTTGCCGATCTGACCCGGGTTGAGCGCCGACGGCAGGAGCGTGGTCTTGATCTGGGACCCGATGATCTGGAACTGCTCCTTCTTGAACAGGGCGCCGCTGGTTGCGGTGACCGTGATCAACCGATTGGTCTTGTCGTCGCCGATGCCGACAGCCGCGGTGATCTTGCCGTCGGCATCCGTGACGGTGCCGTTCACCTTGGCCGTAGCGCCGTTGTCGACTGCGAAGATGACGGGTATGTTGGGTACCGCATTTCGGTTCGCATCTACAGCAGTCAAGGTCGCAGTGATGGTCTGGGTACCCGAATTGGGCAGGCTGAGCGCAGACAGCGTCAGCACCATGTCCGCAGCGGTGGGTACCGGGCTGCCTGCATCGACCACTGTGAGTTCGGCCGTCTTCTTGATCGACCCTGAGGACGCCGTCACGATAATCTTGCGCTGCGTCTTGTCAGACCCGATGCCGATGCTGCCAACGACCTTGCCGTCCGGCCCGGTCTTGCCGCCGATTTCACCGGCCACCACGACGGTCGCACCGGAGTCGACCGAAATCGTGACCTGTACGCCTTCAAGCGCATTGCGGTTGGCGTCGACGGCGGTCACGGTGGCTTCCACCGTATCGCTGCCGGAGTTCTTGATGGTGGTCGAGGACAGCACCAGTGTCAGATCGGAAGGCGTGGGTGCCGGCGTGGTCCCCATGATCGGGCTGCCAGCACTTCCACCACCACCCCCGCAGCCGGCGACCACCGCGGTCAGCAGGCCGGCGATCCAGGTTCGCCAGGACATCATGCTCTTCACTCCTTGAGATTCCAGGGTCAGCGTCGGCAGCCTAGCGGGCCGTCGGACGCTCGGTCACGATCTTCGGGGTGATGAAGATCAGCAGTTCCGTCTTGTTGGCCACGCGAGCGGTGTTGCGGAACAAGGCGCCGACGAACGGCACATCACCCAGCAGTGGCACCTTGTTGACTTCATTGCGCTCGACCTGAGTGAAGATGCCACCGATGACCACCGTTCCGCCGTTCTCGACCAATACCTGCGTCCGCGCATGCTTGGTGTCGATCGCGAAGCCCATTGACGTCGACCGACCGACACTGTCCTTGTTGACGTCGAGGTCGAGGATGACGGCGCCCTCTGGCGTGATCTGGGGCGTCACTTCCAATCGGAGGTTGGCCTTGCGCCAGGCGATGGCCGTCGCGCCGCTGGATGTGGCCACCGGATAGGGCAGTTCCTCGCCCTGCTCGATGACGGCCTTCACCTGGTCCGCCGTGATGACGCGTGGGCTGGAGACGATTTTTCCCTTGCCATCGGCCTCCAACGCCGACAGCTCCAGGTTCAGGAACCGATTGGCCGTGGGGCTGAAAAGGGACAAGGCAAATGACGCGGCAGACTGCGTCGAGAAATTGCCCGAGTTGGCCGGCAGATTGATCATCTGCGTGTCGGTGTACTTGAAGTCGTCGGTCTTCAGCTGCAGGGTCTGCCCACCGGCAGCGTTGTAGTTGCCGCCGACCGTGATGTAGTTGTTGCCGCCCACGTTGTAGCCGGGCACGCCGCCCAACAAACCCCGGAAGTCGGACGCGCCGAGCTTGACGCCCAACGCACGCCCGAACTTGTCGTCGGCCTCGACCAGTCGCGCCTCGATCAAGACCTGGCGCACCGGTATGTCGATCTTCGCGATGAGCGCGGTGATCTCCTCGAGCTTGGACGGGATGTCGGTCACGAACAGCTGGTTGGTGCGCGACTCGAACATCACACTCCCGCGGGCGGTGAGCACGCGCGTTGCCGAGCTCGACGCAGAGCCGCCACTACTGGACGTTGTTGCGGTGCCTGCCAAGCCCTTGGCGACTTCCTCGGCCTTCGTGTAGTTCAACTGGAACGCCTGCGTGCGCACCGGCTCGAGTTCGGCCACCTTCTTCTTCGCCTCGAGTTCCACCTGCTCCTTGGCGGCGAGTTCGTCCTTGGGCGCAATCCACAGCACATTGCCGCTCTTGCGCACGCCAAGGCCCTTGGCCTGCATGATGATGTCGAGTGCCTGATCCCAGGGCACGTCCTTCAGCCGCAGCGTGACGTTGCCTGTCACTGTGTCGCTGGTGACGACGTTGAAGTTGGTGAAGTCGGCGATCACCTGCAAGAGCGCGCGCACCTCGATGTTCTGGAAGTTGAGCGAGAGCTTCTCGCCACTGAACCCAGGGCCTTGGGTCAACTTGTGCGGGTCGACCTTCATCGGCCGCACTTCCAACACGAACTGGTTGTCGCTCTGGTAGGCGCTGTGCTCCCACGCACCACGCGGCTCCACGACCAGGCGCACCCGCTCACCGGCCTGGAAGGCCGACACGCTCTGCACCGGCGTGCCGAAGTCAGTGACATCCAGGCGCTTGCGCAGGTTTTCCGGCAGTGACGACCGCAAGAACTCGACCACGAGGTTCTGGCCTTGCTGGCGGATGTCCACACCGACCTGCGTGTTGGCCAGCGACACCAGCACACGGCCGGAGCCATCCGGACCACGACGGAAGTCGATGTCGCGAAGCGGCAACTGCTGCTGGTTCTGGCTGGCCGCGAAGTGCACAGGTTCGCCGGAGGTTGACGCCGTCATGGGCGCGGCGGTCGACTCGACCGTCAGGACCAGCGCGTTTCCCTGCAATTCGGCGCGGTAGCTCGACGGCTGTCGCAGGTTCAAGACCAACCGAGTGCGCTCGCCGGCCTGCGCCACGCTGGCCGAGCGGAGGTTGCCCTGGTTGATCTCGATACTCGACTTGCCCAGCGCATTGCCGATGCCGGGCAGGTCGATGGCAATGCGGGGAGGGGTCTGCACCGCGAATCCGTTGGGGACGGCCGCGAGCGGCTCCTTCAACTCGATCCGCACGACCTCGGCGCCCGCCTGTTGCGTGGCCGTGATCGACTGAATCGCGTTCTGCGCCCACGCTGCCATCGGCGTGAACACTGCCAGCGCAAGGGCGGCAAGTCCGGCGCGCCACTTCACCATGTTGCGGTTCTCCTGCTTCTGATTCATCGCGCCTTCTCCTGCAACTGGAGCGTGCTGGTGCGCTCGATCCATTCACCGGCCGCATCCTGGACGATCTCTCGCAAGAGGACCTCCGTTTCGTTGATGCGGGTGATCTTTCCGAAGTTCTGACCCAGGTAGTCGCCCTGCTTGACCTGGAAGAGCAGGTTGTCGACCTTCAGCAGCGCAAACTGCCTGCCGCCTCGCGTCAGGCTGCCGACCATGGACATGCTGTCCACCGGATAGGCCTCGAGCGGTTCCTTGCGGCGGTTCAACTCGGCCGCCAGAAGCGAGTTCGGCTGCCGCGCCTCTTGCTTGATGGCGACGGCCAGCTTCTGGTTGCTGAATGGCTCCACCGCTTCGGCGCCCTTGTAGGGCGCGGGATCGAACTTCTTGGGCGGCACCAGCGGCTGCACGCTCGGCTTGACGGACTTGCGCTCCTGGTCCATCCAGACCGAGAGCTCTTCCTGATCAGCCGTGCAGCCGGCGAGAGCGACCGCGGCCAGCGTCAGGGCCCAGAGGGTGTGCGGCTTCATTTCTTGGCAGCCCCCTTCGCCTTCGCCGCGGCTTCGGCCTTGGCCTTGCGGATCTCGGCGATCTCGTTCACATCCAGATAGCGATAGGTCCGTGCCGTCGCCTCCATGGCGAGGTTGCCGGACGTGTCTTTCGTCGGCGTCGTGATGTTCAGGTTGTGCAGCGTGACGATGCGCGACAGGTTGGCGACGTCGGCGGTAAACGCACCGATGTCGTGATACCGCCCGCTGACCTTGATGGCGATCGGCAACTCGGCATAGAAGTCCTTGAGGTCGATCTGCCCCGGCTTGAACAACTCGAACTGCAGACCGCGGCCGATTCCGGCCTGGTTGATGTCCGAGAGCAGTGCGTCCATCTCGGCCTTGCCCGGCAGCTGCTTTTCAAGCTGGGTGACGTACTCCTGGACCTGCTGCTTCTGTTTGCGCAGTTCAGTGAGGTTCACCGCCTGGGCCAGCTTGGCGCGGAAGTCGTCCTTGAGCTTGGGTTCCTTGTTGCGCTCGAGCTCGAGGGCCTCGGTGGCACCGCTGATGATCACGAACCACATCACGGCAACCACGGCGGCAGCCATGGCCGCCCAGGCCGCGATCTTGGGCAACAGCGGCCACTGGCCCGGCTCCCGGGTGTTCAGGCCCTTGAACTGCGAGCTGACCTTGCCAAAGGCACTGGCGATGTCGAGGTTGGCGGGTAGTGTGGTGTCTGCCATGTCGCTACCTCCGTCAGGTCGCCTTGCGCGGCGCCGAGGCGGCGGGGCCGGATGCCGGGGCCGAGGCCGGTTTCCCCGCCTCCTGGGCAGCCGGCTGCTTCAACGATACGCGCACCGAGAAATCGAACAACCGACGTTGCTCGCGGCTGCCGGCCGCAACGGGCACGTTGACCGCCTTGATCTCCACGAGATCGGGCTGACGCAGCCATTGCGACTGGTGCTGGGCGTTGCGCAGCAGTTCGGACACCCGCTCGTTGGTCTGGGCAACCCCGGAGATCGTCACCAGATCGCCGTTCTGCTTGATCGACGTGAGGTAGATGCCCTCGGGCGTATATCGCACCAGTTCGTCAAGCAGATACACCGGCACGTTGCGGTTGGTCTGAAGGTCCTCGACCGCCTTCTGACGTGCCTTCAGGCTGTCGATCTCGGCACGCAAGGTGGCAATGTCCTTGATCTGTCCTTCCAGACGCTTGATCTCGGCCGTCAGGAAGCTGTTGCGCTCCTCCTGCGCCGCAGTCATTTGCAGCACGACGCCGTACCAGATGACGCCGATGCCCAGGCCCACAACGGCCGCCAGTCCGAGGCCGGAGTAGAACGCCCGCTTGCGCTGCCGGCGTTTCTCTTCCCGGTGCGGAAGAAGGTTGATCAGGATCACTGCACGAACCTCCTCATCGCAAGCCCGCACGCCGTGAGGTAGGAAGGCGCGTCACGCCGCACCTTCGCCTCGCGCACGGCCGAGCCGAGCTTCATGTTGTCGAAGGGGTTCACCACCATCGATGCAAAGCCGGTGAGCTCGGTCACGCGTTCCTTGAGTCCGGGCAGCGTGGCCGTGCCGCCGGCAAGCATGACGTAATGGACCTTGTGATGCGGAGTGCTGGTGAAGAAGTACTGCAACGCCCGGCCGATTTCCTGCGACAGACTATCGACAAACGGCGCCAGGATGATGTTGTCGTAGTCATCGGGCAGGTCGCCGGCGACCTTCTTCTGCTCGGCTTCCTCGAACGAAAAGCCGTACTGCCGCGAAATCAGCTGCGTGAGCTGCGAGCCGCCGAAGGCCTGGTCGCGGTCATAGAGCATGTCATCGTCGCGCAGCACCTTCAGGCTGGTTGTGTCCGCGCCGATTTCGAACAGCGCCACCAGCGCGTCGCGGCCCTCGTTGGGCAGCGAGCCAACCACTCGCGACATCGCCAGCCGGGAGGCGTGCGACTCGATGTCGAGCACCATGGGCTTGAGACCGGCGGCTTCAGCCAGACCTTGGCGGTCTTGCACCCGATCTTTGCGCGAGGCGGCGATGAGGACCTCGACATCGCCGCTGGACGTGGTGCTGGGTCCGATCACGCAGAAATCGAGACTCACCTCGTCGAGGGAGAAGGGGATGTACTGATTGGCCTCGGACTCGACCTGCAACTCGAGCTCTTCGTCTCGCAGCCCTGCCGGCAACATGATCTTCTTGGTGATCACCGCCGACTGCGGCATCGCCATGGCGACGTTCTTGGTCTTGGTGCCGCTCTTGTGCACCAGCTTGCGCACCGCCTCGGCAACTTCATCGAATTTCTCGATCTGGCCATCGGTGATCCAGCCCTTCTCGAAGGGTTCGGAGGCAAAGCGCTCGAGCACGTACTCGCCGTTTGAGCTCTGACCCAGCTCGACGAGCTTGGCGCTCGATGAACTGATGTCCAGCCCGATCATCGGCTGGTGCTTGCGGCCCAGCAGCAAGTCCAGAAAGCTCACGACAGATCTCCCCTCTCGGGCGAAACTGGGACAGTCAATTCTTAAGAAACTACTTCAATGCTAGCAGTAAAGCCTTTGTGCACCAAAGGAATTTCCCGCGCCGAGTTTGTAACCTCGTTGCGATTCTCCGACGCCAGCCTGCGCATTTGAAACAAGGCGCTATCGCGGCGCCCCCCTGGAGAGCAGGGATCAGGCCGCAGGTGTGACGTTCTATACACTTGCAGGCACTATGACGGAATCCGCGAGCGGCGCCGCGCCCTCCCCAAATTCCGGGCGCCGCCGCTGGTGGGCAACGCCCGCCCGAGTGGCGACCTGGTGCGCGGGCGCCACCCTGGCGGCACTCGTCGGCCTGTTGATGCTTCTGGCCGTTGCCTTGTCGGTGGCCTACCCGAACCTTCCCGAGATCAGCGGCCTGGCGGACTATCGGCCGCGGTTGCCGATGCGGGTGATCTCCGCAGATGGTGTGCTTCTGGGTGAGTTCGGCGAGGAGCGACGCATCTACACACCCATAGCCCAGATCCCGCGGGTGATGCAGGAGGCCGTGCTGGCCATCGAGGACGCCCGGTTCTATCGCCACAGCGGGGTCGACTACCTCGGCATTGTCCGCGCCGGACTCGCGCAGTTCAACCGCGCGAAGAGCCAGGGCGCATCGACGATCACGATGCAAGTGGCGCGCAACTTCTATCTGTCCACCGAGAAGACGTTCACGCGCAAGATCTACGAGATCCTGCTGGCATTGAAGATCGAGAGCCAGTTGTCCAAGGACCAGATCCTGGAGCTGTACATGAACCAGATCTTCCTGGGCCAGCGGGCCTATGGCTTCGCCGCTGCAGCTGAAATCTACTTCGGCAAACCGATCAAGGAGCTCACGATCGCCGAAGCGGCCATGCTCGCAGGCCTGCCCCAGGCACCCTCGGCGTACAACCCGATTGCCAACCCCCAGCGCGCGACCCGTCGCCAACAGTACATCATCCAGCGGATGTACGAAAACGGCTTCATCACCGAGGAGCAGGCCGAAGCCGCGCATCGCCAGCCCCTGCGCTACCGCCCCCAGAGCGACAGCGGTACCCATGCGGAGTACGTCGCCGAGACCGTGCGTCAGCTCGTCCACAGCCAGTACGGCGACGAGACCACCACCCGGGGGCTCGACGTCCACGTCACAGTTGACTCCTCCGACCAGTTCGTCGCCTACCGAGCTCTGCGCAGGGGCCTCCTCAACTACGAACGCCGTCAGGTCTATCGCGGCCCCGAAGACTACGTCGACTTGCCGGCCGATCCAGCCGACCTCGACGTGCGTATTGCCGAGGCCCTGGCCGATCACCCGGACAACGACGAACTCAAGGCTGCCGTCGTTCTGGAGGCGTCTCCCCGCAAGGTGGTCGCGGCACTGCAATCAGGCGAGTCGATCACCGTCACCGGAGACGGGCTGAAGCCGGTGACGTCAGGCTTGTCCGAGAAGGCCGGCCCCAAGACGCAGATCCGCCGCGGCGCCATCGTTCGCGCCGTGAAGGGGCCCAAGGGCGATTGGATCCTCACGCAGCAACCGGAAGTCGAAGGCGCATTCGTCTCGATCGACCCCCGCACCGGCGCCATACGCGCGCTCGTTGGCGGCTTCGACTTCGGCAAGAACAAGTTCAACCATGTGACACAGGCATGGAGGCAGCCGGGCTCGAGCTTCAAGCCCTTCATCTACTCCAGCGCACTTGAAAAGGGCTTCACCGCGCAGACCACGGTCAACGACGCGCCGTTGTTCTTTGATGCAGGCGCCACCGGCAGCCAACCTTGGGAGCCCAAGAACTATGACGGCAAGTTCGAAGGCCCGATGCTGCTGAAGCAGGCCCTGGCCAAGTCGAAGAACATGGTGTCGATACGGGTCCTGCAGGCCGTGGGCACACAGTACGCACAGGAGTGGGCCACGCGGTTCGGTTTCGATGCCGACAAGCACCCGCCCTACCTCACCATGGCCCTTGGCGCGGGTTCGGTCACACCGCTGCAAATGGCCAGCGCCTACTCCGTTTTCGCCAACGGCGGCCACCGCGTCAATCCGATGCTGATTACCCGCATCACCGACAACCAGGGCCGCCTGCTGCGCGACGTGCAGCCGCCGGAGGTCGACGAGTCCATGCGTGTGATCGATGCGCGCAACGCGTTCGTGATGACCCAGCTCCTCGGCGAAGTCACCCGTGCCGGCACCGCAGCGGCTGTCCACCAGACCTTCCGCCGCGCCGATCTCTACGGGAAGACGGGCACGACGAACGATTCGATGGACGCCTGGTTCGCGGGCTACCAGCCCCATCTGGCTGCGGTGGTGTGGATCGGCTACGACAATCCGCGCAAACTGGGCGACCGCGAGACGGGGGGTGGGCTGGCCTTGCCGGTCTGGATGGAATACATGGCGCATGCATTGAAGAAGCTGCCCCAGGTCGACCCCGTGGTGCCCGAGGGTGTGGTGCAGCGCGGCAGCGACTGGATCTATGACGAGTACGGCCCCGGTGCCGGGGTGAGCAGTGTCGGCATGGACGACAAGCTGCCGCAAGCGCCCACGGACGAGGAGCGCAAGGGCATCCTGGACCTCTTCCGGCGTTGATCTTCAGCCGATGGCCGTCGTGGCGGGTTGAGCCCGGAGGGCCGGCAACCGCGATCGAACGCGCGGGGCGGCGGACCCGACCGCGGACTCAGCCTGGCGCGAACACCAGTGCCCGAGCCGCCTGCTCGCTGGCGCATTTCGACAGCTGGTCGAAGAACTCGCGGTCATCGCGTGTATCGCGCCACAGGCCTTGGGCATACCGAAAGTGATGCCCACCGGAGCGGGACGCCAGCCAGATTTCGTGCAAGGGCGGCTGCGTGTTGATCACGATCTTGCTGCCGCCCGGAAAGCTCAGCTCGAGCAAGCCACCGGTGCGCGCAGCGTCGATATCGATCACGTCGTCCTGCAGCCATGCATCGACGATGGACTCGATGCGCGCCAGCACGGCGTGCGCCAGGTGATGGAACTCGGCATCGGTCAGGCTGGCGGGCTCGGGGCTCATGGCGATAATGCCTTCATGCATCGGAACGCCAGTGTAGCCATCTGCGCCATCCTGATCGGCATCATGGTCGGCCTGCTCGCCGGGTGCGGCCAGAAAGGGCCGTTGCGCTTGCCGGCGCCAGCGCCCGCCGCTTCGAGCAGCACGGGC
>JAKLLB010000030.1 GCA_023150345.1 Aquabacterium sp.
TGAAGATGCCGCCGCGCGTGAGGATGCGGTGCACGTCGGCCACCATGCTGGCCACCCAGCGCATGTTGAAGTCCTTGCCACGTGGGCCGTCCTTGCCGGCCAGGCACTCGTCGATGTAGGTGCGCACCGGCGCTGCCCAGTGGCGCATGTTCGACATGTTGATCGCGAACTCCTTGGTGTCCGCCGGGATCTGCACCTCGTTGCTGGTGAGCACCCACGAGCCGGTCTCGCGGTCGAGGGTGAACATGGCGACACCTGTGCCCACGGTGAGCACGAGCGTGGTCTGCGGGCCGTACACGCAGTAGCCCGCCGCGGCCTGTGCGCGGCCGGGCTGGAGGAAGTCTTCTTCGCTGACGCCGCGGTGGTGGCCCACCTTGCGCAACACCGAGAAGATGGTGCCGATGGAAACGTTGACGTCGATGTTGGACGAGCCGTCGAGCGGGTCGTACAGCAGCAGGTACTCGCCCTGCGGGTAGCGGTTGGGCACGACGTGGATGGAGTCCATCTCCTCGCTGGCCATCGCGGCGAGGTGACCGCCCCATTCGTTGGCCTCGATCAGCACCTCGTTGCTGATGACGTCGAGCTTCTTCTGCACTTCGCCTTGTACGTTCTCGGTGCCGGCGCTGCCCAGCACCTCGCCCAGTGCGCCCTTGTTGACGGCGATGGCGATGGTCTTGCAGGCACGGGCGACGATCTCGAGCAGCAACCGAAGCTGGCTGGGGATGTGCCCATGCTCGCGCTGCTGTTCGACGAGGTACTGGGTGAGGCTGACGCGTTTGGCGGCCATGGCGGTGCGGGGCAGGTCAGGTGAGGGACGGGTTCAGGACTCGAGCGCCTTGGTGACGATCTCGCGCACGTCGGACGACAGCTCGGTGCGCGCGGCGACCCGGGCGATGGCTTCGCGTGCGGCGCTGCGCAGCGGCTCGGCCAGCTGCGACCAGCGGTCCATGGCGCGCGCCACGCGTGCGGCGATCTGCGGGTTGAGGGCATCGAGTTCCTGCACCCGCTCGGCCCAGAACACATAGCCCGCGGCATCGGGCCGGTGGAAGGCGGCCGGGTTGGCATGGCAGAAGGCGCCGATCAGGCTGCGCGCCCGGTTGGGGTTGCGCAGCGTGAAGTCGGGGTGCTGCAGCAGGGACCTGACCCGCGCGAACACGCGCCCGGCATGGGCGCCCAGCGGCTCGGGCGTGGTGGCCTGCAGCGTGAACCACTTGTCGATGACCAGCGGGTCGTGCGAGAAGCGGCCGTGGAAGTGCTCGAGCGCGGCTTCGGCCAGGGCTGCATGCGAGGAGGTGAGCGCTTCGAGCGCGCCCATGCGGTCGGTCATCGAGGCCGCGTCTTTCACGCGCTGGTAGGCGCGGCCCGGCCACACCGGGTCGGCGGTTTCCACCGCGTGCAGGACCAGGTTGCGCAGGGCCAGGTTGGCCAAGGCGCGGCGACCCGACTGATCGGCATCCGGGCGGTAGCCCTCGCGCACCTGGTGGTGTTCAAAGGCCCACAACCAGTCGGCATGCAGGCGTGCGGCGAGCTGGCGGCGCATCAGCTCGCGCACCACGTGGATGCGCTGCGGGTCGACCGTGGCGCACTGTTCGGCCACGTAGCTTTCGCTGGGCAGGGTGAGCACCAGTTCCTTGAAGGCCGGGTCGAGCTCGGGGTGGCGCAGGATGGCGCGCATGGCGTCGACGAAGGCATCGTCCAGGTGCGGCTCGCGCCCGGCGTCGGCCACCGATGCCAGCATGCGGCGCAGCGCCAGGCGCTGGCCGGCTTCCCAGCGGTTGAAGGCGTCGTGGTCGTGCTGCAGCAGCGTGAGCAGGGCGGCATCGTCCAGCCCGTCGGACAGCAGCACCGGTGCCGAGAAGCCGCGCAGCAGCGAGGGCACTGCCGGCACGTCGATGCCGACGAAGCGGAAGGTCTGCTCGGTGTCGGCCAGCACCAGCACGCGGTCGGTGCCTGCGGGTGCGGCTTCGCCTTCGAGCTGCAGCGGCAGCGCGCGGCCATCTGCGGCCACCAGGCCCATGTGCACCGGGATGACGGCAGGCAGCTTGTGCGCCTGGCCCGGCGAGGGCTGGGCGCTCTGGCGCAGCGTGAGCGCGAGCGTGCCCGAGGCCGCATCGGCCTGCACCGTGGCGTGCAGGGTGGGCGTGCCGGCCTGCGCGTACCAGCGCTTGAAGGCCTCGAGGTGGGTGGCCAGCGCGCTGCCGGGGTTGGCATCGGCGATGGCCTGCGCGAAGTCGTCGCAGGTGACGGCCTGTCCGTCGTGGCGCTGGAAGTACAGGTCCATGCCGCGGCGGAAGCCCTCGCGGCCCACCAGGGTGGCCATCATCCGCACCACCTCGGCGCCCTTTTCGTAGACGGTGGCGGTGTAGAAGTTGTTGATCTCGAGGTAGCTGTCGGGGCGCACCGGGTGGGCCATGGCGCCGGCGTCCTCGGGGAACTGCGCGGCGCGCAGCGAGCGCACGTCCTCGATGCGCTTGACCGCGCGCGCCGAAGGCGAGCCGGCCATGTCCATCGAGAACTCCTGGTCGCGGTAGACGGTGAGGCCTTCCTTGAGCGAGAGCTGGAACCAGTCGCGGCAGGTGATGCGGTTGCCGGTCCAGTTGTGGAAGTACTCGTGACCGACCACGCTTTCGATGCCGGCGAAGTCGGCGTCGGTGGCGGTGGCGGGGCTGGCCAGCACGTACTTGGTGTTGAAGATGTTCAGGCCCTTGTTCTCCATGGCGCCCATGTTGAAGTCGCCCACGGCGACGACCATGAAGCGTTCGAGATCGAGCGACAGGCCGAAGCGCGATTCGTCCCAGGCCACCGAGGCGATGAGCGACTGCATCGCATGTTCGGTCTTGTCGAGGTCACCGCGCCGCACATACACCTGCAGCAGGTGGTCCTTGCCCGAACGCGCGGTGATGCGCTGCTCGCGGCACACGAGGTCGGCGGCCACCATGGCGAACAGGTAGCTGGGCTTGGGGAAGGGGTCGTGCCACTTGGCGTAATGGCGCCCGCCGTCGAGCGCACCGTGTTCCACCCGGTTGCCGTTGGACAGCAGCACCGGGTAGCGCGCCTTCTCGGCGCGCATGGTGACGGTGTACACCGCCATCACGTCGGGCCGGTCGAGGAAGTAGGTGATGCGGCGAAAGCCCTCGGCCTCGCATTGGGTGAAGAAGCCGCCGCTGGAGGTGTACAGGCCTGACAGCGCGGTGTTCTTCTCGGGCGCGCAGGTGTTGCGGATCTCGAGCGTGAAGCGGTCGTCGGCGGGCGGTCGGTCGATCACCAGCTTGCCGTCGGCATGGCGGAACGACACGCTCTCGCCGTTGATCAGCACGCGCAGCAGGTTGAGCTCGTCGCCGTGCAGCTCGAGCGCCTGGCCCGGTGGCACAGCGGTGTTGCGCTCGACCTGCATGCGGCTGGTGACCAGCGTCTTGGCGGCGTCGAGATCGAAGGCCAGGTCGACCTGGCGGATCCAGTAGGCCGGGGCTGTGTAGTCCTCGCGGCGGATGACGGTGGCGGGTCCTTCGCGCATGGTGGTGGGCTTTCGGTGATGCGTGCGTTCGGTGGTGCGAGCCGGGCGGGCCTACAGCCCCTGCTTCAGGCTGGCTTCGATGAAGGCGTCGAGATCGCCGTCGAGCACCTTCTGGGTGTTGGAGATCTCGACGTTGGTGCGCAGGTCCTTGATGCGGCTCTGGTCGAGCACGTAGCTGCGGATCTGGTGGCCCCAGCCGACGTCGGTCTTGGTGTCTTCGAGCTTCTGCTGCTGCTCCATGCGCTTGCGCATCTCATGGTCATAGAGGCGCGAGCGCAGGCGGCGCCAGGCGACGTCGCGGTTGCTGTGCTGGCTGCGGCTGTCCTGGCACTGCACCACGATGCCAGTGGGGATGTGTGTCAGGCGCACGGCGGAGTCGGTCTTGTTGATGTGCTGGCCGCCGGCGCCCGAGGCGCGGAAGGTATCGGTGCGCACATCCGCCGGGTTGATGTCGATCTCGATCGAGTCGTCGATCTCGGGGTAGCAGAAGATGCTGGCGAAGCTGGTGTGGCGCCCGCCGGCGGAATCGAACGGGCTCTTGCGCACCAGGCGGTGCACGCCGGTCTCGGTGCGCAGGTGGCCGAAGGCGTAGTCGCCTTCGATCTTGAGCGTGGCGCTCTTGATGCCGGCCACGTCGCCCGGGGTCTCGTCTTCGACCGTGGCCTTGAAGCCCTTGCGCTCGCAGTACTTGAGGTACTGGCGCAGGAGCATGGCGGCCCAGTCGCAGGCTTCGGTGCCTCCGGCGCCGGCCTGGATGTCGATGAAGCAGTTGCTCGGGTCGGCAGGGTTGCTGAACATGCGCCGGAACTCGAGCTGCTCGACGATTTCGCGCAACCGGCTGGCGTCGGCTTCGATGGAAGCCAGGGCATCGGTGTCGCTCTCGTCGCGCGACATCTCGAACAGCTCGGCGCTGTCGGACAAATTGGTCTCGAGGTGATCGATGGTGTCGACCACGGTTTCGAGCGTCTTCTTCTCGCGCCCGAGTTCCTGGGCTCGCTTGGGTTCGTTCCAGACGCTCGGGTTCTCGAGCGCGGCATTGACTTCGTTCAACCGCAGGGCTTTGCGGTCGTAGTCAAAGATACCCCCGGAGCTGCTGGGTGCGGGCGCTCAGATCGGCGAGCAGCGAGCCGATGGCGTTGATGCGTTCGATGTCCATTTGATGACCGGATGACTGCGGCGCGGGCCGCGCGGCGAAACGCGAATTCTCGCATGCGAGCCTGACAACACGACCGTTGCGTGGCCTTGCGCCAGGCGATGAGGCCGATGGTGCGATGCAGCACCGAAGGGATGCGGGTTTGTCCGCCCCGGGACTGTGCCGGGGTGGCCCCGATTCGTCAGAGAGACGTAAGCCGCCGAATCGACGCTGCGAACCAGACGTACTGGAGGCTCACTTGCTGTTGTTGGTGTCGTCGGTGAAGCTCGTGGCTGAGATCGCCTTGCTGGCGTTTGCAGGCCAGTGGTTGCTGGGCCTGCTGGCCGGCAAGAAGCGTGAGCAGAACCTGTTCTACAAGCTGCTGCAGGTGGTGACGGGCCCCTTCGTCAAGGGGGCGCGATGGGTGGCGCCGCGCCGCATCGTGATCGACCGGCACCTGCCGCTTGTGGCCGTGCTGCTGCTGGCTTTCGCATGGCTGGCCGCCACCATCACCAAGATCAGCCTGTGCCTGCAATCGGGGGTGAATCTGTGTCACTGATCGATCCGCAATTCTGGGCCCGGCAGGGCCTGCGCATGGTGGCCATGGGCTGGCTGCTGGCTGGACGACCGCAGCGTGCTCAAGCGGTGTTCACGCAGATGCTGGAGCGCTGGCCGGGCGATGCCTATGCACTGGCCAGCCGCGCGTATGTCGCGGCGCAAGCCGGGCGGCTGGACGACGCCATTGCCGACGCGCACTCGCTGGTCGAATTGCATCCGCAGCGCAGTGCGGGCGACTGGTTCAACCTGGCCTTCCTCCTCGAGCAACGAGACCGCCTCGACGAGGCCGAGCGGGCCTTCCGCCGCGCCCTGGAACTCGACCCCGAGCTCGACCGCGCCTGGTATGGGCTGGGCGTGGCGCTCATCCGCCAAAGCCGCTTCGACGAGGCCGTGGCCGCGCTCAAGCGCAACACCGAACTGCAACCCATGAGTCCGTACGGCTGGTACCAGCTGGCGCGGGTGCATGTGGATCGTCACGACCCCGACGAGGCCCGGCGGATCATCCGCCACCTCAAGGGGTTCGAGCCCAAGGTGGCCGCTCAACTCGAGCGGGAAACGGGGCTCGCCACGTGATGGCAGGCAACGGGCGGACTGCCACGCCCGAAGGGCGTCGTGGGGGCGTACGAGCCCTGATCCGACGGTTTCAACGATATGGAGGCGACTGCAATGCAACTGACTGAGAAGCACCGCCAGTACTGGTCGAAGAATCTACGGATCACGTCGATTCTGCTGGCCATCTGGTTCTTCGTGACGTTCGTGCTCGGGTTTTATTGCCTGATCATCTGGTACTACGCTAGGTACATGAACCGGCTGGACCAGGAACACGGCGTGGCCGAGGAGGAATGACATGGCCGGCATGACCTTTGACCACGGATCGTCGACATCGGCGTCCGACAACAAGGCGTTCAAGTCGCAGCTCAACAAGGTGTACGGCTGGTACACCGGCGGCTTCATCGCATTCGTCATCGTGCTCGCGGTGCTCGAGCAGATGGGGCTGCCACGCAACTGGATCGGCTTCACCTTCCTGCTGGCCACGGTGCTGCTGTATGCCGGTATCGGGGTGATGAGCCGCACCAGCGACGCCTCCGAGTACTACGTGGCGGGGCGCCGGGTTCCGGCGCTCTACAACGGCATGGCCACCGGCGCCGACTGGATGAGCGCGGCGTCGTTCATCGGCATGGCCGGAACGCTCTACCTCAGCGGCTACGGCGGCCTGGCCTTCATCATGGGCTGGACCGGCGGCTACTGCCTGGTGGCGCTGTTCCTCGCGCCGTACCTGCGCAAGTTCGGGCAATTCACCATTCCCGACTTCCTGGGTGCACGCTACGAGGGCAACCTGCCCCGGTTGATCGGTATCTTCGCCGCCATCCTGTGCTCGTTCACGTATGTGGTGGCGCAGATCTACGGCGTGGGCATCATCACCACCCGCCTGTCGGGCCTGGCCTTCGAGATCGGGATCTTCGTCGGTCTGGGCGGCATCCTGGTGTGCTCCTTCCTGGGCGGCATGCGTGCCGTTACCTGGACGCAGGTGGCGCAGTACATCATCCTGATCATTGCCTACATGATCCCGTTGGTGTGGCTGTCGGTGAAGCAGACCAGCGTGCCCATTCCGCAGGCGGTGTACGGATTCCAGCTGCAGAAGGTGACCGCGGCCGAGAACAAGCTGAAGACCGACCCGAAGGAGCTCGAGGTCATCGGCATCTTCAAGGCGAGGGCCGCCGAGTTCGACGCCAAGCTCAAGGACATTCCCGCCGCCATGGCCGCCGACAAGGCTGCCGCCGAGAAGAAGCTGGCCGACCTGAAGGCCGCCAACGGCGCGCCTGCCGACATCCAGGCAGCCGAGAAGGCGCTGGCCTCGCAGCCGGCCGACGTGGCAGCGGCCAAGAAGGCCTGGACCGCCGCCAAGGCAGCCAACGAAGCCCGTGCCAAGCCGCTGGCCGGCATGCCCCCGCATGCCAACCAGTTTGCGGGTGATCCGAACGGCGACGAGAAGGCCCGCAAGGCTTTCGACGAGTCGCGCCGCAACTTCCTGGCGCTGATCTTCTGCCTGATGGTGGGTACGGCCGCGTTGCCGCACATCCTGATGCGCTACTACACCACCCCGTCGGTGAAGGAGGCGCGTGAGTCGGTCACGTGGAGCCTGTTCTTCATCTTCTTGCTGTACTTCTCGGCCCCGGCCCTGGCCGTGCTGGTGAAGTACGAGGTGTTCAGCGTGCTGGTGGGCACTCCGTTCGACAAGCTGCCGGCGTGGATTGCCAACTGGTCGCGCGTCGATCCGGGCCTGCTGAGTGTGGTGGACATCAACAAGGACGGCATCTTCCAGCTCGGCGAGATGAAGATCGGTGGCGACATCATCGTGCTGGCCACGCCGGAAATCGGTGGCCTGCCGTATGTGGTGTCGGGCATGGTGGCCGCTGGTGGCCTGGCAGCGGCGCTGTCGACCGCTGACGGCCTGCTGCTGACGATCGCCAACGCGCTGTCGCACGACCTGTACTACAAGATGATCGACCCGAACGCGCCGACGAGCCGCCGCGTGGCCATCTCCAAGGCCCTGCTGCTGGTCGTGGCACTGTTGGCTGCCTCGGTGGCGGCGCAGAAGCCGGCGGACATCCTGTTCCTGGTTTCGGCGGCGTTCTCGTTCGCGGCGGCGGCGTTCTTCCCGGCGCTGGTGTGCGGCATCTTCTGGAAGCGCGCCAACAAGTGGGGCGCGTCGCTGGGCATGATGGCTGGCCTGGGCACCACCTTCTACTACATGGCCACCACGCAGCCTTGGCTGCGCGGCATGTTCGGGGTGACCAGCCCGATCGAGCTGTGGTGGGGCATCCAGCCCATCTCGGCTGGCCTGTTCGGCGTGCCGATCGGCTTTGCGGTGATCATCATCGTGAGCCTGCTGACCGGCGAGCCGCGCAAGGACACCCAGGAACTGGTGGAGCATGTGCGCTACCCCAACCTGAAGGGCATGAAGGCCTGAGCCTGTGCCCGAGCCTGACACGGGCCGCCCTGCGGGCGGGCCGTGCCGGCTGACTATGCAGGGCCATGCCGGCGATCGGCATGGCCCTTCTCACATGGGCGGGCATGCGGCGGCAATGCGGCTCCTGTGATGCAATAGCCGCGTTGTCCTGACGAGGGGACCCGTATGAGTGCTCCCGATACCACCGTGCCGGCGAGCACGCCTGCACCGAGCTTGATGACCGGCCTGCGCGGCGAGCTGATGCGCCACCTGCCGTTTTCGCGCATGGCGCCCGAGCATGTGGACCGCTTCATCGCCGCGAGTCACCAGGCCTACTACGCTCCCGAAGAGGTGGTGCTCGAGCCCGCCAGCGGCGTGGCCGAGGTGCTGCACCTCATCCGCAGCGGCAGCGTCACCGGCCGGCGCGGCATGGCCGAGATGTCGGGCCACTTCGAGTACACATCGGGTGACCTGTTCCCGGTGGGTGCGGCGCTGGGCCGGCGGGCGGTCACCGCCACCTACACGGCCAACGAAGACACGTTCTGTCTGCTGCTGCCGGTGCAGGCCATGCATGAGCTGGCTGCGGCCAGCGGACCCTTCGCCGACTACCTGAACCGGCGGGTGCTGCAGTTCCTGGAACTGTCGCGCCGGGCGGTGCAGGTGGCATGGTCGTCGCAGACGCTGGCCGAACAGTCGCTCGAGGCGCGATTGGGCAGCCTGCAGCGCAAGACGCCGCTGGCCTGCAGTGCCGACACACAACTGGCGCAGGCCCTGGGCCAGATGCACGAACGGCGAGTGGGTTCGGTGCTGGTGGTCGACGCCGCCAGCGTGCCGCTGGGCATCGTGACGCGCCACGACATCCTGGGCCGCGTCACGCTGCCGCAGCGCCCGCTCACCGATCCAGTGGGCAGCGTGATGAGCACGCCCTTGCGCTGCCTGACGGTGGACGACACCCTGCAGGACGCGGCGCTGCTGATGTCGCGCCACGGCATCCGGCATGTGCCTGTCACCGAAGACGGCGCGCTGGTGAACATCGTCTCCGAGCGCGACCTGTTCGCGCTGCAGCGGCTGTCGCTCAAGCAGGTGAGCACGCAGATCCGCGCCGCGCGCGACGTCGACACCCTCAAGCTGGTGGCCGGGCAGATCCGCCGGTTTGCGCGCAACCTGCTGGGCCAGGGCGTGCAGGCGCGTCAGCTCACCGAGCTGATCAGCCACTTGAACGATGTGCTGGTCGAGCGCCTGGTGCAGCTGGTGGCCGATCGGCACGGGTTGAACCTGGCCCACGCGTGCTGGCTGGCCTTTGGGTCCGAGGGTCGCAGCGAGCAGACCGTGGCCACCGACCAGGACAACGGCTTGATCTTCGAAAGCGCCGACCCCCAGACCGACCGCCCGCGCTGGCTGGCGATGGCCGACGATGTGAACGTGGCGCTGGACCAGTGCGGCTTTCCGCTGTGCAAGGGCAATGTGATGGCCCGCAATCCAGCCTGCTGCCTGACGGCCCAGGAGTGGATGCATCGCTTCTCGGAATGGATCGAGCACGGCGCGCCGGAAGATCTGCTCAACGCGAGCATCTACTTCGACCTGCGCCCGGTGGCTGGCCACGCCGGGCTGGCCGCGCCGCTGCGCGAGATGATTGCGCGCGACGCGGCCCGGGTGCCCCGCTTCATCAAGCAGATGGCCGACAACGCGCTGCGCCGGCGCGCGCCGATGAACTGGCGCGGCGCCATCGAAACCGCCGATGTCGAGGGACGCGCGATGCTCGACCTGAAGCTGCAGGGCACGGCCATCTTCGTGGACGCGGCCCGGCTGTATGCGCTGGCTCATGGCCTGGGGGCACTGGGCACACGCGCCCGCCTGGAGGCCATTGCGCCGGTACTCGGCGTGAGCACGCAGGAAGCCGAGGGCTGGGTTGGCGGCTTCGAGTTCCTGCAGATGCTGCGCCTGCAGGCACAGGTGGGCGAGGACTCTCGTGCCCGCGTCGCCGACAACCCCAACCTGGTGGCGCTCGACGAGCTCAACTCCATCGACCAGCGTGTGCTCAAGGAGACGCTGCGCGTGGCGCGCCAGCTGCAGCAGCGCATCGAGCTCGACTACCAGCGCAACTGACCATGGGCCTGCTCGACGCGATCAAGGGCTGGCGCGGTGGCGCCGACGAGGTGCAGCGCTGGGTGGTGGTGGACGTGGAGTCCAGCGGGCTGGATGCCGAGCGTGACCGACTGCTGGCCATTGCGGCCGTGGCCGTGCAGGCCGACGACCAGCACCCGCACATCCTGCTGGGTGACAGTTTCGAGGTGGTGCTGCGCCAGGCCGAAGCGGCGGGGCGCCTGCCCGACAAGGCCAACATCTTGCTGCACGGCATCGGCGTGGGGGCGCAGCGCACCGGTGTGGAGCCGGCGCAGGCGTTGGCGGCCTTCGAGCGGTACGTGGGCGCGTCGCCGCTGCTGGCCTTTCATGCGGCCTTCGATCGAACGATGATCGAGCGGGCCTTCCAGGCCGTGCTCGGGCACCGCCCCGCCGTGCCCTGGCTCGACATCGAGCCTGTGGCGGCCGTGCTGCACCCGCAGGTGCGGGCGCGCTCGCTGGACGAATGGATGGCGCACTTCGACATCCATTGCCTGGTGCGCCATCAGGCAGCAGCCGATACCCTGGCCACCGCCGAACTGCTGCTCAAGCTGTGGCCGGCCATGCGCGCCCAGGGTGTGCGGCCGTCGTTCAAGGCCGTGGCGAAGCTGGCCGCGCAGCGGCGCTGGGTGACGGGCTGAAGAGGGCTGACTGGGCCCTAAAGCAACTGGAAGGCCAGCATGGCCACCGTCGTGGGAGCGAGTGCGGCCACGAGCAAGCCGCCAGGATGGATGGAGCCATCGGCGAAGTGCGGCCGCAAGATGGCCATGCCCGCCGGGTTGGGGGCGTTGGCGATCACCGTCAGTCCGCCGCCGGCCACTGCGCCGGCCACCAAGGCCACTTTGAACTCGTCGCTCAAACCGGGCACCAGCGAACCCAGGTAGGTGAGGGCGGCGTTGTCGGTGACCGCGGTGAGGGCGGCCGCGCCGTAAAACACGGCGGTGGCGTCCATGCCCATGAGCAGCGGCTGCAGCCACCAGGTTTGCACTCCACCCAGCACGACCAGGCCCGCGAGGAAGAAGGCGACCAGCAGCGCCTCACGCAGGATCAGGGGGTTCTGGTGCCGCTCGTAAGCGGTGGCGATGCCCAGGAAGAACAGGAACAAGCCCAGGAACGCCGGCGGATCGTGGGCGAAGAGCACCACCCCGGCGAGGAAGGCCACGTGCACGACGACCAGCGCCTGCGGGACCGGGGGGCGGCCATCGGCGGCCTTGGCCGTGGGGCGCAGGTGCTGGGTGAGTTCGCGCCGGAACAAGACGGTGGCCGCCAGCGCATTGACGAGTACCGCCACGGCCGCCTTCCAGCCGAAGGTCTGCAGCATGAAGGGCGTGTCCCATTGCCAGGTGGCGGCCACCATGAGCACCGGCGGCGCCGCGAACGACGTCAGGGTGCCGCCGATCGAGATGTTGACGAACAGCACGCCCACGGTGGCGTACTTGAGCCGTGTGCTCACGGGATGCGCGTACAGCGCATCGCGCAGCATCAGTGCAGCCAGCGTCATGGCCGCAGGCTCGGTGATGAACGATCCGAGCAGGGGCACCAGGGCCAGCAACACGAAGTACAGCACCGGGCCATGGGCCAGGGGCACCACGCGCACCATGGCTCGCACCGTGGCCTCGGCCACCTGCAAGATGGGCCGCGTACCGGCGATCACCATGATCGCGAACACGAACAGGGGCTCGGTGTAGTTGCGCGAGTCGAGGTAGGCGGTGCCGGCCGCCTTGCCCTGCAGGGCGAACATGAAGAGCATCAGCACGGCAGCCCAGAACCCGAACACGGCCTCCACTTCGCCGAGCAAGTGCCACAGGCCGGCATGCCGTGGCTGGGTGTGCGCCAGGTGCTCGAACAGCTTGGTCGAGAAGGTGTGCACGACCGCGAGCGCGAACAGTGCAGCGCCGAGGGTCTCGACGGTGGCGGATGGGGTCACGCGGGTGTTCCTCGTGGTACGGTCGGTCGGTGTGCGGCGCGCGGCGGCAAGCTTGGCCCGGCCGACCATAACTCACGCCGGCAGCCCCCTGCGCCGATGCGGGCTGCGCCAGCCGCCTCGCCGGCCCCGCTTGTTACACCGCGGATGCGGCGGTAACCCCTGGTGTCGCGCAGCCACTGCGGCGGCGTTTCCGTCGCTTACCAGGTGCCACGACCGAGGCCGTAGCCTGACCGCAGCGGCTAAGAGCACCGGGCCATCACGACCGGCAGCCGCTGCAACGCGTCATCGGGAGGGTCACATGGGCACAGCGCATCCGGATCTCGTCTCCATCGCCGCGGGTTCGCGCGAGCGGATCGGCGCCCGGGTGCCGCCGGTGCCGGTGGCCTGGGTATCGCTGGTCATGGTCGCGGCGATGAGCGGCTGCGGTGGTGGTGCAGAGTCACCGGCGACGACCGCCAACGCCGCATCGCCGACAGCCGTGAGCACAGCGGCCGAGGACGTGTTCGAGGCGAGGCGCCGCGCACTGGCGGCCACCAACCCGGTGGCCTCATCAGGCAGCGTGACGCTGTTCGCCAAGGGCGCCTACGGCAGTGGCGTGCAGAACTGGAGCTGGAACCTGTGCAACACCAACCTGACGACCCGGCTTGGGCGGCAGACGGTGCTGTACTTCAACGAATGCCAGGGCGGCGATTGGGGCAGTGGCGGCTACCTGCACCTGGACTCCGCCGCAACCGATGCGGCGACCCTGAGCTTCGACGTCTATCTGGGCACGCAGCCGGCGGTGACGGCGCAGCAGATCTACTTGTCATTCGGCGATGGCTCGCAAGGCATGCTGCTGTCGAGCCTGCTGCCCGCGCCCAAGGCCAATGCCTGGAACACGGTGAAGCTGAACATGGTGCCGGTGCTGGCCGGCATGCCGTTCCAGGACTTCATGCTGATGAACGCGAGCGGCCACCCGAAGTTCTATCTCAACAATGTGGTGCTGTCCCTGGGCAGCGGTGGCGGCGGTACCGGCGCCGCCGTGACCGTGAAGGTGGATGCCACGGCCCAGGTGCATCCGATCTCGCCGTTGGTCTACGGCGTGGCCGCCTTCGACAACACGGCCGCGGTGCTGGGGGCACTCAACAGCCCCATCAACCGGCATGGCGGCAACGCCACGTCGCAATACAACTGGCAGCTCGATGCGAGTGGCCGCGGCATGGACTGGTACTTCGAGAGCGTGCCCGAGTCCTCCGGTGCGACCCCTGCAGGCTCGGTGGCAGATCTGGTGACGGCCAATCGGCAGGCCGGGGCCCAGAGCATGGTGACTGTGCCGATGCTGCCCTGGGTGGCCACGCTGGGGCCGGGCCGCAGCAAGCTTGCCAGCTTCTCGGTGGCCAAGTACGGGGCGCAGCAGGACACCGACTGGCAATGGATGCCTGATGCGGGCAATGGCGTGCGCACCGACGGCAGCTTCATCACCGGCAACGACCCTCGCGATGCGCACGTGCCCTCCGACCCGACGTTCCAGCGCGGCTTCGTCGACTCGCTGGTTCAGCGGTTCGGCACGGCGGCCGCCGGCGGCGTGCGCTACGTCATACTCGACAACGAGTACAGCATCTGGCACAGCACCCATCGCGATGTGCATCCGCAGGGTGCGGGCATGGACGAGGTGTTCGACACCATGCGCCGCCATGCAGCCATGGTGCGGGCCGCCGATCCTTCGGCGCAGATCGTCGGACCCGAGGAATGGGGCTGGGGCGGATACCTGTACTCGGGCAAGGACCTGCAGGCCGCGAACTGGACCAACCCGCCAGACCGCGCGGCACACGGCGGCATGGACTACGTGCCCTGGCTGCTGCAGCGCATCCGCCAGGAAGAACAGGCCACCGGCACGAAGCTGCTCGACGTGTTCTCGCTGCACTACTACCCGCAAAGCGGCGAGTATTCGAACGACGCAAGCACGACCATGCAGCGCCTGCGCAACGAGTCGACGCGCTCGCTGTGGGACCCGGCCTATACAGACAAGAGCTGGATCGCCGACAAGGTGCAACTGATTCCGCGCATGAATCAGTGGGTGACGCAGTACGCGCCCGGCCTGAAGACCGCGATCACCGAGTACAGCTGGGGCGCCGACAACCACATCAACGGAGCCACTGCGCAGGCCGACGTCCTGGGCATCTTCGGGCGCGAAGGCGTGGACATCGCCACCCGATGGACCGCACCGGCCGAAACCTCGCCGGTGTTCAAGGCGTTCCAGATGTACCGCAATGTCGATGGCCAGCGCAACGGGTTCGGCGAAACATCGGTGCAGGCCTTGGCGCCCAACCCCGACCAGGTGGCCGCCTTTGCCGCGCTGCGCGCCGACGGCGCGCTGACGGTGATGGTGATCAACAAGGACCTCACCGCCGCGCGGCCGCTGACGCTCGAGCTGGCGAACTTCGGCGGCGGCAGCGGGACTGCCCAGCGCTGGCAGCTTACCAAGGCCAATGCGATCACGGCGCTGGCACCGTTGCCCTACAGCGGCGCCCGGGTGGCCGATACGCTGCCAGCGCAGAGCATCACGCTGTACGTGATCCGCTGAGGCTGGCGGCACGGTGTTGCGCCGGGCCGGCCTGCGGCCGATCAAGCCCGCAGGAACGCCCCCAGCCGCGCGGCCAGGGCCTCGGGCTGGTCGTGGTGCAGCATGTGGGCCGCGCCCGCGAGCACGCAGCGCTGCAGTTGCGGCACGACGGCCAGGCGGGCGTCGAACTCCTCGCGGGTGTAGCGCGCGACCCAGCTCGGTGGCGGGCGCGTCTCGCCGCCTTCCACCCACAGCGTGGGCGCGGTGATGTGGCGCCAGATGGCCAGCACTTCTTCGGCGCGGTACAGCGCCGGGTTGACGCGCTTGTGGGCGCCGTCGGCGCGCAGGTGCCAGTGGCCATCGGCCCGCTGCGCCGACCACTGCGCGGCCAGCCAGGCGGCCTTGTCGGGTGACAGGCGCGGGTTGTTGGCGCGCAGTCGATCGGCCACTGCCGTCACGCTGGCGTAGGGCTTGAGGGCCTGTGGCGTCTTGAGCTCGTCGAGCCAGCGGGTCAGGCGCGCCGGCGCCTCGTCGGGGCGGTTGTCGGGCAGGCCGAAGCCTTCGAGGTTGACCAGCCTGCGGATGCGCGCGGGCCGCACGCCGGCATAAGCCATCACCACGTTGCCGCCCATGCTGTGGCCGATCAGGTCCACCGGGCGATCAGGCGACAGCCGGTCGAGCATGGCGTCCAGGTCGCCCAGGTAGTCGGGGAACCAGTAGGCGTCGGTGTGCGTCTCGGTGAGGCCGAAGCCGCGCCAGTCGGGGGCGACCACCGGCCGGTCGTCGTCGAGGGCGTCGACCACGAACTGGAACGACGCGCCCATGTCCATCCATCCGTGCACCATCACGCGCAGCGGTGCGTCGTCGGTGACGGCAGTCGGGTCGCCCCATGCGTGCAGGTGCATGCGCAGGCCTCGCGCATCGATCCAGTGGCTGTGGGCGGCGCGGCGGGGGCAATAGGGCGCCGCGGGCGTGTCGGGGGTGGAGGCGGTGCTGGGTCGGGTCATGGGTTCACTGTAGCGGCGGCGGGGCGATGCCGCGCGAGCCGGGTATCGCAGCAGGCAGATGGCGGGCCGGGCGCGAGCAGGGCCGATGGGACAATCTCCGCATGTCACCCTACACACTGCGCCCGGCGCGGCCCGACGACCTGCCTGCGATCGTGGGCCTGATCCGCGAACTGGCCGAATTCGAGCACCTGTCGCATCTGGTGTCTGTCACCTCGCAGACGCTGCAGCCGCACTTGTTTGGTCCGCGACCGGCCGCCGAGGCACTGGTGGCGGTCGTGAACGGGCAGGTCGTGGGCTTCGCGCTGACCTTCACCAACTTTTCCACCTTCCTGGGTCTGCCCGGGTTGTATCTGGAGGACCTGTACGTGCAGCCCGCGCACCGTGGCTGCGGAATCGGGCGGGCGATGCTCGAGCACCTGGCGGCGGTGGCCGTCGAACGCGGCTGCGGTCGCTTCGAATGGAGCGTGCTCGACTGGAACCGGCACGCCATCGGGTTCTACGAGAAGATGGGCGCGACCGTGCTGCCGGATTGGCGCATCTGCCGCGTCACCGGCCCAGCGTTGCAGGAACTGGGCGCGCGCGCCGCCGGCGCGGCGACCGAGAGGAGCTGACCATGCAGGCGATCTTTCCGCTCGGATGGGCGCACTACCTGGCCGGTGGCGTGGCCATCGGGCTGGCGGTGGCACTGCTGTTCGTGCTCACCGGCCGCATCGGCGGCATGAGCACGGTGTTTTCGTCGAGCTGGTCATGGCTGTCTCGGCGCAGCTATTTCCAGCAGCCGCGCTTTGTCGGCACGCGGGCGTGGCGGGCGGTGTTCGCGCTGGGACTGGTGCTTGGTGCCGGGCTGTGGTGGTGGCTGCAGGGTCCCGATCAACCGGTGCGCACCGGCCTGCCGCCGGGCGTGCTGCTCGCCGGCGGCCTGCTGGCGGGCTACGGCGCGCGGCTGTCTGGCGGTTGCACATCTGGCCACGGCATTTGCGGGTTGGGATCGGCGCAGATGCCATCGCTGGCAGCCGTGCTGGTGTTCATGGCCACGGGCTTTGCCACCGCGCTTGCGGTGCAGGCGATGGGGTGGCTGCCATGACGCCGCTGTACCTGCTGGCCGTCTTGGGCTGCGGCGCTCTGTTCGGCTACGGGCTGGCGCTGTCCACCATGATCCGCCCGGAGGTGGTGCTGTCCTTCCTGCGCGGACAGGACTTTGGTTTGATGCTGGTGATGGGCGGGGCCGTGGTGGTCACGTTCATGGCCTACCGCTGGGCGCCGCGGCGCCTGCGCGCGCCGCTGCTGGGCGGGCAGTTCGACACCCACCCCTCGGTGATGAACCGCGACACGCTGCTGGGCGCGGCCATCTTCGGCGTCGGCTGGGGCCTGTGCGGCGTGTGCCCAGGCCCGGCGATTGCCTCGCTCGGCGCGGGCAACCTGCCCACGCTGTGGGCGCTGGCGGGCATGGCGCTGGGCGCTTGGCTGCAGGGCGTGCAGGCCGATCGGCATGGTTCTGCGCCGGTGGCGGGGGCCCCGTCCGACTGATCCTGCCGGCATGAAGCCGGGAGGCGCCGCGGACCGTGCATCGCTCACGCGCATCGCCCAGTCACGGCCCGGGGCGTTGTGGCTTGGCTTGCGAGTCCACCCGAACCCTGGTATTTTCCCGGCCTGTGATGCGAGCCGTTGACCGCCAGCCCTGGATGAGCGCGTGCCTGCCCCGGCACGGCGCGCGCATGGCGCTGCCCGACGGCGGCGAGGGCACCTGGCTGCCCCGCTGGTACAACCTCGACATCGTGCTGAACGACGACTTCCCGCGAGTCTGAGTTCGGCCGCGGCCGTTCGCCCGGGCTGGGCCCGCGGCGCCACTGGCCGTATCAGTGCCCAAGCCGAGGGCGCACCCCACACCACCTGTTTGTCGACTCACGGCGCCTGTGCCCGCGAGCGGCGCATGCGTGCCATCCGGCTTTGAGCGCCGAGGGCCGCGTGGCGCCTGCCTTGTGCGGCCGGCGTCTCAGCCATGGAATTCACCGTCATGACCACCCGCGTACGTCCCTTGCCCGAGCCCTTTCGCATCAAGATGGTCGAGCCCATCCGCCTGGCGCCGCCCGATCAGCGCCGCCGAGCGCTGCAGCAGGCCGGCTGGAACCTGTTCCTGCTCGATGCCGAGGATGTCTACATCGACCTGCTCACCGACAGCGGCACCGGTGCCATGAGCGACCGCCAGTGGGCGGGCCTCATGCTGGGCGACGAGTCCTACGCCGGCAGCCGCAACTACCTGCACCTGCGCGACACGGTGCGCGAACTGTTCGGTTACCCGTACACCATCCCCACCCACCAGGGCCGCGGTGCCGAGCAGATCCTGTTCCCCGAACTGGTGACGCGCGCGCTCGCACGCCGGCCCGACGTGCAGCCGGTGTTCATCTCGAACTTCCACTTCGACACCACCAAGGCGCATGTGGAGATGGCCGGCGCCCGGGCGCTGAACGTGCTCACACCGCGGGCCACAGACACCGCCGACCCCTACCCCTGGAAGGGCAACTTCGACCTCGATGCCCTGCGCGCGGCGATCGCCCAGCACGGTGCGGCATCGGTGGCCGGCATCGTGGCCACCCTCACCTGCAACAGCGCCGGCGGCCAGCCGGTGTCGATGGACAACCTGGCCGCGGTGCGCGAGATTGCCACGCGCCACGGCATACCGGTGGTGCTGGACGTGGCCCGTTATGCCGAGAACGCCTGGTTCATCCGTGAGCGCGACCCGGCATGGGCGGGTGCGAGCATCGCCGAGATCGTGCGGGCCATGTTCGACCTGGGCGACATGTTCACCATGTCGGCCAAGAAGGACGGCCTGGTCAACATCGGCGGCCTGTGCTGCTTCCGTGACGACGAAGACCTGTTCCGCGCGGTGCAGGCGCGCTGCGTGCCGATGGAGGGCTTCGTCACCTACGGCGGCCTGGCCGGGCGCGACATGGAGGCGCTGGCGGTGGGCCTGCGCGAATCGCTGCAGCAGGAGTACCTGGACTACCGCATTGGCCAGGTGGCCTACCTGGGCGAGCGCCTGCAGCAGCAGGGCATCCCGATCCAGACGCCCACAGGCGGCCATGCGGTGTTCGTCGATGCGCGGCGCATGTTGCCGCACATCCCGGCGCACCGCTTCCCGGCGCATTCGCTGGCGGTGGCGCTGTACCTCGAGGGCGGTGTCCGCGCGGTGGAGATCGGCTCGCTGCTGCTGGGCCGCAATCCGCTCACCGGGGAACAGGAGCCCGCACCCATGGAACTGCTGCGCCTGACGATCCCGCGGCGCACCTACACCCACAGCCACATGGACTACGTGGCCGATGTGTTCGGTGACCTGCGGCGCATGGCCGCCACCCTTCCGGGTTATGACTTCGAGTGGGAGCCGGCGGTACTGCGCCACTTCACGGCGCGACTGAAGCCGGTGGCCTGCGATGGCGGCGCGGCGGCAGCGCAGTCGCGCGAATCGGCGGCCCAGGCCCAGCCGGCGTGAGTTCACCTGTTGTACGGCAACCCTCGGCAGGGGGGGTAGACCCGCCGCCCGTGAAGAGCGCTCACCCTCGGGGCTGGCCCGCAGTGCGCTGGTGGGGTCGGGGGCGTAAGCTCGCGCGATGCCCACGCACCGCACCGGGTCTGCCAGCCACACGGCCTTGACCGCCGATCCCTACGACATCCTGCACCACGGTTTCCACTGGCAGGTGCCGGCGCGCTTCAACATCGCGCAGGCCTGCTGCAGCCGCTGGGCGCAGGCCACGCCACAGGCGGTGGCGGTGCGCCTGCACGAGGACGACGGCCCCGGCGCCACGCTGACCTACGGCGCGCTGCAGCAGCAGGCACTGCGGCTGGCGCAGGCGCTGCGGCGCCACGGCGTGGGCCGCGGCGACCGTGTGGCGGTGGTGCTGCCCCAGGGATTCGAGGCGCCGGCGGCGCACATGGCGCTGTACTTCATGGGCGCGGTGGCGATGCCGCTGTCCATGTTGTTCGGGCCCGAGGCGCTGGAGTACCGGCTGCGCGACAGCGGGGCGGTCGCCGCCATCGGCGATGCCCTCACGCTGCCCGCTCTGCGCCAGGTGCGCGCGGCCTGCCCGGCGCTGCGGCTGCTGGTGGCGGTGCAGGCCGAGCC
The DNA here is from genome assembly GCA_023150345.1 of Aquabacterium sp. Lineage (GTDB taxonomy): Bacteria > Pseudomonadota > Gammaproteobacteria > Burkholderiales > Burkholderiaceae_C > Pseudaquabacterium. Next base: position 19,869 of record JAKLLB010000030.1, read on the forward strand.
CCTGTCCGACGAGGCGGCCTGGGCGACCCTGCAGCAGGCGCACGGACCGCTTGCCGAAACGGTGGACACCGCGGCAGACGATGCGGCGGTGCTCATCTACACCAGCGGCACCACGGGGCCACCCAAGGGCGCGCTGATTCCGCACCGTGCGTTGATTGGCAACCTCACCGGCTTCGTGTGCAGCCAGAACTGGTTCCCGCAGCACGACGCGGTGTTCTGGTCACCCGCTGATTGGGCCTGGACCGGTGGCCTGATGGATGCGCTGCTGCCCACGCTGTACTTCGGCCGCGAGATCGTGGCCTGGCGCGGCCGCTTCACGCCCGAGCGCGCATTCGAGCTGATGCAGCGCCACCGGGTGACGCACACCTTCTTGTTCCCCACCGCGCTGAAGGCGATGATGAAGGCGGTGCCCGAGCCGGGCGCGCGCTACACGCTGGAGTTGCGCGCCTTGATGAGTGCCGGCGAGGCGGTGGGCGACACCGTGTTCGCCTGGTGCCGCGATGCGCTGGGCGTGGCGGTCAACGAGATGTTCGGCCAGACCGAGATCAACTACATCGTGGGCAACTGCGGGCGCTGGATCGACTCCCGTGGGCAGGCGCATCCGGGCTGGCCGGCGCGCCCGGGAAGCATGGGCCGCGCCTACCCCGGCCATCGCGTGGCGGTGATCGACGACGCGGGGCACGAGTGCCCGCGCGGCACGCCGGGTGACGTGGCGGTGCACCGGCTCGATGGGCATGGCCACCCCGACCCGGTGTTTTTCCTGGGCTACTGGGGCAACGAAGCGGCCACGCGGGCCAAATACACCGGCGACCCGGCTGCCAGCTGGTGCCGCACCGGCGACACCGCGGTGATGGACGACGACGGCTACCTCTGGTACCAGGGCCGCAGCGACGATGTGTTCAAGGCCGCCGGCTACCGCATCGGCCCCAGCGAGATCGAGAACTGCCTGGTGCGCCATCCGGCCGTGGCCAACGCCGCCGTGGTGCCCAAGCCCGATGCCGAGCGCGGCGCGCTGGTCAAGGCGTACGTGGTGCTCGCAGCGGGCTGGCAGGCCAGCGCCGAACTCGTGGCCGATCTGCAGCAGCATGTGAAGGGCCGGCTCGCGCCCTATGAGTACCCCAAGGAAATCGAGTTCATCGATGCCCTGCCGATGACGACCACCGGCAAGGTGCAGCGGCGCGTGCTGCGCTTGCAGGAAGAGGAGCGGGCGCGCGCCGCGGGGCGGTGACAATGCAGACTCGCCCTTGAGCACTGTCGACATGCACACCCATCCCCTGATCGAACCGCTGGCGCTGCAGGCGCTGCTGGCCCGTGGCGCGGGCCATGTCCGGGTCTGCGATTGCAGCTTCGACCTGGCCGACCCGACCGCTGGCGAGCGCGCGTTCGCGCAGGGTCACATCCCCGGGGCGGCCTACCTGCACCTGGACCGCGACCTGAGCGCCGCCAAGACCGGCCGCAACGGCCGGCACCCCTTGACCACCCGCGACGCCTTCGCGGCGCGCATCGCCGCGCTGGGTGCCGACGACGACACGCTGCTGGTGGCCTGCGATGCCCAGGGCGGCATGTTCGCTGCCCGTCTGTGGTGGATGCTGCGCTGGGTCGGGCACGCGCGTGTGGCGGTGCTCGACGGCGGCCTGCCGGCGTGGCGTGCAGCCGGCGGGGCGATCGAGGCCGGGCCCGTCGAGCCGGCGCCACGCACAGGGCGCTTCTCGCTGCGCCCGGCGCTGGTGGACACCATCGACGGGGCGACGCTGCGTGCGCGGCTGGGCGAGCCGGGTCTGCAGATTCTCGATGGGCGCAGCGCGGACCGCTTCCGCGGCGAGAACGAAACGCTCGATCCGGTGGCCGGGCACATCCCCGGTGCGCTGAACCGGCCGTTCAAGGACAACCTCGACGATGCCGGGCGTTTCCTGCCGCTGCCCGTGCTGCGGGCGCAATGGCAGGCCGTGCTCGCCGGGCGTGCACCGTCAACGCTGGTGCACCAGTGCGGCTCCGGCGTCACGGCCTGCCACAACCTGCTGGCACTGCACGCGCTGGGCCTCGAAGGCGGCGTGCTTTATCCGGGCTCGTGGAGCGAGTGGTGCGCCCAGCCGGGCGCGCCGGTGGCCACCGGCTGAGCGCAGCACGGCCCTAGGGGCGCTCAGCAGTTGCCTGCCAGTCGCGGGATGGGCCGTGCGCTCTGGTTGTAGGGGTCGAGCTGCGCATCGCGCGCCTGGCGCGTCATGATGCACTGGTTTCCGCGCCGAAAGCGCTGCACGCCTTCGGCAGCGGCCTCTTCGCGCAGCGTGAGATCGGTGCCCAGCGCGCGTGCCATGCGCTCGCCGCCCGTCGGCGCATGCTGGCCCAGGCGAGCGTCCTCGCGCGCCAGTGCGCCGGTGCCTCGCGTCGGCGGCGCGGCCAGGCGCAGTTCCAAAGGTGGCGCCGAAGGCGCCGAGGCGGGCAGGGGCGCTGTGATGGCTTGCGGCTGCGCGGGGACAGGCACCATGGTGGTGGCGGGCGACTGCGCCGCCGGTAGAGCACCGGGCCGAAGCAGCGGCTGCGGCACAGCGATGAGCGGTCGCTTCTCGGCAGTGCGCGGCTCGGGTGTGGGTGGTGTGGCCTTTGGGAGCACGCGCAGCCAGAGCGTGCGATGCGCGGCCGATGCACCGCTCAGCGGCCGCGGGGCCGGGCGCAGTGCCAGCGCCAGCAACCACACCAGCAGCAGGTGCGCCAGTGCCACCGCCACCCAGGGCAGCGCGCGCCTCATGGGTGGGGCGCTTCATCGTCGGGCACGAACTCCAGCAGGTCGCCGGGCTGGCACTGCAGCACCGCGCAGATGCGCTCCAGCGTGTCGAATCGCATGCCCCGCACCTTGCCGCTCTTGAGCAGGGAGATGTTCTGTTCGGTGATGCCCACGGCCTCGGCCAGCTCGCGCGAGCGCATCTTGCGCCGCGCCAGCATCACATCGAGGTGGACGACGATGGGCATGGCGCGAGCAGCAGCCAGCTGTCAAACGCTTCAAAAGTGAGCGTCATCACTAGATGAAGCTCTCGTTCTCTTCGGCCAGCCGCGCCGCCTCGGTCATGACCGCGGTGATGGCCAGGAGCACGGCCGTACACAGGATCGCGACGTAGTCGTTCCAGTTGATGCCCAGCACCAGCACGCGTTGCCCCGCCGGGTTGCCCAGCGTGAGTGCGACACCGATCGCGGCGCGTTGCAGCGGCACCAGCAGGGCCGACGCGAGCATGAACCAGGCGAAGCGCCCCATGTGCCGCACGGCCGCGACACCGAACACGCGGCCGGCGTCGTATTCGCTGAACAGCGCCCACAGCCGCGCCAGTGCGGCCAGGCCCAGCGCAACACCGGGTGCGCTGGCGACCGCGCCCCATAGCCGCGCCCGAGCGTCGATGACCACAGGGTGGCCGTGCAGGCTCGCCAGCGCAGGGCCATCCTCGGCCACCCAGCCCGGCGAGCACCAAAACGCCACCGGCACCACGCACAGCGCGAAGGCGCCGAGGAGGGTCAGCCCGCGAACGACCCAGATCAGTGCACGCAGGCCCTTGGGCAACGACTGACGGACGAGGCCGGAGGTGTGCGTTGTGGAGGACAAAAATTCACATTAAACATTAAAAGTTTAATGTAAAACGATAACCATGGCGTGTCAACCGGATCTGCATCAGATGCCGGCTGCCGGTCCTTCATTCGATGCCGAATCGCCAGATCGTCACCACCGCGCACAGCACCCCGAGACCCAGCGCCAGCCACCGCAGCCGCGAGACTGGCGCCAGCCAGGCGCCGAGGCCCTGGGCCACCATGCATCCGCCTAGCAGCAGGGCGATCACGACCCAACGATCACCACTGGCATCGTCTGGCAAACGTCCACTGAAGGCCGGATCGAGCTCGCGCATCCAGGCGTAGCGATGCGAGGGGAGCAGCAGCAGCGCCAGCAGGCAGGCTGCCGTAAGGCCTTGGAGCACCCACCAGGCGCGTCGATTCCCATGTGCTCGAGGCATGCTGCGCATGGGGCTCAACGCGTCACCTCCGCAGCCGCGGCCCACGCCCGAAGTTGCGCATCGCTGGGCATGCCCAGCGAGAAGGTTGGTGCGGCGCCGGGGCGCAGCAGCGCGACGTAGGGCGTCACGCCGCGCCAGGACGGGTTCACCGCATGGCGCAGGGCGGCCGGCTGGCCATCGAAGGCCAGCAGGCGCTGTGCGCTCGCGTAGTGCGGGTTGGCCAGCAGGCCGGCATCGACTTCGCCCGGTGCCACGTCCATCACCACGGCCACCAGTGGGGCCCGCAGTTGCTGACGCACGACGTGAGCGTGCAGCGCCTGCATCACGGCTGGGCAGTGGCTGCAGTCGGTGGTGGAGAACACGACCACGGTCGGGCGCGTGGCGGCGCGGGACAGCTGCGACCAGGTCGACAGACTGAATGGCTCGACCTGTCGTGCTGGAGCGGTGACCGACGACGCCGGGGCACCGACCGGCGCGGTCACCTCGTGCAGCGCGTGCGGCGAGGCCGCCGGCGCTGCGATGACAGGCGGCACGGTGGCCAGCCACAGCGCGAGTGCGCCGCAGGCGCTGGCGAACGGCGACTTGGTGCGCGACCAGGCCGCGCGCGCATCACGGAACGAGGGTTTCAACGTGCACTCCTTCGGCATCGCGCCACAGGGCCACCAGTGCCTGGCCTTGCCGAAGCAGGCGCGGATGGTCGCTGTCCAACGTGCTGCGGCCCAGTTCGCGCAGCATGAAGGTCTGGCCGTCGTCGGCCGAGATCCAGGCGCGCCACCGTGTGGCCTGGCCGTCGAAGCTGCGCCAGACGATGGCCACGTGGCGGCCTGCGCTCTGGATGTCGGCATGCTCGGCGGTCTCGTCGGGCAGTTCGCGCGCAGGGCCCAGTGGTTCACCGCGCGCGCTGAGCCTGCCGTAACGCACCGCGGCACGGCCCTGGCGCTGGCCGAACCACACGGCGTGATAACCACCGTCCGACGCGGCCGTCAGGCCCGGGCCATGATGCGGACAGCCGTCGACCGCCCAATGGTCGAGACTCGCGCGCACGAGGGCGGGCGCACCTGGGTTGGCCGGCGCTGCGCCGCCGATCAAGGCGAACGCGTGGTCGCGCAAGTTGGGCTCGAACACGTGGCGCCACATGGCCGCCACGCCACCACCTGGCGCGGGTGCCAGGGCGATGCGGCAGCACTCGCAGCTGTGATCGGCCACGCGCGTGTCGGGCCCGAAGCTGCGCCCGCCATCGTGCGACTCGACCCGGTAGATGGCCGCGCCTCGGTACTTCTGGCCGCTGGCCTTGGCGGCTTCCAGGTCGCGCTTGTCGATCCACAGGGCGTGCAGCACGCCGTTGGCGTCGAATGCGATGGCGTCGAAACGGTGTGTGATCACCTGCCGATCGTGGTGCACGGTGACGGGTGGTGCGAAGCTGGCACCACCGTCGTCGCTGCGCAGCAACCGGATCTCGCCGGTGTACGGTTTGGCCAGCGGATGGGTGTAGCTGATCACGACCGTGCGCGGCCCGGAGAAGGCGATCTTGGGCCAGCTCTCCCCGTCGGCGGCGACCGTGTCGCCGGCGGTGTCGAGCACCCGAGGCGGCTCCCAGGTGCGACCGCGGTCCGCGCTGCGCTGCACGGTCAGGCGGCCCTGGGCGTCCAGCGTGCTGATCCACAGCGCACCGTCCGGCGCGAACGCCGCGCCGGTGCCCAGCGTGGCGCGCTTGCGCGCGGCTGGCTTGGATGCGGGGCGCGAAGCGGCGGTGTCGGGCGGTGCGCTCGCACCCGCCTGTGCATGGGCCCCGTGGCCGCCGGGTGGTGGGGCCTGTGCGGCCAGCGGTGCGCACAGCAACAGGCCGGCCCAAAGGGCGACGCGTCGCATTGCGGCGCTTGCCTGGGCGGAGGTCAAGTTCATCGTCGGATCTCCTGGTGGCCGCTGTTCAAAGGCTGAATCGCACCTCGGCGAACAGCGTGCGCCCCGGATAGGGGTGCGACTGGAAGCCGCGCTTGTCCAGCAGGTTGTCGATGCCGATGGCGTACTCCAGCGTGCCCGCGGGCTTGTAGGCCAGGCGCAGGTCGGTGAAGGTGTATGCCGACACGCCGCCATAGACGTTCGGATTGATGTCGAGGTTGTAGGTGTCGTTGTAGGCGCGGCCCGAGTGGCGGATGCCGAGGCTGCACATCCACTGCGCCGTGGGACGCCAGGTCGCCATGGCGTTGGCCCGCACTTTGGGCACGCGCAACCACCACTTGCCCACGCTGGCGACGTCACGGGCGTTCTGCACCACCTTGGAGTGGGCAAAGGCGGCGTTGGCATCGAGCGACAGGCCTCGCAGGAGCAGATCCTGTGACTGGAACACCACCTCGACCCCGCGTGTGCGGACGCGGTCGACGTTGGACACTCGGGTGACCGTGGGCACCACCGTGGTGTCGGACTGGCGCAGGATGGCGTCGCGCACGTCGTCGTGGAACAGCGACACGCGCACGCGGTGCAGCTCGAAGTCGCGCTCGGCACTGAGTTCGACTGCGTTGGAACGCTCGGCGCGCAGGTTCGGATCGCTGAGCGACTGCGAGCTCGCGGTGAACGTGCCGTTGTAGAGCTCCTCGACGTTGGGGAATCGCACGCCACGCCCGGCGCTGGCCTTCAGCAACAGGTCAGGGGCGGCGCGCCAGGCCAAGGACGCCTTGGGCGAGGAGCCGCGCAGCGTGCGCACGTCGTAATCCAGCGTGCGCAGGTACTGGCCGGCGTCGACCGCCTCGCATCCCACCTGGCCCCCCGTCACCGCGCCAGTGGTGCACTGAGTCGTGCGCACGAGCTGCCGCCCGTCTTCGGCACGAAAACGCTCCACCCGTGCGCCCAAAGTGAGTGTCAAGTCGCGCTGCAGCTTCCAGGCGTCCTGTGCGTATGCGGCCGCCACCTCGGTGCGGCCCTGGTAGCGCTGGGTCAGCGCGGTGGGCGTCTGGCGCCAGTCGCTGGCGTTGTAGGTTGGGCTGTCCAGGCGGTAGGCGTTGCGGTGCAGGCCGAACGTGAGCGAGTGGCGACCGTCGCCCCAGTCACCGGCCTGGGGCGTGTAGGCGGCCTGCACTTCGAAGGTGTCCCACCCGGTGCCGTCGCGCAGGGTCCAGGTGCCTGCACCCCCGTTGGTGGCCACCGGGTCGGGCTGCTGCGCCTGGCGGGCAATGTCCTCGGTGATGCGGTAGTTCGAATAGACGACCGAGCCGTTCCATCCCGACTTGCGGCGCGTCTTCAACGATGCTCCGGCGTGGCGGTGTTGCTCATTGCGGTCACTGGGCGCAAACGCAGTGGCCGGGATGTTGAAGGTGTTGACGCCGTCGGTGACCTTGCCGCTCCAGACCGGTTGCCCCTGTTCGTCGCGCAGGTGCGTGCGGTTGGTGTTGGTGGTGTCGTTGGTCCACATGCCGAGCATGGCGCTGGCCACCACCTCAGGCGTGAAGGCATAGCCTGCCTTGAACTTGGCGGTGTGCTGCAGGGTGTGGTCGATGGCGCCGCTGCTGGAACCGAAGATGGCACGTCGTGCGCCTTTCGGATCGGTGTCGTAGACGATGCCCTGCACGCGGGTGGCGGTGCCGCTGACGGCGGGGAACTGGCCCGTCGTCGCGTTGGCCGACACGGCGTAGTACTGCATCGGCTGCGACGTGGAGTCCTGCCGGTTGAACGCGCCGGTGAGCCACAGGCCCGAGTCCAGCCGCGCACCCAGGTGCAGCGAAGCCTGGTGGCCGTCGTAGTGGTCGTCCTGTCCGTACTGCTTGAACCACTGGCGATAGCCGGTGAGCCGCCCCGAGGCCTCGAAGCGGCGGGGCTCGCGTTCGGTGATGGCCACCGTGGTGCCGATGGAGTTGCCGGGGTAGATGGCCGAGAACGGGCCGTACAGCACGTCCACACGCGCGATGGTTTCGGGTGTGACCATGTTCCAGCGGGGTGCATCGAAGCGGCCGAGGAAGTTGGAGATCAACAGGCCATCGACATACACCAGCGCGCGCGAGGGCTGCAGGGTGCCGAAGCTGCGTCCGCCGATGAGCGCGTTGCGGTCACCGATATAGCGTTTGCGGATGGTCGTGTTGGGCACGTACTTCAACGCGTCTTCGGGGTTGACGAGGTTCTGTTCGCGCAGGTCGTCGGCGGTCTTGCTGACGCTGGTACCGGGCACGCCATTGGCCAGGCCCGAGCGCACGGCCTGACCGGTGACGACGACAGTGGGAGCGAGCTGCTGGTCGGTCGCCACGCCTTGTGCGCAGGCGACAGTGGCGCAGGGCAGGCAAATGGCGGCGCGGACGGCCAGGGCGATGGCGCGCGGGTGCGCGGCAGGGATGGAGGTGTGCATGGATGGGCTTGGGCAACGATGTGCAGCCGCGGGTGGCGTCGCGCCTGGGCGCGCCTGCTGTGCGGCTGCATCTGAACGGGGCAGCGACACTGCGCACCGGGTGTGGGCGCGGTGTGGCTGATGGGGCAGGGCGTCGCCCTGCGGCCGTTCAGGCGGCCGGCGGCGGGCCGCGCGGGTGCCGTGTGGCCCACGCGTGAGGCGTGGCCGCGGCGCTGCGGAAGCGCTCGGGTGTGGCGTGCGCCAGGCGTGTGTCGACCGGCAGTGCCGATTCGGTGGGCGGCAGCGCGGCGTGGTCGATGCCGTGCACGACACAGGCCGGGCAGTGCTCCATCAACATCTTGTCGATGGCCCCGGCGGGGCTCAGGTCAGTCGCAGCGTCGCCGGCAGTCACACTGCGCATGCCGGCCTGGCTGCAGACCTCGGTCCACGACGGAATCTCGCCGCGGCTCGAGGCCATGGCCCGTGCCACGGTGGGCGCAAGCGCACCCAGCCACAGGCTGAACAGCGTCAGCCAGATCAGGCGGTGACAGGGGCGCATCGACGACACGGCGCGCATTCTAGTTCGGGGTTACCCGCACTGCCTGAGATAGCGCAAGTCGACAGTCGGCCCGTGCGCGCCGTGGCTCCGGCTTTGGCACACTGCGACCCAATTCCAACAGCAATGCGCCCGGCCACACGGGCGCAAGGACTCCGGGAACGATGGGCCGCAAGGACAAGCATGTGAGCGAGACGCCAGCCACGCAAGTGCTGCGCAGCGCGGGCGTCGCGTTCACCGAGCATGTGTACGACTATGTCGACCACGGTGGCACCGGTGAATCGTCGCGCCAGCTCGGCGTGAGCGAGCACGAGGTGGTCAAGACCCTGGTGATGCAGGACGATCGGGCGCAGCCGCTGATCGTGCTGATGCATGGCGACTGTCAGGTGAGCACCAAGAACCTCGCCCGCGCCATCGGCGTGAAGAGCGTGGAGCCCTGCAAGCCCGAAGTGGCGCAACGCCACAGCGGGTACCTCGTGGGAGGCACCTCGCCCTTCGGTACCCGTCGACCCCTGCCGGTCTACGTGGAGGCCAGCGTGCTCGCGCTGCCGCGCATTCTGATCAACGGCGGGCGGCGCGGCTACCTCGTGGGCATCGCGCCATCGGTGCTGACCGAGTTGCTGGGCGCGCGACCGGTGCAGTGCGCACTCTGACTCACCGACTCTCAGGGCAGCCAGTTCAGCAGCAGCTTGACCAGGCGTATCGCGGGGCTGAGTTCCTGCGTGAGGTCGTGGCGGCGATCGATCTCGGTGTTGCGCATCACCGGGCCGCGATCCAGCGTTGCGTCGACGAAGCTGCCGACGCTGGCCACACCCGCGTCTTCGACCCCGGTGCCAGAGAAGTCGACGATGGTCAGGCAGTGCGACGAGTTGAAGTTGCGGAAGTAGGGCACATGGAACGCAACGTTGGAAAACGAATTCATCGCCTGCGTCCAGTTCGCCACATCGGGTTCCCAGCGGCTGAACAGGGCGCGCCGTCGCGCCAGTTCGTTCGGTGCGTTCTTGATGTCGTCATAGAACTTCGCATAGCTGAACGCCGAGAAGGTGGCGTCGGCCTGGAACACCATGTAGCCGAAGCGGTCGGACGGGTACTTGCTGGCCAGCGCACCGGTGACCGAGCCCAGGTTCTCCGCATCGAAACCGGGCAACGTGCCCGCGTACTGGTTGATCAGGCCGCCGGTGTCGTCCAGACCCCAGGCGCTTCGGATGGTGTTGTGCATCAGCACCGACGGATACTGCGCGGGCGAGCCGGTGCGCGGCGCCATCATCAGCGGGCCGGAGTCGGCCAGCAGTGAAGCGGCGCCCGTGGGTTGCAGCGCCTGGCGCACCAGGTCGTAGGTGACCGTGGAGCCCACGCCGCCGGCGGAGAACCCGGTGAGCATGAGCTTCTCGGGCTGGCCCAGCGAACTGCGCAGCCACTGCGCGGCGCCGCGGATGTTGGCCTGGCCCTGGTGGTGTTGCACGCGTGGCGTGGCCGGGTTGGCGTCGTTGTAGACGCTCACCTTGCTGCCCGAATGGACGTCGCCCGTGCAATAGGGCAGGTAGACGATGTTCCAGCTTTGCGTCTGCACCGTCTGGAACGGGTCGTTGCGCGAGCTGAAGGGGGTCACCAGGCCCAGCGCAGCCGTGCTCGACAGGCTGTGCATGTAGTCGGGTGGTATGCCGTCGGGGTTGGATGCCGACAACGGCCCTACGCCCAGGCATGCGTTCTGGTCCCAGCAGGCGCCGCCGCCTTCGAACACCATCACCAGGTTGTTCGAGGCCGGCGTGCGGTTCACGAAGAAGCGATAGGGCGTGCCGTTGCCGCAGGCGGCACCGCTGGCCACCGGCAGTTCCACCATCTCCCAGCGGTAATAGTCGGCCTGCGCCAGCGGCGCTGCCAACGCGAGGATCGATGCACCGAGGCTGCGCGCGAGGTACTTCATGGCGAGGTCTCCTGGGGGTTGAGCGGGTCGGTCATGACCCGGCGGGCCGGTAGATGCGCTGTCGCAGCGCCTGCAGATCCCGTTCGAGCTGTGCGCGGTCGCGCAGCGACGGTGGTTGCGCTGTCCATGCTGCGATCAGCGTCTGTTGCTGGCGCAGGAACTCGGCGTCACGCGCGTGGGTGGCGCTGGCCACGGCGGGGGTCGCCTGTGCCGCCTGCCACGCGGCCAGCCGCTGCTCGCGCGCGGCGGCATCGGGCTCGAGGATCTCGAGCACCGCGCGCTTGACCTGATAGGCCTCGGCACCGTGCATCTCGCGCTGGCGCTGGCGCTCGGCCAGGCCGGCATCGAGCGTTGTGGCCAGCGCCACCAGCTCAGGCGAGCCGCTCGGCTGGGCCTTCAAGGCCCGGAAGCGTTGCAGCGCGTCGGCGTACTCGAGGTAGGCGCGCAGGCGGGCCAGCTCGGAGGCGCCGTCGGCGCGGCTGCCCAGCTCGGCTCTCAGGCGCTGCCAGTGCTCGGGGGAAATTCCGGGTGGCGTCGCGGCAGGCGCGGCGTTTGCGGCGGAGCCGGCACGCGGCGCGATGGACGGGGCCTGCGACACAACGCCTGCGGGGTTCGGGCCGATGGCTGCTCGGTCGGGCTGGCCCGCCTGAGCCTGTGCGGCATCACCGTGGGCGACACGTGCCTCGGCCGGTGCAGGCTCGGTGCCGTGGCGTGCCGCAACCCAGGCTGCGGCTGCGACAGCCAGGGCTGAAACGCCCGCAAGGGCAATTCGAAACGACATGCGTGCGAGTATCGGCACACATGGCGCACAGTGCCAACCCTGGTTCCCCCGTACCTGCGGGGGAGGACGTGGGGATCGGTCAGTGCTTGTGCATGGCCGGTGTCGCAGCCGTCATGGCCTTGGCCGGTGCACTGACCTCGACGGTTTCGCGCTTGCCGTCCGGACCTTCGACAGTGAGGGTGATGCGCACGGGCTCGCCCGCGGGCACGGGCGCCTTCAGGTCCATCAGCATGACGTGGTAGCCGCCGGGCTTGAGCTCCACGGCCTTGCCGGCCGGCAGTGCCAGCGCCGGGACGGCGCGCATGCGCATGACGTTGCCCTCCATGGCCATCTCGTGGATCTCGACCACCCCTGCCGCTGGCGAGGAAGCGGCCACGAGCTTGCCGCCACGCGCGGCCGTGATCTGCATGAAGGCGCCGGTGGCCTTCTGCTGGGGCACGGTGGCACGCACCCAGGCGTCGGATACGGTGATCTGGGCCAGGGCAGGAACGGCCAGTGCGCACAGCGCTGCCGTGATGGCGGGCAGGCGGACGAAACGAGACAGGGTCGTGGACTTCATGGTCGCGGTGATGCGGTAGGCAGTGGATAGCAACAAGTGGCGTGCGAGGGGGTGCATGAGAGGCGGCCGGACGCTGGCCCGGGCGCTGCTATGCATCGACCTGTGCCGGCTTGCGCGCCGAGGTGGAGCCTCGGGTAACGCCAGCCGGCAGCGTTGAGCGCGCCAGCGGTTCGGCCTCGTAGCGTACCCGCTTGCGCTTGCGGCCGTCGAGCAGCTGCATGCGCCGCAGCGCGCTGAATACGCGCGAGACGGTCTCGGGCGATGTATCGACGATGCTGGCAATCTCGCGCAGGCCCGGCAGCGCATGGGTGTCCTGATCAGGGCCGGGCGTGGCCAGCAGTACCAGCAGGGCCTTCACGCGGTCGGGCACCGGGCCGGTGCGCAGGGCAGCCATTTCGGTGGCGCGCCGCCAGTGCATGGCCAGCGCGTTGCGGGCACGTTCGATGCCGGCGGCGGTGTGGGCGGGGGCGGCCAGGGCGCGCAGGCGGGTGGGGACCACCGCACGCGCGGCGTAAGGGCTGGCTTGCTCGAACAGGCGCTCGAAGCCGACGCTGTCACCGGGCAGTGCCAACTGAACCGGTCCGCTGGCGCTGGTGTCGGTATCCAGGCGCAATGCGCCTTCGACGACCTGCCACCCGTGCCCCAGGGGGCCGGGCAGGTCGGTCAGGGCCGCACCGGGCGGCAGTTGCAGGACGATGGGTTCACCCGTGGGCGTGGGTGTGTTCGAGGATGCATGCATGTGCGGATGGGGCCCGGGCAGGCCGCGATAGGTTCCGTTCAAGGGCGGGCGGGGCCGAAATGCCCCGCAGCTGGCAGAGCGCCGGGCGCGGGCACCCGATGGCGCAACTGCGGGCCGGCTGCGGCCGGACAGTCAGGAACGAACCGGCGGTGCCCGTGCGGGCGGTGGTGCGCCCGCACTGCAGATGTGATGCGTCCAGGCGCAATCCGACGAAACCCCAGCGCCCGCCGAGACCAACGCCCACTGCAAAGCGGCCGGCGGCGGACCGGCAGTGTCGACGCCTGAAACGGCACAGAACGTGCAGTGATCCAGCACATGGGCCAGCAGGCGCAGTGGGTCGCTGTTCGCAGGTGTTCCGCTGCCGGGTGCGGCATCGATGCGGCAGACCACCGCGAAGGGCGAGTCGGGCGCCGCGTTGGCCGCCAGCGCGCGCGACACGCCGGGCGCCAGAGTGGCCATGGTGATCGCCGCGAGGGCGAGCCATGACATCCAGCGACGGGTGGTGCGCGTGAGCATGGGCGGAGATTCACCCAGCGGAGGCGTTTCATGGTTGCTGCAGATCAATTTCCCGCCACGCATACCTAATGGGGTATGTCGGCCCGGCATCGGGCCGCGCGCCATTAAACTGCCCGACGTTTGCTGATGCTGCGGTCCGCGGCCCGGCCGGCGCCTGCGGTGGCGACGGCTCGGCCGTGGCGGGTGCCAGCGCCGCTTTGACAAAACGCGCATGGAATTGCTCTACAGCTTGCTGGCCATCCTCGCAGCCTATCTGGTGGGATCGCTGTCGTTCGCGGTGATCGTCAGCCGCCTGATGGGTTTGGCCGATCCCCGCAGCTATGGCTCGAAGAACCCCGGTGCCACCAATGTGCTGCGCTCGGGCAACCGCGCGGCTGCCGTGCTCACGCTGGCCTTCGATGCGCTCAAGGGCTACCTGCCGGTGCTGGCGGCGGCATGGGCCGCTCCGCGCGCTGGCTGGGGCGCGCTGACCATCGGCCTGGTCGGCCTGGCGGCCTTCATCGGGCACCTGTGGCCGGTGTTCTTTCGCTTCCAGGGCGGCAAGGGCGTGGCCACGGCCGCTGGCGTGCTGTTGGCGCTGAACGCCGGGCTGGGCGCAGCCACGCTGCTCACCTGGATCATCGTGGCCTACTTCTTCCGGTACTCATCGCTGGCCTCGCTGGTGTCGGCAGCATTCGCGCCGTTCTATCAGTTGCTGATCTGGGGTCCGTCGACTCAGGTGCTCGCCATCGCGGTGATGAGCCTGCTGCTGATCTGGCGGCACGAGGCAAACATCCGCAAGCTTCTGGCGGGCACCGAGTCCCGGCTGGGCCAGAAGGCGGCCGCTGGACACTCCCCGGCGCACGATGGCGGCGCGCCGGGGTCGCAGGCGGCCGGGCGACATCATCGATCCAGGAAAGGTCACTGAAAATGGTTCAACGCTACGACGTGGGCGCCCGCATGTCCGAGATGGCCGTGCACAACGGCGTGTGCTACCTCGCCGGCCAGGTGGCGGTGGGCGGCGCGCCCGATATCGAAGGCCAGACACGCGAGGTGTTGGCGGCCATCGATGCCCTGCTGGCCCGCGCCGGCACCGACAAGACCCGGATCCTTCGGGCGCAGATCTACCTGGCCGACATGGCCGACTTCCCGGGAATGAACGCCGTGTGGGACGGTTGGGTCGTGCCCGGTCACACGCCGCCGCGAGCCACGGTACAGGCGTTGCTGGCCAAGCCGCAGTGGAAGGTCGAGATCGTGGTGACGGCCGCGCTCTGATGATCTGATCATCCAGGAACCAGCCGACTGAGCCGCAGGCGTTACCAGCGGCAACGTCTGCTTTCAATCGCGGGCTTCAGGGCATAGGCGCCAGCGTCGAAGTAGCGGGTAACCCCCGCCCGACTTCGATCGCCGCCATGTCGTACCGCTTCCGTGCTCCCTTCCTGGTTTCGCTCTCTGCCGCCCTGCTGTTGGCGGCTTGTGGTGGGGGTGACCCCGATGTGCCCGCCTCCGCGCAGCCGTCCGAGGAAGCCCTGCTGACCGAAGGAAGCGTGGCCGTCGTGACGGGCGGTGGCGCCGCCGCACGGCCCCAGGGGTCAGCGGGAGCACTGGCCGTGAGCGACAGTGCGCGTGTCACGGCGGCCACGACCACCGCCAACAGCAGCACCAACGCGTGCGCCGCCATTCGTCCGTTCTACTGGGAAGTGGGGTCGGCCTCGGCGCGCATGGCCTCGGGATCGGTGAAGGCCGCCGGCGTCAGCACCGGCTATGCGTCGACCACGCCGATGGCCGTGGCATCGGCGTCGAAGTGGCTGTACGCAGCCTATGTGGCCCAACGCCGCGCCGGTGTGCTCGATGCCACCGACGTCACGCATCTGACCATGCGCAGCGGTTACGTGAGCATGTATTCGAATTGCCTGGCCACCCAGACCGTGGATGCCTGCCTGGCCTACCAGGGCAACGACGCCCACACAGCGGCAGCCGACGGTCGCTTCTACTACAACAGCGGGCACATGCAGAAGCACGCCAGCCGCATGGGGCTGGGTGCGCTGGCTCCCAAGGCGCTGGCCAGCGAGATTCGCAGCCAGTTGGGGACCGACATCAGCCTGGCCTACAACCAGCCGCAACTTGCCGGCGGCGCCTACACCACGCCCGACAGCTATGCGCGTTTCCTGCGCAAGCTACTGGGCGGTCAATTGCGCATGGGAGCGCTGCTCGGGACGCAGAAGACGTGCACCAACCCGGGTACCTGCCCGGTGGGAGAGGCCCTGGTGTCGCCGACGACGCAGTCCTGGCACTACTCGCTGGGCCACTGGGTGGAAGACGACCCAGCCACCGGCGACGGCGCATTCAGCAGTCCCGGCGCTCTGGGCTTCTACCCGTGGATCGATGCCAGCCGAAGCTGGTATGGCGTCGTGGGCCGGGTGCAGACACAGGGCTGGGATGGCTCCACCCAGTGCGGCCGCCTGATCCGTCGCGCATGGGTGACGGGCAGCGCACTCTGATGTGCTCCAGTGTTGGCGCAGTGCGGCGGGCCGCAGAACGGGTCAGGAGACCAGTCGTCCGCCTGAGTCCTCCATGGGACTGCTGAGGTCGACCACCCACAGGACTTGCATCACTGCTGCGCCTGCAGCCCCAGCCGGGCAGGATCGCCCCGGCCGATGCGGGTGAGCACCGGCTCGTCGCCGGAGAAGTCGACGACCGTGGTTGGCTCCATCGGGCAGGCGCCTGCGTCGATGACCGCCTGCAGCTGCTTCTGGAAGTAGTCGCGGATCTCGTGCGGGTCGTTCAAGGGGTCGGTCTGGCCTGGCGGTATCAGCGTGGTGGCCAGCAGCGGCTGACCCAGCGTGGCCAGCAGTTCCTGGGTGACCCGGTGATCGGGTACACGCAGGCCGATGGTGCGGCGCGAGGGGTGCGACAACCGCCGGGGCACTTCGCGCGTGGCCTCCAGTATGAAGGTGTAGGGGCCCGGCGTGCCGAGCTTGAGCATGCGGTACTGGCGGTTGTCCACCCGTGCATAGGTGGCCAGCTCCGACAGGTCGCGGCACAGCAGCGTGAGGTGGTGTCGTGCGTCGACCTGGCGGATGCGGCGCAGCGACTCGGCCGCCGCCTTGTCGTCGAGGTGGCAGACGAGCGCGTAGCTCGAGTCGGTGGGCACCGCGCACACGCCGCCGGCGTGAAGAATTTGCGCGGCCTGCTTCAGCAGGCGCGGTTGTGGATTGTCTGGGTGGACTTCGAAGTACTGGGACATGCCATGATTGCCGGCTGCGTGCTGCGTCCGGTGCCGGGCGGGCCGTCGACACGATGCAAAGGAGCGTGGATTATGAACACTCGCGGTTACGTCGCCATGGCGGCACTGATGGTCGGTGCCTGCGGCCTCGCACAAGCCGAGGACCTGCCCAAGCGCAAGCCTGGGCTTTGGGAATTCGCCATGCAGATGGAAGGCATGCCCGCCGGCATGCCGGGCATGAAGTCGCAGCACTGCGTCGACGAGAAGTCCGACCAGGAGATGCAGCGCAAGGCCATGACCAACGCCGACCCGAAGCAGCAGTGCACGCAGGGCACGCCCAAGCGCGTCAGCGGCGGCATGGAGGTCGAGACCACCTGCAAGGGCACCGACGGCTCGGTGCATGTGCGCTCGCGCATCACCGGTGACATGTCGAGCAACTACGTGGTCGACAGCACCATGAAATTCACCCCGCCGCGCCACGGCATGAGCGAATCGCGCATGCAAATCAAGGCCAACTACGGCGGTGCCTGCCCGGCCGGCATGAAGCCCGGCGAGGTGCGCATGGGCGGCATGAGCTTCAACCCGGCCCAGGGTTCGATGGACATGAAGAACATGGATCCCGAGGCGCTGAAGAAGTGGGCCGAGCAGATGGAAAAGGCGCAGCCGCGCAAGTAGTCGCCGCGCCAGCGCGGCGAGCGATCAGTCACCGGCAGCGGCTGGGCGCAGCACCGCGGCCTGGATGCGATCGACCAGCCGCTGCCACACGGGCTCGAGGCGGCCCGACAGCGTGGGCAGCGCGCCCAGCTCGACGCGGCTTTCGCCCGGCGCGTGGAAATCGCTGCCGCGCGAAGCCGCCAGTCCGAACTCGAGCGCCAGGTCGGTGTACTTCGCGGCATCTGCGGCGGTATGCGCACTGGTGAGCACTTCCACGGCCTGGCCGCCGTGTGCGATGAATTCGCTGAACAGCGCGTACTCGACGGTTGCGTTGAACGGGTAGCGCGCCGGATGCGCAATGCAGGCCACTCCGCCTGCGCCCCGGATCCATCCCACCGCTTCGCCCAATGCGGCCCAGCGGTGCGGCACATGACCGGGGTGGCCGCTGGTGAGATAGCGGCGAAAGACATCGGCATTGTCGCGACAGTGCCCGGTGTCCACCAGCCAGCGTGCGAAGTGGGTGCGGGAAATCAACTCGGGGTTGCTCACGTAGCCCAGCGCGCCTTCGAAGGCACCGCGGATTCCCACCCGCGCCAACCCCTCTGCCATCTCGCGTGCGCGCCGCTCGCGGCCGCCGCGCACCTGTGCCAGGCCGCGTTGCAGGGCTTCGTTGGTCGGGTCGATGCCCAGACCCAGCACATGGACCGTTTCACCCGCGAAGGTGACCGACACCTCCACGCCGGCCAGCCACGCCATGCCCAGCCGCTGCGCTGCTGCGGCCGCCCGCGGCAGGCCGTCGAGTTCGTCGTGATCGGTCAGCGCCCACAGCTCCACACCCTGGCGCGCTGCCCGCTCGGCCAGGGCTTCAGGGTCCAGCGTTCCGTCAGAGACGGTGGAGTGGCTGTGTAGGTCGGCGTTGAGCAGGTGCACGGCCCATTGTGGCCGGCCCGGCTGACCCTTGCCCGAGGCGGGGATCCTGATGCCCGACAGCGTCCCCGAAGGGGATGACCGCGCTCGGCGGCCTCCCGGGGCCGGCCCGAGGGACTACTCACCCGGTGGATCGTCGCCAGGCCAGTGCGTGCCCCGCGCCAGAGCTGCGCGCAGGGCGGGCCCGTGCTCGTCCAGCCGCGGCGGGCGCCGCTTGGCCAGCGGCCGCTGGCCATCGACGCGCATGGGCTGCGCGACCATGGGCGTGCCGTCGTCTGCGGCGACACGCATGCCCCGGGCCACCACCTGCGGGTGCGTGAAGACCCCCGGGAGATCGAGGATGGGCGCGCAGGGCACCGACTGCGGTTCGAGCAGCGCCACCCACTGGGCCGTGGTGCGCCCGAGCATCCAGGCGGCGACTTGGGGCACCAGTTCGGCGCGGTGCTCCACGCGCGCTGCGTTGGTGGCGTAGCGTGCGTCCTGCGCCAGGCCAGCATGCCCGGCCAGCGCGCAGAAGCGGGCGAACTGGCCATCGTTGCCGACCGCCAGCACGATGTGGCCGTCCTGCGTGGCGAACACTTGATAGGGCACGATGTTGGCGTGTGCGTTGCCCATGCGCCTGGGCGTCTTGCCGCCCACGAGGTAGTTGCTGGCCTGGTTGGCGAGCATGGCGACCTGGACGTCCAGCAAGGCGGCGTCGATGTGGCGGCCGCGTCCCGTACGGCCGCGCTCGATCAGTGCGGCGAGGATGGCGCTGGCCGCGTACATGCCGGTGAAGAGATCGGTCACCGCCACGCCGACCTTCTGGGGTTCGCTGCCGGGGGTGCCGTCCTTCTCGCCGGTGATGCTCATCAGGCCGCCGGTGGCCTGGATCGCGAAGTCGTAGCCGGCTGCCTGGGCGTACGGGCCGTCCTGGCCGTAACCGGTGACCGAGCAGTACACCAGCCGGGGGTTCAGCGCCGACAGCGCAGCGTAGTCCAGCCCGTATTTCGCCAGCTGCCCGACCTTGTAGTTCTCGAGCACCACATCGGCCTCGGCCGCAAGCTGGCGCACCAGCGCCGCTCCCTCGGCCGTGGCGATGTCGATCGCGATCGAGCGCTTGCCGCGGTTGCAGCACAGGTAGTAGGCGGCCTGCCGCTCATCGCCCTCGCCCCACCACGGCGGCCCCCAGCCGCGTGTGTCGTCGCCCGCGCCCGGCCGCTCCACCTTGATCACATCGGCCCCGTAGTCGGCCAGCAACTGCCCCGCCCACGGCCCCGCGAGCACGCGCGACAGATCCAGCACGCGAACACCCTGCAACATCCGAGGTCCCATCCACGCCCCAAAGTCAATGCCGACTCAAACCAGCCACCGTGCCACAGGCCCCGGCAGGGGACAGGCCGCCCCCGGCGGCCAGGGCCATCAGTTAAATGCGGCGATGCCGGTGATCGCGCGCCCGAGGATGAGCGCGTGGATGTCGTGCGTGCCCTCGTAGGTGTTCACCACCTCCAGGTTCACCAGGTGGCGCGCCACGCCGAATTCGTCGCTGATGCCGTTGCCGCCCATCATGTCGCGGGCCATGCGGGCGATATCCAGCGCCTTGCCGCAGCTGTTGCGCTTCATGATCGACGTGATCTCGATCGAGGCGGTGCCCTCGTCCTTCATGCGACCCAGGCGCAGGCAGCCCTGCAGGCCCAGGGTGATCTCGGTGAGCATGTCGGCCAGCTTCTTCTGGATGAGCTGGTTGGCGGCGAGCGGGCGGCCGAATTGCTTGCGGTCGAGCACGTACTGGCGGGCGCGGTGGAAGCAGTCCTCCGCGGCGCCCATGGCGCCCCAGGCGATGCCGTAGCGCGCCGAGTTCAGGCAGGTGAACGGGCCTTTGAGGCCACGGACCTCGGGGAAGGCGTTCTCCTCGGGGCAGAACACCTCGTCCATGACGATCTCGCCGGTGATGGACGCGCGCAGGCCCACCTTGCCGTGCACGGCCGGTGCCGACAGGCCTTTCCAGCCCTTCTCGAGGATGAAGCCGCGGATCGCGCCTTCGTCGTCCTTGGCCCAGACCACGAACACATCGGCGATCGGGCTGTTCGTGATCCACATCTTGGCACCCGACAGCGAATAGCCGCCGGCGACCTTGCGCGCGCGGGTGATCATGCTGCCGGGGTCGGAGCCGTGGTTGGGCTCGGTCAGGCCGAAGCAGCCGATCCACTCGCCGGTGGCCAGCTTGGGCAGGTACTTCTGCTTCTGGGCTTCGGTGCCGAACTCGTTGATGGGCACCATGACCAACGACGACTGCACGCTCATCATCGAGCGGTAGCCGGAGTCGATGCGCTCAACTTCACGGGCCACCAGGCCATAGCAGACGTAGTTCAGGCCGGCGCCACCATAGGCCTCCGGGATGGTCGGGCCGAGCAGGCCCAGCGCGCCCATCTCGCGGAAGATGGCGGCGTCGGTCTTTTCGTGTCGGAAGGCCTCCTGTACACGCGTGGCCAGTTGCTCCTGGCAGTAGCTGCGCGCGGCGTCGCGCACGGCGCGTTCGTCGGCGGTGAGCTGGGCATCGAGCAGCAGCGGGTCGTCCCACTGGAAGGAAGCATGCTTGGCCATGGGTGTCTCGTCGGCAGGGGTTGTGTAGAGGGGTCCGGCGATGCTAGGCCGACCGCGGCTCCTGGGCAACCGATTCTTCGGCAACCAGATATGCGCTGGCAGAATGTCTGGCCGGGGCAAGTAGGAGGCACCGACAGTCTCATTCACAGCATGGAGAGCATGTCATGGCACGCAAGATCCCCTCGCTGCAGGGCCTGAGCTGTTTCGAGGCCGCCGCCCGGCACGAGAGCTACACCCGGGCCGCCCACGAGCTGGCGCTGACCCAGGGTGCGGTGTCGCGCCAGATTGCGACACTGGAGGACTTCCTGGGCGTGACGCTGTTTCGGCGCACTCGCCACGGGGTGGCACTGACACCCGCTGGGACGGCCTACGCCCGACAGGTGGCCCGCCGGCTGGATGGCCTGGAGCGGGACACGCTGGACGCGATGGCCTTGCCAGCCTCTGGCGGGGCGATCCACCTGGCTGCGGTGCCCACCTTTGCCACGCGCTGGCTGTTGCCGCGGCTGCCGCTGCTGGCGCGCGAGCATCCCGACATCACGGTGCACGTGGATACCCAGACCCGCCCGTTCATGTTTGCCGAAACCGAGCACGACGCGGCGCTGTACGCGGGCACCCCGCAGCAGGTGGCGCATTGGGCCGGCACGCGCGCGACCCTGCTGCTGACCGAGGCGGTGCTGCCGCTGGCCAGCCCCGCGCTGCTGGCCGGCCGACGCCGCTGGAC
>JAKLLB010000031.1 GCA_023150345.1 Aquabacterium sp.
CTGGGCCGGGGATGGCGAGATGGCCGCTCGCATCGAGCGTCATCGCATCGATCGTGCCCGACGCGCGCCCGATCTGGCCACCTGCGAGCTGTGCACCCGGCCCGAACCGCTGGCACTGGCGGCCTGCATCGACGAGCACAGCGCGCCGCATCGCCTGCTGGTGGTCGACTGCCTGACCCTGTGGCTCACCCAGTGCGCCCTGCCGCCGCCAGCACTGGCGGCGGCTGCAGCGGCGCTCGACGCGCAGGCGCTGGGCACCGAGCTCGCGCACACCGTGGCGCGCGCGAGCGGACCGCTGGTGCTCGTGTCCAACGAGATCGGCCTGGGCGTGATGCCCATGGCCGCCCAGGCACGCGCCTGCGTCGACGCATTGGGCCGCCTGCACCAATTGCTGGCCGCGGTGTGCGACCGCGTGACGCTGATGGTGGCCGGCTTGCCGCTCACCGTCAAACCTTCGCCGCAGGCCTCATGACGACCGACCACCACGCCGTCACCCAGCGCCGGGGTGTGCTCGCCGGCGCCGCGCTGGCCCTGTGGCTTGCGCTGGCCTCGGCACCGGCCTGCGCCGCCGAGGCCTCGGTGCGCATCGCCGACGACCGCGGCAGCGTGCATGTGTTCGAGCACACGCCGCAGCGCATCGTCTCGATGCTGCCCTCGCTCACCGAAAGCGTGTGCGCGCTCGGTGCGTGCGCTCGGCTGGTCGGCGTCGATCGGTACTCGGACTGGCCAGCCAGCGTGGATCGGCTGCCGCGCCTGGGCGGGCTGGACGATGCGCTGGTGGAAGCCATCGTCGCCCTCAAGCCCGACGTGGTGCTGGCCTCGACCTCCTCGCGCGCGCTCGACCGACTGGACGCCCTGGGCCTGCGCGTGGTGCGCCTGAAGTCCGACACCCATGCCGACGTGCGGCGCACGTTGCGTCTGCTGGCGCAACTGCTGGGCCTGCCCGATGCCGACGCCGCGCTGTGGAGCCGCATCGACCGCGAGCTCGACGCCGCGGTGGCACGCATTCCGCCACGGCTGCGCGGCGCGCGCGTGTACTTCGAGATCGGTGGCGGCCCCTATGCCGCGGGCTCTGCCTCCTTCATCGGCCAGACGCTGCAGCGCATGGGCCTGGGCAACATCGCGCCGGCCGAGCTGGGCCCGTTCCCGAAGCTCAACCCGGAGTTCATCGTCCGGGCGCGACCCGATGTGCTGATGGGCGCGCGCACCGACATGGTCGACGTGGCACAGCGCCCCGGCTGGGCCAGCCTGCCGGCGGTGCAGGCGCGCCGTGTCTGCGGCTTCGAGACCGCCGCCTACTACACCCTCATCCGCCCAGGCCCGCGGCTGGGCGAGGCCGCCGGCCTGCTGGCCGATTGCCTGACCCGAACGGCAGGTGCGTCATGATGCGCGCGATCACCACCGCGCGCGACACCGACGCCGCCACGCCCGCAGGTGGCGCCGATGTCCCTGCAGTCATGCCACTGCCCGGCCTTGCCCGCCCCCAACGCCGCCTGCTGGCCGCTCTTGCCGGCGTGCTGCTGCTGGGCCTGCTCGCGGGCCTGGCCACCGGCACGCAGGGCTTGTCACCGCTGGCGCTGTGGGCCGATCTGCACAGCGAGCAGGCCGGCCTGGTGATCGGCCAGATCCGCGCGCCGCGCACATTGGGCGCCGTGCTCGCCGGTGGCCTGCTGGGGCTGGCCGGTGCCCTGGCGCAGGGCGTGTTCCGCAATCCGCTGGCCGATCCCTACTTGCTGGGATCGGCCGCCGGCGCGGCCCTGGGGGTGGTGCTGGTGCTGGCCGGCGCGGCCTTCGCGGGTGCCCAGATCAGCCTGGCCACGGTGGCCTGGCTCGAGCGCGCCGGCCTCACCGGTGCGGCCTTCATCGGCGCGGTGACGGGCGTCGCGATGACACTGCTGCTGGCCCGCGGCGCGCTGCACACCCTGCGCCTGCTGCTGGCGGGCGTGGTGGTCACCGTGCTGCTGGGTGCGGTGAGCGACCTGGTCACCGTGGCTTCGCCCGACGCGCTGCGCGGCAAGCAGGCCTTCTTGCTGGGCAGTACCGGCTACCTGGACTGGCCGGCCCTGGGACTGATGACCGGCGGACTGGCGGCGGCACTGGGACTGGCCCTGCGGCGCGCTCGGGTGCTGGACGCGCTCACGCTCGGCGAGGACAGCGCCGCGAGCCTGGGCCTGGACGTGCCGCGTGAGCGGCTGGCACTGGTGCTGCTGATGGCTGCCGCCACAGCGCTGGCGGTCTCGCAGGCAGGGCTGGTGGCCTTCGTCGGACTGGTGGCGCCGCACCTGGTGCGCCGGCATGCGCCGGGCACGCACCGCTGGCTGCTCGCAGCCAGCGCGGGCATGGGTGCGGCGCTGCTGCTGGTGGCCGACGTGCTGGCACGCGCCCTCATCGCCCCGCAGGAGCTGCCGGTGGGCGTGGTCACCGCCGTGGTGGGTGGCGTCTACCTGTTCGCGCTGCTGCGGCGGCGCGGCCTGGGGCCGGCATGACCGACCGTGTCGACAGCGACGGCCCCGTCGCGCCCGCACTGGACACCCACGAGCTCAGCGTGCGCCTGGGTGGCCGGCGCGTGCTCGACCGTGTCAGCGCACGCTTCACGCCGGGCTGGACGGCGATCGTCGGCCCCAATGGCGCCGGCAAGAGCACCTTGCTGCGCACGCTGGCCGGCCTGCTGACCCCCGAAGGCGGGCAGGTCGAACTGCAGGCACCGGGCCGTGAGGCCCAGCCGCTGCGCAGCCTGCGCCCGGGCGCACGCTCGCGCCACATCGCCTGGCTGGCCCAGCAGGGCGACACCAGCGGCGAGCTCACCGTGCGCGAAACCGTCGCGCTGGGGCGCATTGCGCACCTGGGCCTGCTGGGTGCGCCCGGGCCGGCCGATGCCGCCGCCATTGCCCGCGCCATGGCGCGAACCGAGTGCGAAGCCTGGGCCGAGCGCCCGCTGGCGGCGCTGTCGGGCGGCGAGCGCCAGCGCGTGCTGCTGGCGCGCGTGCTGGCCACCGAGGCGCCGGTGCTGCTGCTGGACGAGCCCACCACGCATCTCGATGCGCCGCACCAGGTGGCACTGGCCCGGCTGTTCCGCGAACTGGCGTGCACCCACACCGTGGTCACCGTGCTGCACGACCTGCCCGTGGCCCTGCATGCCGACCGCCTGCTGCTGCTGCGCGACGGCCGCGTGCAGGCCGCCGGCGCGCCATCGCTGCCGGCCGTGCAGCAGGCCGTGATGGACGCCTTCGGCGGCGCCGTGCACATCCGCTGCGCGTCCGACGGCACACCCCGAGTCGAATTGGCCCTCGATGTCGCCGGACCCGGCACTCGGCCATCGACCGCCCGACACGCCAGGTCGCACTGAGCTTTGCACGCCATGGACATCGTCCCCGCGCCGACCAGCGCCCGTCATGCGAAGGCCGTCGGCCAGCGGCGCGGCCTGGTCATCGTCCACACAGGCCCAGGCAAGGGCAAGAGCACGGCGGCCTTCGGGCTGGCGCTGCGCGCCCACGGCAGAGGCCTGCCGGTGCAGATCTACCAGTTCATGAAGGTGCCCACGGCCCGCTTCGGTGAACATCGGGCATTCGAGGCCCTGGGCATGCCCATCATCGGTCTGGGCGACGGCTTCAGCTGGAAGAGCCGCGACCTGACGCACAGTGCCGAGCTCGCTCGCGGCGGCTGGGAGCGCGCCGAGGCCACGGTGCGCGCTGGCGCGCACGCGCTGGTGGTGCTCGACGAGATCACCTACCCGCTGCGCTACGGCTGGGTGCCGCTGCAGCCGGTGCTGGCCTGCCTGCGTGAACGGCCGGCGCACGTGCATGTGGTGCTCACCGGGCGCGACGCCCCGCAGGAGCTGATCGATGCGGCGGACACCGTCACCCACATGGGTGCGGTCAAGCACCACTTCGACGCCGGCGTGCCGGCTCAGCGTGGCATCGAGGACTGACCGGCCGTGAGCCCCACCGAGCTGCCCTGCGGTTTCGCGGCCATGGCCCTGGTGCTGGCCTGGGCCGTAGATGCGCGCTGGGGCGAGCCGCCGAATGCCTGGCACCCGGTGGCCGGGATGGGCCGCGTTTTTCACGCGTTGGGCCGGGTCTTGCCCCTGTCTCCGCCCGGGGTCGCCGGGTTGGCCGGTACGCTGGCGTGGGCCGCGGCCGTGGGCAGCGTCACCGCCCTGGCGTGGGCCGTGGAACGTGCCGTCGGCCGCTGGCCCTGGCCGCTGGCCGTGCCGGCACTGGCGCTGGCCCTGAAGCCGGCCTTTGCCTGGCGCATGTTGCGCGACGAAGTCGCCGCCGTGGAGCAGGCCCAGTCGCTGGGCCTGGAGGCCGCGCGCGAGCGCGTGGCCCGGCTGTGCAGCCGCGACGTGTCCGCACTGGACGCCGATGACGTGCGCGAGACCGCGCTCGAGACCCTGGCCGAGAACCTCAACGACTCCCTCGTGACGCCGTTGCTGGCCTATGCCGTGGCTGGCCTGGCCGGTGCCTGGGCCTGGCGTGCCGTCAACACGCTCGATGCCATGTGGGGCTATCGCGGACGCTGGGAGTGGGCCGGCAAGTGCGCGGCTCGCGCCGACGACCTGCTGGCCTGGCCCGGCGCGCGGCTCAGCGCATGGCTGATCCTGGGGCTTGGGCATGCCCAGGCCGCCCGGCTGCGCCACGAGGCGGCCCGCACCCCGTCGCCGAACGGCGGCTGGCCGATGGCCGCGCTGGCGCTGCGCCTGGGCGTGCGCCTGGGCAAGCCTGGGGTCTACCGCCTCAACGAGGCGGCCGCATCGCCGCAAGCCGGCGACACCGCGCGGGCCATCGACCGCTGCAGCCGCGCGGCCCGTGTGGCGGTGCTTCTGGCTGCCGGATGGACCCTGGCACTGGAGGTGGCGCGATGACCGGCAGCAGCGGTCGAACGGGCATCCACGCGCCGCCACGCGCCCATGGCGGCCCCGACGGCGGCGCAGCAGCCGCACACGACTTCTCCACCTGCGCCAATGCCGCCGGCCCCTGCCCGCAGGCACTGCGCGCCGTGCGCTCGGCCGACCCGACCCGCTACCCCGACCCGCGGGGCACGGCGCTGCGGCTGCGGCTGGCCCGGCGACACGGCGTGACGCCCGAGCGCGTGCTGCTGGCCGCGAGCGCCAGCGAGTTCATCCAGCGCATCACCGCCGTGGCCGCACGCTTGGGGGTCCAGGCCGTGCAAGTCCCGCGACTGGCCTACGGCGACTACGCCGCGGCCGCGCAGGCCTGCGGGCTGGACTGCACGGCAGACGCACGCCCAGGCGTGCTCCACTGGTGGGCAGACCCCGCAAGCCCCACCGGTCACAGCACATCACAGCCCATCGATCCAGGCCGCACGCCAACCGTGCTCGACGCGGTGTATGCCCCGTTGCGGCTAGGGGGCACAGCCGCCTGGCCAGCGGCCACCACCGAGGCCCTGTTCGTGCTGCACAGCCCCAACAAGGCACTCGGTCTGTGCGGGGTTCGTGGCGCCTATGTCATCGCGCCATCGGCAGCGCACGCAGCCGTGCACTGGCCGGCCGGCACCTGGACGCACGCGCTCGAGGCCTGCGCGCCTTCCTGGCCGCTGTCGGCGCAGGGCGTGGCGATGCTCGAGGCCTGGTGCGAAGACTCGGTTCACGACTGGGTCATCGCCAGCCGCCCCGTGCTGGCGTGCTGGACCGAGTCGCTGCGCGAGCTGCTGCGCAGCGAGGGTTGCACCGTGCTCGACAGCGACTGCCCGTTCTTCGTTGTGCGGCCGCCGGTGCCCGTGCCTGCGCAAGCCCTGCGGCGCCATGGCGTGGCCGTGCGCGACACCGCCTCGTTCGGGTTGGCTGGCCACTGGCGGGTGAGTGCACAACCGCCGGCGTCGCTGCATGCACTGCGCATCGCATTGCACGCCGTCTGGCGGGCCGCTGAACGGCAGCCCCAGGTCATCGAAGCCGAACCGACATGACCCGCACCGTCATCGTCTGGGGCACCAGCAGCGGCGCCGGCAAGAGCCTGCTGGCCACGGCCTTGTGCCGGGTGGCGGCACGCCGCGGCATCGACGTCGCGCCGTTCAAGGCCCAGAACATGAGCAACAACGCCCGCGTGGTGCCCACGGCCGACGGTGGCTGTGGCGAGATCGGATCGGCGCAGTACTTCCAGGCCGCCGCCGCCCGGGTGGCCGCCTGCACCGACCACAATCCGGTGCTGCTCAAACCCGAGCGCGACACTTCCAGCCAGGTGGTGGTGCATGGCCGCGTCGATGCGGCACTGTCGGTACAGCCCTGGCGCGAACGCAGCGCCGCCCTGGCCGCGGCCGCGCGCGCGGGTTTCGAGCGCCTGGCCGCACGCCACGAGCTGATCGTCGTCGAGGGAGCGGGCTCGCCCGCCGAAATCAACCTGGCCGCGCACGACTACGTGAACCTGGAAGTCGCGCGCTGGGCCCGCAGCCACGGCACGGTGGCCGCGGTGCTGGTGGCCGACATCGACCGGGGCGGCGCCTTCGCGCACCTGTACGGCACTTGGCAGCTGCTGCCCGACGACCTGCGCGCGCACCTGGCCGGCCACGTGCTCAACAAGTTCCGTGGCGATGCCCGGCTGCTGGCACCCGGGCCGCAGCGGTTGCGCGAACTCACCGGCGCCCCGGTGCTGGCGGTGCTGCCGATGGTGCGCGACCATGGCCTGCCCGAGGAAGACGGCCTGTATGGCGATGCGGATGCCGCGCCGTCAGGCGCGGGCACCCACGTGGCCATCGTCGCCACGCCGCACTTGAGCAACCTCGACGAGTTCCAGCCTCTGGCCGGTGCCTGCGCGCTGCGCTGGGCGCGCACGCCGCAGGCACTGGAGCGCGCCGACTGGATCATCCTGCCCGGCTCCAAGCAGGTCAGCGGCGACCTGCGCTGGCTGCGCGAGCAGGGCCTGGCAGATGCCATCGTTGCCCATGCCCGTCGCGGCGGGCGGGTCCTGGGGATCTGCGGCGGCCTGCAGATGCTCGGGCACAGCCTGCACGACCCCCTGGGCGTGGACGGTGAGCCCTACGAGCAACGCCGCGGGCTGGGCCTGCTGCCGCTGGTCACCCACCATGCGGCGCCCAAGCGGCTGCGTGCCGCCCGGGCGCGCTTTGACGGGCTGCACGCGCCCTGGCAGGCGCTGGACGGGCTCACGGTGCCGGGCTACGAGATCCGCTGCGGGCGCACCGAATCGACCGGTTCAAGCCCGGCCGTTCTGCACGCCGACGATGGCACCGCCATCGGCTGGCAGGACGGGCCGGTGCTCGGCGTCTACGCCCACGGCCTGTTCGAGGCCCCCGCCGTGCTGCATGCACTGCTGGGCGTCAAAGGACGCGGCCTGGACGAGCGGCTCGACGGACTTGCCGATCTGGCCGAAGCGCACTTCGAACCCCACGCCCTTTCGCGCCTGCTCGACCCGCGCAGCTCGACCCCTTCTTCCAACCCCTGACCCCTGGCAACCATGACCGCCCTGACCGAAATCCTTCCCACCCCCGCCCTCATCGAACCGTTGGCCGACGCCGGCCTGGCCGAGCGTGTCCAGCACGCCATCGACCAGAAGACCAAACCGCTCGGCTCGCTCGGTCGCATCGAGGCGCTGGCGCTGCAGATTGCCACCATCGTCGGCCAGGAGCAGCCGTGGCTGCAGGCACCGCAGTTGGTGGTGTTCGCGGCCGACCACGGCCTGGCACGGCGCGGCGTGTCGGCCTACCCGCCCGAAGTCACGGCGCAGATGGTGCTGAACTTCCTGGCCGGCGGCGCTGCGGTGTCGGTGCTCGCGCGCCAGCACGGCCTGGCGCTGACCGTGGTCGACTGCGGCGTGGCCCACGACTTCGCGCCCCAGCACGGGCTGCACGTGGCCAAGGTCGACGGCTGCGAGCACGGCACGGCCGACGCCAGCGTCGCGCCGGCGATGACGCGCTCGCAGGCGCTGCAGGCGCTGCGCCAAGGCGCGCGGCTGCTGGCCGCACTGCCGGGCAATGCGCTGCTGTTGGGCGAGATGGGCATCGGCAACACCTCGGCCGCTGCGCTGCTGATGAGCCGGCTGTGCGGCGAACCGCTGGCATCGTGCATCGGCCGCGGCGCGGGTGTCGACGACGCTGGCCTGGCACGCAAGCGCACCGTGCTGCAGCAGGCGCTGGACACCCACGCCGGCGCCCTGCAACCGCTGGACGCGCTGGCCGCGCTGGGCGGGCTGGAGATCGCCACGATGACCGGCGCCGTGCTGCAGGCCGCCGCCGAGCGCCGCGTCATCGTCGTCGACGGCTTCATCACCACCGCCGCGGTGGCGGTGGCGGCCGCTCTGGCGCCGGCGGTGCTGCAGCGCTGCGTGTTCGCCCATGCCTCGGCCGAGAGTGGGCATGCGCGCTGGCTCGCCCACCTGGGCGTGCGCCCGCTGCTCGACCTGGGCCTGCGCCTGGGTGAAGGTTCGGGTGCCGCGCTGGCCTGGCCGCTGCTGGAATCGGCCTGCCGGCTGCTGTCGGAAATGGCCAGCTTCGAATCGGCCGGAGTCAGCCAGCGGGTGGACTGACGGGATGAGCGCCGCACCATGACGCCACTGGGTCGCCTCGCCCACGAGCTGCGGCTGGCAGCCGTGGCGCTGCAGTTCCTCAGCCGCATACCGGTGCCCCCCGTGGTGGGCTTCCAACCCGAGTGGCTGCACCGCTGCGTGCGCCACTTCCCGCTGGCCGGCGCCCTGATCGGCGCGGCAGGGGCCGCCGTGCTGGCGCTGGCCCACGCGCTGTGGCCGCCGCTGGTGGCCGCCACGCTCGCGGTGGCCTTCAGCGTCTGGCTCACGGCGGCCTTCCACGAAGACGGTCTGGCCGACACCTTCGACGCCCTGTTGGGCGCCGCCGGGCGCGAGCGCGCGCTGGTGATCATGAAGGACTCGCGCATCGGCAGCTACGGTGCCGCGGCGCTGGTGCTGACCCTGCTGGCCCGCGTGGCCGCGGTGGCGGCGCTGCTGCCGCAGGGCGTGGCCGTGGCCTGCGCCGGCTGGCTGGCCAGCCATGTGCTGGCCCGTGCCGCGGCGGTGGCGGTGATGACCGCCCTGCCCTACGCCGGCGATGCCGAGCATGCCAAGGCCAAGCCGCTGGCGCTCGATGTGCGCGGCCGCGATGCCGCCGTGGCCCTGCTCTGGTGCGCTGGCCTGTGGGCGCTACCGCTGCCCTCGGCGCGGCTGATTGCAGCCACCCTGGCCGCAGCGGCGGTGGCCGCATCGATGACACGTTGGCTCAACCGGCGGCTGGGCGGCTACACCGGGGACACACTGGGCGCCACCGAACAGCTGGCCGAGGTGGCGGTGCTGCTGGCCTTCGTGGCCCATCTGCCATGAGGCCCTGCGCCACGCAGGAGCGCCGGCCGGGCGATGGGTTGCCGCTGCCCGTGCTGGCCTGGCGTCACCCACGGGTGCGCGGCGGCGCGGGGTTGTGCATGGGCCGCACCGACCTGCGCAGCGACCCGCGGGTGGCCAAGCGGGTGGCACGCCGCATCCAGGCCGCCGCCCGGCGTCAGGGCCTGCCTCGGGTGGTCGTCACGTCGCCGCTTCGCCGCTGCGCCGACGTCGGCCGCTGGCTGGCGCGATGGGGCTGGACGCACCGGATCGACCCGCTGCTCGCGGAGGTGAACTTCGGCCGCTGGGACGGCCACCCCTGGAGCGCCGTGCCGCGCTCCGACTGGAAGGCGTGGGAGCGCGACTTCCTGCACCACCATATCGGCGGCGGCGAAAGCATGGCCCAGGTGCTGGCGCGCTGCGCCGCCTGGCAGCCCGACGGCGCCGCGGTGGTCGTCACCCACGGCGGCTGGCTGAGCGCGCACCGTTGGCTGCAGCGGCTGGACCGGCTGCCCGGCATCGAGCCGACAATGGCCTCCTGGCCGGCGCCGCCGCCTCGGGGCAGCGGCCCGCACCGGCTGGATGCCCTGCCGGCCGCGGCCGCCTCTTTTCAGCGATAGTACGCTTCGACCTGGCCTTTCAAGGTGATCAGCAGTGGCTGGCCGCGGCGGTCGCGTGCCTTGCCCGCGGGCACCTTGATCCAGCCTTCGCTGACGCAGTATTCCTCGACGTCGTGGCGGTCGCGGCCGTTGAAGCGGATGCCCACGTCGTGCTCGAACACCGCGGCGACATGGTGCGGGCTGCGCGGATCGGCGCTGAGCCGATCCGGCAGCGCCGGACGGTTGTCGACTGGTGTCATCCGCACTGCCCCACGTAGCCGCAGGCGGTGCAGAACTCGCAGCCATCCTTGTGGATCATCGTGGTGTTGCCGCACTCCGGGCAGGGCTTGCCGGCCATGGGCGAGACCGCCATCGCCACGGATGTCGACTTCGTTGCCGGCGACTCGAGGATGCCCATCTCGCGCAGCGGCAACCCCGACTCGTCGAGCACCCCCAGCATCGCGTAGCGGTGGATCACCAGCCGCGCGATGTAAGCCACGGTGCTCGGCCACACCTGCTGGCGGCGCTCACCGGGTACCGGTGCCATGAAGTGGCCCAGCGGCTCGCCCACGTTGAGCAGCTTGCGCAGCTTCATGCCGATCCAGGCCGGATCGATCACCCGCATGTCCAGCGACAGCAATCGCGCCAGGCCGTCGAGCGCTCGCGGGTAGTTGCCCGAGAAGCCGATCGCACAGGGCCGCGACACGCGCCCACCTTCGGGCGTGGGCAGAGACACCTCCTTGAGCGTGACCGTGAAGGATTCGCCCGTGGCCGGGTTGTCCACGTCCACCGCCCAGGCCAGCGTGCCGCCGGTGCCAGTGCGCGGTTCGTCGCGGCTGAACATGGCGTCGAGCACCGGCGTGGCACCGCCCTCGGCCAGCGCGCCCAGCTGTTCGCAGCGCCAGCGGATCACGGCAGCGGTGGCCGCCACCACGCCCGGGAACAGGCGGCGCTCGCCATGCGGCGGCATGGGCATCTCGAACGAGCGTTCTTCGGCCACGGTGGCCAGGGCGTCGAGCTTGAGCTTGAGCCACGCGGCATCGTTGGTGCGCATGTCGGTGGACAACGTCTTGGCCAGCGCACCCAGGCCGCGCGGCTGCTCGGCGCCGTTGACCCACACCTCGAACGGCAGCGTCTTGCCGAACAGGCCCGTGCCCGGTCCGGCCTCGGCCGGCATCTCGCCGACGAACAGCGCGAAGTCGCCGTGCGGGTGCTGGATCATGTAGCTCCAGGCCGGGTTGCCACCGGCCAACCCCGGGCGGCTCGGCCAGCGCAGCGAGGCCAGCACCGGCGCGGGCAGACGATCCAGGCGCAGGCGCTGGTTGGCGTCGTCGGGCTGCAACGGCGCGGGCGTGACCGCTGCGGCGGAGGGTTCCACGCTCAGCACCGCACCGAGGATGCTGTTGGGTCGGTAAGTGGCCAGTCCCTTCAAGCCCGCGGCCCACGCCTGGGTGTAGAGGTCCTGGAACTCGGCATAGGGATAGTCGGCCGGCACGTTCACCGTCTTGCTGATGGACGTGTCGATGTACGGCGCCACTGCCGCCACCATCGCCGCGTGGCTCTCGGCGCTCATCTCGAGCGCGGTGACGAAGGCATCGGTCAGCGGTGCGTGCTCGCCCTTCAGGTGCCGGTACAGGCGCCAGGCATGGTCCTCGACCGAGAACTCCTTGAAGCTGCCGTCGGCCTCGCGCTTCTTGCGCGTGTAGGTCCAGCTGAACGCAGGCTCGATGCCGTTGCTCGCGTTGTCGGCGAAGGCCAGGCTGATGGTGCCGGTGGGCGCGATCGACAGCAGGTGCGAGTTGCGCAGGCCGTGAACGCGGATCTTCTCCTTCAACGCCGCAGGCAGGCGAGTGGCGAAGCTGCCGCGCGACAGGTACAGGTCGGCGTTGAACAGCGGGAAGGCGCCACGCTCGCGGGCCAGCTCGACGCTGGCGTCGTAAGCCGCATCGCGCATCACGGCCGAGATGCGGCGCGCCATCTCGCGGGCCGGTTCGGTGTCGTAGCGCAAGCCCAGCATCACCAGTGCATCGCCCAGCCCGGTGAAGCCCAGGCCCACGCGGCGCTTGCTGCGCGCCTCTTCCAGCTGCTGCGGCAGCGGCCAGACGGTGACGTCGAGCACGTTGTCGAGCATGCGCGTGGCCACGCGGCAGACCTCGGCGAAAGCGGCGTCGTCGAAGTCGGCATCGGCCTCGAAGGGGCGCTGCACGAAGTGGGTGAGGTCGACGCTGCCCAGGCAGCAGCAGCCGTAGGGCGGCAGCGGCTGTTCGGCGCAGTTGTGCACGAACAGTCCGTTGGCATCGAACGCGTGGATGTGCTCGACGTCGACGTCGTACACCGGTTCCTCGCCTTGCGGTTCAAGCGACTCGACGACCGCAGTGAAGCGCTCGCGATTGAGCGCACGCCCGTAGCCGGCGAGCAATGCTTGCAGGCGCTCGGCCTTGGCGTCGTCCTCGAAGCCCACGCACTCGGCAAACAGCGCGAGGTTGTCGCCGCTGACAACCAGCTCATGCACCGCCTGCTGCGGATACTCGCGCTGCGCGCCGCGGCCGTCGGGCAGCAACGCCAGTCCGGCGCCGCGTCGCTCGCGGTACAGCGTCGAGGCGATGCCCAGGCGCAGCAGCATGCGCTGCGCCGCTTGCAGCACGGCTGCGTCGGCCTGCGTCAGGCGCACGCTGACGCCCTTGTCGTGCGTGCCCTGCACCGAGCCGTCGGCGTCGAACAGCCCGCGCAGCAAGCCGCTGCAGAAGTCGGACGACGCCGCCTCCATGGCCGGCGTGATGGTCTTGTTCCCGGGCGCGGCACCGAGTTCGAGTGCCAGGTGGCGCAGCGCCCCGCTGGCCAGGCGGAACTCGCCGCGCCCGGCGACCTCGCGCTGCCAGCCGCGGAAGTCGGCGCGATGCGGCAGCGTCAGCGCGGCCTGCTCGGCCGCACGCATGATGCCGCTGGCACTGTGCATCGCCACTGGCGCGCCGCCGCCGACGGCGCGCAACTCCGGCGCCCAGACCGAGAGCACGGCCTTGTCGTGCTTGAGCGTGCCATCGCCGATCAGCAACCCCATCAGGTAGCCCTCGGCCTCGGTGTGCGCCCCCTCCCAACCTGCGGCCGCGCGGTGGTTGTGCAGCACAATCTCATCGCCGGGTCGCAGATCGCCGGCATGCACCCAGGCGCTTTCGAGCACGTAGCGCG
Source organism: Aquabacterium sp. (assembly GCA_023150345.1). Classification (GTDB taxonomy): domain Bacteria; phylum Pseudomonadota; class Gammaproteobacteria; order Burkholderiales; family Burkholderiaceae_C; genus Pseudaquabacterium. The sequence goes on from JAKLLB010000031.1 coordinate 13,082, forward strand.
TCTTGCGCGTGACCCGGCGCACCGGGTGGTCGGCAGTCAGGCGCAGCGCGTGGCCTTCGCGCGTGCGCAGCGCCCACACCGGCTTGGTGCCTGTGGCGAAGAAACCCTGGGACTCGGTGCGGTAAGGCTTGCCGTCCACCAGCGCGACGAAAGGCCGACCGATCAGCTCGTGCACCTGGCGCGCGCCGTCTGCGGTCATGACCCACGTGTCGTCGGTGACGCAGGGGTTGGTCGCCGCGATCGTCTCGCAATAGCCGAGGTTGTTGTCCTTGTTGATGCGGTCGAGGAACAGCACCCCGGGCTCGGCATGGTCGTAGGTGCTGCGCATGATCTGGTCCCACAGCTCGCGCGCGCGCAGCTTGCGGTAGACCCACTGGCCGTCACCGCGCTGGTAGGCGCCGCCGGCCTTCTGCGCTGCGCCCGGCTCGGCGCGGTGCGTGAGCTCGACCTCGGCGTCGTCCTGCACGGCCTGCATGAAGGCGTCGGTCACGCCCACCGAGATGTTGAAGTTGCGCAGGTCGCCTTTGTCCTTGGCATGGATGAAGGCCTCGACGTCGGGGTGATCGCAACGCAGCACGCCCATTTGCGCGCCGCGGCGCGCGCCGGCGGACTCCACGGTTTCGCAGCTGCGGTCGAACACCCGCATGTAGCTCACCGGGCCCGAGGCGTGGCTTTGCGTGGCCCCCACCCAGGCCCCCTGCGGGCGAATGCGCGAGAAGTCGTAGCCCACGCCGCCGCCACGGCGCATGGTTTCGGCAGCCTCGGTGAGCGCGGTGTAGATGCCGGGGTGTCCATCTTCGGGCACCGAGATCGAGTCGCCGACCGGCTGCACGAAGCAATTGATCAGGGTGGCGGCCAGGTCGGTGCCGGCGGCCGAGTTGATCCGCCCGGCCGGCACGAAGCCGCGGCGCTGCGCATCGAGGAAGCGCTGCTCCCACAACGCGCGCTGCTCCTTGGGCTCGTGCGCCGCGAGCGCACGCGCCACGCGTCGGCGCACGTCGTCGAGGTTGTGCTCGTCGCCCTTGGCGTATTTCTCGAGCAGAACTTCGCCGCTGATCGGCTGCGCCGGCAGGTTGGCGGTAGTGGCGGCGACGGCCGCGGCTATTGCGCCCTGCACGGGCGTGCTGGTTTCATTCATGCCTGCTCCTCGGTGCGGCACTCCGAATGGCGCCACACGCTGTTCACGAATCGTTGTTTCAATACCCGGTTTCGGGCGGGCGGTTTGACCGACCGCAATCGCTGAACTCCGGGTTTTCCCCATCATGCCGGTTTGTGCCGGACCGCAGCCCGGCCGAGCCCGCTACATTGATGACGCCATGACACCCCGCTACGCCTTGCCCCTGGTCTACAGCTGCTCGGGTTGCTCGAGTGCTGCCCAGTTGACCAACCACCTGGCGCTGCGCCTGGATCGCGCGGGCCTGGCCGAGATGTCGTGCATCGCCGGTGTGGGTGGCAACGTGCCGGCGCTGGTGCACAAGGCCCGGCAGGCTCACGCCGCCGGGCGCACCATCCTGGCTCTCGATGGTTGCGCCCTGGCCTGCACCCGGGCCTGCCTGGCCGAGCGCGGCATGGCCCCGACGATGCATGTGCAGCTGCAGGACCATGGCGTGCGCAAGCACCACGGCACCGATTTCGAACCCGCGCAGGCCGATGCGCTGTACGCGCAGCTGGCCGACACGCTGGCCAGTTGCACCGGTGCCGAAACCGGGGCGTCCACATCGCACAGCCTGTCTGGTGCCCGCGCGGTCCAGGGTACTGCTGCGGCTTGACGCACAGGCGAGATGCCGCGGCAGGGATGCGGAAGTGGTGTGGTGCATGGGCAGCGGCGATGACGCTACCGCTAGTGTATCAACCCCAAGCCTGCCACTACCTGTAGGGTCTATCGGCCTTGACAAGACCGCTTGCTTGACGTTCGGCGCGGCGCATCTGCCGGACGCGGCCGCGCCATGCGTCAGCGCCAGAGCGGGCCGATGGCGTCGAGCGTGTTCTTGAGGATCAGGCCGTACTCGGTGTCGCCTTCCATCACCAGGGCGCGCTCGAAAAACAGGCGGTCGGCATCGTCCTCGCCGCGCACCAGGCGCCACAGGGCCTGCGCCTGCGCGCGGATGCGCAGCACCGGCGTTTCGCGGTCGGAAACCACCTCGAAGCCACGCTCGCCCAAACGCAGGCGCACGCGCAGGCCCAACTCGACCACTTCGACCTCGACCACCCGCGCCGAGAGGTCGCGCCGCGCGTGCTCGTCCAGGCGCGGCAGCAACACGCGATCGAGCAGGCGCGCGGCCACGAACGACGGCGGCTGCGGCGGCAGGCGGCGCACGACCTCGCGCACCTGGCGGGCGGCCTGCAGCAGGCCGGGCGGCAGCGGCAACGACGGATGGGGGGTGCTGGGGTTCATCGCTTCACTCCTGTCATGGGGCGGTGCCGACTCGGCATCAGGCGCCCTGTGCTGCCAGTTCCTGCATGCCGGGTTGACGGCGAGCAAACCCATCGACCAAGGCGCCGGGCAGGCCCAGCGCGGCCAGCTCGGTGCGCGCGTCGGCCACCGGGGCGCCCCGGTTGAGCACGCCGTCGAAGATCTGCAGCACGCGCGCGTAGCCGTGGCTGCACGGCGACAGCCGCACGCGCCGCGCCCCGGCGGCGCGCAGTGCGACGCCGGCGTCGATCAGGCAGTGCAGCGCGGCCGATTGTGTCTGGATGCCGTTGAGCACCAGGAAGGGATCGCCCTCGCTGGTCTTGAGCAGCAGGCCGTCGGCGTCGTCGCGGCAGCGGAAGTCGCACTCGTCCTTGGTCAGGCGGTGATGGCGCGCGGTGAAGCAGCGCGCCGAGAACGCCAGCGGCATGCGGCCGAAGACGAAGACTTCGGTGGCCACCGCGCCGGCGGGCCCGCACACCGGTGCCTCGGGCGGGTTGATGCGGCCGATGGCGTCGAGCGCCACTTCCAGTGGCGGCACCCAGCGCGTGGCGCCCAGCGCCGCGTGCTCGTCGAGCGATTCACGGCTGTAGATGTTGATGTGCGGCCCGAGCGTGAAGCCCGGCCGCTGCGGCCGCGCGGCGGCCGCCTGGGCGAGCACGCGCAGCGCGGATGCGTCGCCGGCTTCCACGGCGAACTCGTCCTGTTCGGCAATGCGGCGCAGCGTGCGCAGCTCGGCCTCGGACATCACCAGTGCCTGCGTCGCCAGCACCACCTCTTTGCCGGCGGCGCTCAGGTCGCGCGCCAGTGCCAGCCAGTCGTCGAGCTTGTACTCGTTGCGCCGCGAGCACACCACTTCGCCCAGCACCACGGTGCGCGCGGGGCTTTCGGCAACCTCGGCATAGAAGGCCATCATGGCCGGACGCGGCCACCAGTATTGCAGCGGGCCGACGGTCAGCTCGATCGGTTGTGGGTTCGTCATTCGACAGGTCCTTCGGGGAATCAGCGCCACGGGCGGTCGTAGGCACCCAGCGTGTGCTGCTGCCCCTCGGCCCAGCGCGTGAGTTGCGTGGCCCAGCCGGGCTGCACCGAGTAACGCGCCCCGGACGCGGCCGAGTCGATGGCGGCACGCCACACGCGCGTGACTTCGGCCACGTAGCTCGGGCTGCGCTGCCGGCCCTCGATCTTGATGGCCTTCACGCCAGCCTCGATGAGCTGCGGCAGCAGGCCCAGCGTGTTCAGGCTGGTGGGCTCCTCGAGCGCGTAGTCGCGCTCGCCTTCGACGTCGAAGCGACCCTTGCACAGCGTGGGGTAGCCGCGCGACTCCTGCGGCGCGTAGTGGTCGATCAGCACGCCGTTCAGCCGCGCATCGACGCCGCCGTCGCTCTGTTCCTCCCAGCGCACCGCGGACGGAGGCGAGCACACGCCGGCGGTGTTGGGCGACTGACCGGTGACATAGGACGACAGGGCGCAGCGGCCCTCGACCATGACGCACAGGCTGCCGAAGCCGAAGACCTCGATGTCGACCGGCGTGTGCTTGATGACGTGGGCGACCTGCTGCAGCGTGAGCACGCGCGGCAGCACCGCGCGGCTGATGCCGTAGCGCTCGCGGTAGTACTCGATGGCCTCGTAGGTGGTGGCCGAAGCCTGCACCGACAGGTGCAGCCGCATGCTCGGATGGTGGCGCCGGGCGTAGGCCAGCACGGCGCTGTCGCCCACGATCAAGGCATTCGCGCCGAGCTCGGCCGCCTTGTCGACCGCCCGCTGCCAGGGGCTGGTGTCGCGCGCATCGGCATAGGTGTTCAACGCCATCAGCACTTCGCGTCCGCGGGCGTGGGCGTAGCGCACGCCCTCGCGCACCTGGGCATCGTCGAAGTTCAGGCCGGCGAAGTTGCGGGCGTTGGTGGCGTCTTTCAGGCCGAGGTAGACGGCGTCGGCACCCGCGTCGATGGCCAGGGTGAGCGCACGCAGCGAACCGGCCGGGCACACCAGCGCCGGTTTGGAAAGGGCAGTCATGGGGATGGGACGACTCTGCGCCGAAGCTAGGTGGCCGGGCACTCTAGGCGGCCGTCGGGGTCAGGGTTTTGACGTTGCGCAGAGGACTGGGAAAACCCTGAAAGCACCCAAGCCACCACGTGCGGACATCACGCGCAGGCCCTGCGGCCGACGCGCGCGATGATCAGCCGACGGTGCATGCCGACGGTGCCAGCACCTGCTGCAGCGACACCACACCGCCGATGATGATCAGCGCCGGCGGGCGGACCTGGTGCACCAGCGCCAGCGTCGGCAACGAGGCGACCGTGCCCACCACCGTGCGCTGATCGGGACGGGTGGCCCGCTCGACGGTGGCCGCCGGCGTGTCGGGCGACAGCCCGTGCGCGACGAGCTGGTCGCAGATCACAGGCAGCGTGCCCACGCCCATGTAGATCACCACCGTCTGCTGCGGTCGGGCCAGCAGTTCCCAGTCGAGCCGAGGCTCGCGATCGTCGCCCTCGCCCTGCAGGTGGCCGGTGGCCAGCACCAGCGCCCGCGCGTGGTCGCGATGCGTCAGCGGAATGCCGGCCATCGCAGCTGCGCCCTGTGCGGCGCTGATGCCGGGTATCACATCGAAGGGCACGCCGGCGGCCGCCAGCGCCTGCGCTTCTTCTCCGCCACGCCCGAAGACATAGGGATCGCCGCCCTTGAGTCGCACCAGCGACCTGCCGCTGCGGGCCAGGCGCACCATCAGGTCGATGATGGCGTCTTGGCAAAGCGTGTGGTGCCCGGACTGCTTGCCCACGTAGATCAGGTCGGCCGTGCGCGGCACCAGCTCGAGCACTTCCTTGCCGACGAGATGGTCGTACAGCACCAGGCCCGCCGTTCGCAATGCCCTCGCGGCCTTCACGGTCAGCAGATCCGGATCGCCCGGGCCGGCACCGACCAGCGTGACCCGGGCCGCGCCCTGGCTGGCCTGGAGGCTGGCTGCGTCGAAACGCAGCGGTTCATCGAGCACGCTCATCACGGCAAGCACCTTGGAGGTCGAGGTACCGCGTCGCAACCACGGACATACCCGCGCTGGCGCCGAGGCTATTGTTGCTGGGACGCATGGTCGGGCAGCCCGCCCCTTCTGGCCTTGAACCAAGTCAAGGACGGCATCGGGGTCAACCCCGACGATTCACCCCGCCCCCGGTACGGATTTGCAGCCTGCACCCAGGGTCCATCGGAAACCGCGATCGAGCAACGATGGTGAACAAGCTGCAGAGGGCCGCTGACGAGGGCGGCCAACTGACGGAGTGCAGACGATGATGACCCCGAAACTGTCGCGTGTTGCGGCGGCACTGGTGGCGATGCTCGGCATCGGAGCGCAGGCCCAGCAGGGCACGGCGGCACCAGAAATGAGTCAAGCCGAAGTCGAGATCGGCAAGAAGATCTACTTCGAGCGGTGTGCAGGCTGCCACGGTGTGTTGCGCAAAGGCGCCACGGGCAAGAACCTCGAGCCGCACTGGTCCAAGAAGGCCGCCGACGGCGCGGTCACGGAAGGCGGCACGCTCAAGTTGGGCACGGCCCGCCTCGAGAAGATCATCGCCCTGGGCACAGAGGGCGGGATGGTGAACTACGACGACATCCTCACCAAGGAGGAGATCAACATCATGGCGCGCTACATCCAGCGCACGCCCGATGTTCCGCCGGAGTTCAGCCTCAAGGACATGGAGGCGAGCTGGAAGCTCCTGGTTCCGGTCGATCAGCGGCCGAAGAAGCAGATGAGCAAGGTGAACCTCAAGAACGTCTTCGCGATCACCTTGCGCGACACCGGCAAGCTGGCGCTCGTCGACGGCGACACCAAGAACATCTGGCAAGTGCTCGACACCGGCTACGCCGTTCACATTTCTCGCCTGTCGGCATCGGGCCGCTACGTGTACACGGTCGGTCGCGACGGCCTGGTCACCCTGATCGACCTGTGGTACGAAACGCCCACCACGGTGGCCACCGTCAAGCTCGGCGCCGACGCCCGCAGCGTGGACACCTCCAAGTTCAAGGGCTTCGAAGACAAGTACCTCATCGGCGGCACCTATTGGCCGCCCCAGTACTCGATCATGGACGGCGAGACGCTCAAGCCGATGAAGATCGTCTCGACGCGCGGCAACACGGTCGACGGCGAGTACCACCCGGAGCCCCGCGTGGCCTCGATCGTCTCGTCGATGATCAAGCCCGAGTGGGTGGTCAATGTCAAGGAGACCGGGCAGATCATGCTGGTCGACTACAGCGACATCAAGAACCTCAAGACCACCACCATTGAGTCGGCCAAGTTCCTGCACGACGGCGGCTGGGACATGACCAAGCGCTACTTCCTGGTGGCCGCCAACGCCAGCCACAAGATTGCAGCGGTCGACACCAAGACCGGCAAGCTCGCGGCACTGGTCGACACCAAGAAGATCCCGCACCCGGGCCGCGGCGCCAACTTCATCCATCCGCAGTTCGGTCCGGTGTGGGCCACCGGACACCTGGGCGACGCGGTGATCACGCTGATCTCCACGCCTTCGGATGACTCGAAGTTCGCCAAGTACAAGCAGCACAACTGGAAGGTGGTGCAGGAGCTCAAGACCGGCGGCGCGGGCAACCTGTTCGTCAAGACGCACCCGAAGTCGGGCAACCTGTGGGCCGACATGCCCATGAACCCCGAGCGCGAGAACGCCGAGGCCGTCTACGTCTACAGCCTGAAGGACCTGTCCAAGCCCCCGGTGAAGATCGATGTGGCCAAGGACTCCGGACTGCCGCAGACCAAGGCACTGCGCCGGGCCACGCATCCCGAGTACAACCAGGCGGGCGATGAGGTCTGGATCTCGCTGTGGGGCGGCAAGACCGACCAGTCGGCCATCGTCGTGTACGACGACAAGACGCTCAAGCTCAAGAAGGTGATCACCGATCCGCGGATCGTGACGCCCACGGGCAAGTTCAACGTCTGGAACACCCAGCACGACATCTACTGACGCCTCCCGGGATCGGTAACGGCGACCTCGCACCGCACCAGCCCCTGGGCTGATGCGGTTCGCGGCCGCCGGCCGATGCCCGACGACCGACACCGCCTGAGGAGGTTCCGTGGCTGACTCCAACGCACAACCCGGCCCGCTGCGTCGCCTGTGGCGCACGCTGCGCACGCCGAGCCAGTATTCGCTGCTCACATTGATGGTCGTCGGCGTGGTGGCCGGCATCGTCCTGTGGGGCGGCTTCAACACCGCCGTCGAGGCCACCAACCGGGAGGCCTTCTGCATCAGCTGTCACGAGATGCGCGACAACGTGTACAAGGAATACTCCGAGAACACGATCCATTACACCAACCGCACGGGTGTGCGCGCCACCTGCCCCGACTGCCACGTCCCCAAGGAGTGGGGGCCGAAGATGATGCGCAAGATCCAGGCCTCCCGCGAGCTGTGGGGCAAGATGACCGGCAGCATCGACACGCGCGAGAAGTTCGAGGCCAAGCGCCTGCATCTGGCCGAGCGCGAGTGGGCCCGCATGAAGGCCAACGACTCGCTCGAGTGCCGCAACTGCCACAGCTTCGAGTCGATGGCCAAGGATGTGCAGAAGCCGCGCGCCAAGAAGTCGCATGATCCATCCACTGGAGGAAGCTTCAGATGAACTACATCCGCCTGATTCCCGGTGCCGTTGCTGCGGCGCTGGTCGTCGCCGTCGGTGCCGCCAACGCCGCTGCCCCCGACTGGTCCAAAGTCCCCGGCAAGGCCATCACGGTCTTCTACCCTGGTGTCTCGCCGATCGAGTGGATCACCAAGGGCACGGAGCACGGGGGCGCCCGCGCACTCAAGAAGGGCGAGTCCTGCGCGAGCTGCCACCACGAGGAAACCGCCGACATGGGCAAGAAGATGGCCAGTGGCCAGAAGATCGAACCCAAGCCGATCAAGGGCAAGGCCGGCAGCATCGCCGTCAATGTGCAGGCCGCCCACGACGGCGCGAACCTGTACATGCGCTTCAGCTGGAAGCAACCGGCTGGTGGTGGCGAGAAGATGGACAAGGACAACCCGGTCAAGCTCGCGTTCATGCTCGAGGACAACAAGATCGAGCGTGCCAACCTGTCCGGCTGCTGGGAGACCTGCCACTCCGATGCCCGCACGATGCCCGAAGGCAAGGACGACAAGAAGACGAAGTACGTTGCCGGCGGCGCGCTGGCGGGCGGCAAGTTCTACGACTTGCTGCAGTGGACGAGCAAGGGCGGCAAGTTCGACGGCTACGTCGCCGACAAGCGCGTGATGGAAGGCGGCAAGGCCTTGATCGACGCCAAGGGCGAGAAGAAGGGCGACGAGTGGGTGGTGGTCTTCACGCGCAAGCTCGCCGGCGGCGAAGGCGACATCGCCCTGGCCAGCGGCAAGACCTACAACTTCGGCTTCGCCATCCACGACGACCACACCGCGGGCCGCTACCACCATGTCTCGCTGGGCTACACGCTCGGCCTGGACGCCAAGGCCGACATCACTGCTGCGAAGCAGTGAGACCGCGTTGTTGCAAGGAGCGTGCGCTGCTGTGCAGACGCATCCGCCCAGCGCTCGACGACGGGCCCTGATCGCCATTGCTGCCGCCCTCGTGGGCGGCGCGCTGTTTGGCGCATCCATCGCGTACGCGCAAGCGGCCACCGAGGTGGTGGTCGAGATCCGCGACTACCGATTCGTGCCCGAACGAGTCACCGTCAAGCGGGGTACTGTCGTGCGGTGGTTGAACCAGGAAAAGCGCACCACGCACTCGGTGCGCTTCCTGGGACCGCAGGGGTTCGAGTCGGAGCGGTTCTTCCCCGGCGAGTCGTGGCAGCGCCGTTTCGACCAGCCTGGTGCCTACCCCTACAGCTGCGGCCCGCACCCTGAGATGCAGGGCCACATCGAGGTCGTTGACTAGGGCTGGCCCGCCGGCGCCTCCGACTGCTGCGTCACTTGGCCGGCAGATTGCCGACGAAGGTGCTGGTGACCAGCGGCTTGGCGTCCACCTGCGGCACGTGGCAGCTGTTGCACTGGTAGCGCTCCATGCGCAGCACCAGCTCGCCGGCAGCGGACCGCGCCAGGTGACCGTCGGCCATCTTCGGTGCGTTCTTCTTGGCGTAGTTGGCCGGGCCGTGACACTCGACGCACTGGTTGTCGGTGACAGTGATCTCGTCGAAGTTGTCGATGGCATGCGGCACCAGCGGCGGCTGCTCGCGATAGGTGCGGGCGATCGGCTGCTGTGATCCCGGTCGCTTGCCGGCGTAGGCCCTCGTTTCGCCGGGCAGGTCGGCCACGGCGGCGTCTGCTCCCCGCAAGGTCTGGATGCCGGCGAACTGCGCGCAGCCGAACAGCGCAGCCGCCACGGCCAAGGCTGTCAGGGTGAGGGTGGTCGTCTTCACAATGAATGTCCTTTCATCGCTCACGCGGGATGGGAATAGCGCCCGTCGCCGCCCACACGCGCCGGCGTCAGGCCTGTTGGAGCTGCCGGTGCGTCACGCCCGGACCAGCGCGTTCCGAAGCTGAACACGTCCTGCGCGCATACGTCGACGCATCGGCCGCAGTTCGTGCAGTCACCCGAGACAATCGCCGCCCCTGTGCCGGCGACGCCCTTCAGTGCAGGCTTGATGACGACCGGCTCCGGGCACACGGCATAGCACTCGAGGCAGTCGTCACAGCGGTCACGGCGATGGGCCACCACGCGCACGGCGGCGACCCGGCCGACCTGGGCGTAGAAGGCCCCCATCGGGCACAGGTGGCCGCACCAGCCTCGACGCATCACGAGCAGGTCGAATGCGAAGACCGCCGCCATCACCGCCCAGCCTGCGCCCAGACCGAACACAAGACCACGTTGCCACCCGGTCACCGGGTTGACCATCTCCCAGGCCATGGTCCCGGTGGCCCCCGCCACCAGCACGACCGCGCCCAGCAGCCAGATCCGGGTGCGCCGGGAGACATGCGCACCGCCCCGGATACCCAGCCGCATGCGCAGCCATGCGGCCAGGTCGGTCATCGGATTGACCGGGCAGACCCATGCGCAATAGCTGCGGCCGCCCACCACCAGGTAGACCCCAAGCACGATCGCCGCGCCGACCCAGGCTGTGGCCAGTGGCCAATGACCCGATGTCAGGCCCGCGGCCACGGACTGCAGCAGCACGAACGGATCGGTCAGCGGCAAGACCCCCAGCGTCAGGCTGGAGGCCAAGTTGCCCTTGACGATCCACCAGCCGAACCAGGGACCCACGAGGAACAACGCCAGGATCATCGCCTGCACCGCACGACGCGCCAGCATCCAGCGCCGCGCTCGCCACCAGCCCTTGACCAACGTCGCCTCGACGCCCGGTCGGCGCAGTGCGCCAGCGGTGTGCCCAGCCCTTGCTTGTGCAGCCTGCATCTTCACAGGCGATCCCCCTTCAACGCGCGCGGCATCGCCTGCGGCGCCGAGACCGAAGACGCCGCATCCGACGCGGCCTGCCCCGACAGGCCGCGGCCGGACTCGTAGCGCATGCCCTCGGGCAGGTTGTATTGGTGCTGCGGGTCCGCCGGCACCAGGCTGCCACCGGCCTTGTCCTTCTCGACCCAGCCCAGTCTGTAGTGCGACGCCGCCTCGCCACGGGCGAGTTGCCGCGGCAGCACCTTGATGGCAGCCACCGGCAGCGGACAGGCCTTCTCGCACTTGCCGCACCCGGTGCATGCCTGGGCGTGAACCACGGGCAGGAAACGCGCATGCTGGCCGGTGCGCGCATTGGTGCCGCGCTCCAGGGTGATGGCCTCGTCGATCAGCGGGCAGACGCGGTAGCAGATGTCGCATCGCATGCCCAGGTGATTGAGGCAGTTCTCGTGGTCCAGCAACACGGCCAGACCCATGCGGGCACGCGCGATGTCGGTGAGCCCGTGGTCGAGTGCACCGGTCGGGCACGCCTTCACGCAGGGGATGTCGGGGCACATCTCGCACGGTGCCTCGCGCGCAGTGAAGTACGGTGTTCCGTGGGCAGCCAGTTCCTGTGGCTGGGCGAGGTGGAGGATGCCGTACGGGCAGTCGCGTACGCACAGCCCGCAACGCACGCAAGCCGACAGGAACGCGGGCTCGTCGAGCGCACCCGGCGGACGGATGGCCTGGGGCGGACGGGCGCGGGCGTCACGCGCATTCAACCCGAGCAGCAGGCCGATGACGCTGACGCCACAGGCCGCACGCGCGGCGTCGTACACGAACCGACGCCGTGCGGAGCCCGTCGTGCCCCAACTTCCCGACCCAGCCGATTTCTCGCCCATGATCACATCCGATGCAGTGGCCTGCGCGGAGTCTCTCGATCAGACCTTGTTGACCTTCACCGCGCACTTCTTGAAGTCGGTCTCCTTCGAGATCGGACATGTGGCGTCGAGCGTGAGCTTGTTGGCCAAACGGTGCTCGTCGAAGAACGGCATGAACACCAGCCCTTCGGGCATGCGGTTGCGACCGCGGGTGTTCACGCGCACCTGGACTTCGCCGCGGCGGCTGGTCACCTTGCACGGGTCGCCGTGCTTGAGGCCGCGCCTGTCGGCGTCCTTCGGGTGCATCCACACGACTGCATCCGGGAACGCCTTGTAGAGTTCCGGTACGCGGCGGGTCATCGTGCCGGTGTGCCAGTGCTCGAGCACCCGGCCGGTGCACAGCCACAAGTCGTAATCGGCATCGGGCTGTTCGGCCGCCGGTTGGTAGGGCAGCGCGTAGACCACCGCCTTGCCGTCGGGCTTGCCGTAGAACTTCAGACCCTCGCCGGCCTTGATGTACGGGTCATAGCCCTCCCGGTAACGCCACAGCGTCTCCTTGCCGTTGACGACCGGCCAGCGCAGCCCACGCACCTTGTGATAGTGGTCGAACTCCCCCAGATCCTTGCCCTTTCCGACGCCGAAGCGGCGGTACTCCTCGAACAGGCCCTTTTGGACATAGAAGCCGAACGCCTCGGATTCATCGTTTACGTAGCCAGCCCATGCGTGTGCGTTGACTTTGGCCACCTCTGACGCCGGATAGCGGTCGACTGCGCCGTTGGCGAAGAGCACCTGGTACAGGGTCTTGCCGCGGAACTGGGGATGCTTGTCCAGCAATTCGGCCGGCCAGACTTCGTCGGTCTTGAAGCGCTTGCTGAATTCGATGTACTGCCACAAGTCACTGCGCGCGAGGCCCGGCGCCTTCACCTGCTGCCGCCAGAACTGGCCGCGACGCTCTGCGTTGCCGTAAGCGCCCTCCTTCTCCATCCACATGGCCGACGGCAGCACCAGATCGGCAGCCATCGCCGTGACCGTGGGATATGCATCGGAGACCACGATGAAGTTCTCCGGATTGCGGAAGCCCGGGTAGCGCTCCTGGTTGATGTTGGGCCCCGCCTGCATGTTGTTGGTGGTCGAGGTCCAGTAGAAGTTGAGCTTGCCATCCTTGAGCATTCGGTCCTGCAAGACCGCGTGGTAACCCACCTCTGCACGCAGTGTTCCCGGCGGCAGGCTCCAGATCTTCTCCGCCACTTCGCGGTGCTGCGGATTGGCGATCAGCATGTCTGCGGGAAGTCGGTGGGCAAAGGTGCCCACCTCGCGCGCCGTGCCACATGCACTGGGTTGGCCAGTGAGACTGAACGGGCTGTTGCCAGGTTGGCTGATCTTGCCCACCAGCAGGTGGACGTTGTAGATCATGTTGTTGACCCAGGTGCCACGCGTGTGCTGGTTGAAGCCCATGGTCCAGAAGGACGTCACCTTGGTCTTCGGGTCGGCATACATCCGGGCCAGCGCCTCCAGCTTCTCGGGCGGCACGCCGCTCAGCTTGGACGTGTACTCCAGCGTATAGGTCGAAACGAACTGCTTGAACTCCTCGAAGCTGATCGGCGAGCTGGCCATCGGGTTGCCCTTGACCTTGCCATCGGCCCCCGCATACCCGTTGTTGCCGGCCGCCTGCTCGAGCGGATGGTTGGGCCGCAGGCCATAGCCGATGTCGGTCACGCCCTTGTGGAAGGCCACATGGCGAGCCACGAAGGCCTCGTCCACCGCCTTGTGGGTGATGATGTAGTGACAGATGTAGTTGAGGATCGCCAGGTCGGTTTGCGGCTTGAAGATCAGTTCGGCGTCAGCCACCTCGCACGAACGATGCGAGTACGTCGACAGCACCTGAACCTGTACATGCTGCGCAGTCAATCGCCGGTTGGTGATGCGGCTCCACAGGATGGGGTGCATCTCGGCCATGTTGCTGCCCCACAGCACGAATGCGTCGGCATGCTCGATGTCGTCGTAGCAGCCCATCGGCTCATCGGCACCGAACGTGCGGATGAATCCAAAGACGGCACTGGCCATGCAGTGGCGGGCATTCGGATCCACGTTGTTGGAGCGCAACCCGGCCTTGAAGAGCTTGTTGGCCGCGTAACCCTCCCAGATCGTCCACTGCCCGGACCCGAACATGCCCACGGCTGTCGGGCCCTTGGCCCTGAGGGCCGCCTTGCACTTCTGCTCCATGATGTCGAAGGCTTCGGTCCAACTGATCGGCGCGAACTCGCCGTTCTTGTCGAACTTGCCGTCCTTCATCCGCAGCAACGGGGTCGTCAGGCGGTCGGCGGTGTACTGGATCTTGGCCAGGAAATACCCCTTCACGCAGTTGAGCCCCTTGTTCACCGGCGCATCCGGGTCGCCCTGGGTGGCCACGATCCGGCCATCCTTGACACCGACGAGCACGCCACAGCCAGTGCCGCAGTAGCGGCACACGCCCTTGTCCCATCGCAGCCCGTCGGGCGCTGAGCCCTGGGCATGCGCCTCGGGCAGACCGATGCCCGCTGCGGTGGCCGCGGCCGCCGCGGCCTTGTGCTTGATGAACTCACGACGCGTCAGACTCATGCCGGACCTCCTGTTGCGGATCGGGTTCGAACTGGTGGTAGACCATGGCGACGTCGACCACGCCGTCCAGCCCGCCGATGCGGGCGAACAACTCGGTGGTCAATCCGTCGGACTCGGTCTCGACGGTGACGATCAATTGGCCTTGGGGAGTGGCGGCGTGGAGTTCCACGCCATCGATTTCTCGCAGTGCGTTGCACACCGCGGTCACGCGCTCCGGTCTAGCGCCGACGATCAGGCTGGAGATGTTCATCCTGGTGGAGTTCCTGTCGTCGGTTTTTCGGGAGCGCCTTCGCCGTTGAAAGCGGAGTCGAGATTACGCCCGTTGTGCAGTGCAGAAATTGATCTCGTTCAGGTTTTGCCCCCGGGGGTATCACGCGCGCGATTGTCTAGTCGCGCGCGCGGTGTTTCTTGATGCAGTTCATCGTCCATTCGCGGGAAATCACCGAAGCTGCGGCTCCCACATAACCTACACCCCCCTCATCCAGGAGCATTGAATGCAGACCTACCGGATTCGAGCGATCGTGGCGGCTGCGCTTGCGGCCACCGCCATGGGCGCCTCGGCACAGGACAAGAAGGCGGTCACCCCGGCCGAAATGAATTACCAAGCCGGGCAGTCGCCGCTGGCCTCAGAGCCCATGTACCAGAGCTCGAACCCGAAGGCACCGGCGATGACGCAGGCCGAGTTCGACCTGGCGCGCAAGACCTATTTCGAGCGCTGCGCCGGCTGCCACGGCGTGCTGCGCAAGGGCGCCACCGGCAAACCGCTGACGCCGGACATCACCATCGGCAAGGGTACCGACTACCTGAAGATCTTCATCGCCTACGGCTCGCCCGCCGGCATGCCGAACTGGCTCACGTCCGGCGAGATGGACGAGAAGCTGGTCGACATCATGGCCCGCTATGTCCAGCAGGACCCCCCGCAGCCGCCGGAGTTCGGCCTCGAGCAGATGAAGGCCACCTGGAAGGTCCTCGTCCCGCCTGCGCAGCGTCCGACGAAGAAGATGAACAACTACAACCTCGAGAACCTGTTCTCGACCACGCTGCGTGACGCTGGCGAGGTGGCGCTGATCGACGGCGACAGCAAGAAGATCATCAACATCGTGAAAACCGGTTACGCCGTGCACATCTCGCGGGTGTCGGCCTCCGGACGCTACCTGTTCGTGATCGGGCGCGACGCCAAGATCAACATGATCGACCTGTGGATGGCCAAGCCCGACAACGTGGCCGAGATCCGCATCGGCCTCGAGGCCCGCTCGGTCGACACCAGCAAGTACAAGGGCTACGAGGACAAGCTGGCGATCGCCGGCGCGTACTGGCCGCCCCAGTTCGTCATCATGAAGGGCGACACGCTCGAGCCGCTGCGCATCGTGGCCACCCGCGGCATGACGGTCGGCAAGCAGGAATATCACCCCGAGCCGCGCGTGGCGTCGATCGTGGCTTCGCACTACAAGCCCGAGTTCCTGGTCAACGTCAAGGAGACCGGCAAGACGCTGCTGGTGGACTACGGCAACCTCGATGCGCTCAAGATCACCGAGATCGGCTCGGCGCCGTTCCTGCACGACGGTGGCTGGGACTCCAGCAAGCGCTACTTCATGGTGGCTGCCAACAACAGCAACAAGATCGCCGCCATCGACGCCAAGGACGGCAAGCTCGCCGGCCTCACCGAGGTGGGCAAGATCCCGCACCCGGGGCGTGGCGCAAACTTCAACCATCCGAAGTACGGTCCGGTGTGGTCCACCGGCCACCTGGGTGACGAGACCATCTCGCTGATCGGCACCGACACCAAGAAGTACAAGCAGCACGCCTTCAAGCAGGTCGAAGTGCTCAAGGGCCAGGGCGGCGGCTCGCTCTTCCTGAAGACGCACCCGAAGTCGCAGAACCTGTGGGTCGACACACCGCTGAACCCCGATGCGAAGGTGTCGCAGTCGATCGCCGTGTTCGACATCAAGAACCTGGACAAGGGTTATCAGGTGCTGCCCATTGCAGAATGGGCCGGCCTGAAGGACGACGGTGCCAAGCGCGTCGTGCAGCCCGAGTACAACAAGGCCGGTGACGAGGTCTGGTTCGCGGTGTGGTCGGCCAAGAACAAGGAAAGCGCGATCGTCGTCGTGGATGACAAGACCCGCAAGCTCAAGGCCGTCATCAAGGATCCGCGCCTGATCACGCCGACCGGCCACTTCAACGTCTACAACACGCAGCACGACGTGTATTGAGCGCGTGCGCCAGGAGTCCATCCAAGATGAAACTCGGTTACCTTCCAATCCTCGCCGCAGCCCTGGCGCTCGCCGGCACGGCAGCCCAGGCCACCCCTGAGGAAGCGATGAACAAGGCCGGCTGCATGGCCTGCCACGCCAAGGACAAGAAGCTCGTCGGGCCCTCGTTCAAGGACATCGCGGCCAAGTACAAGGGCCAGGACGTCGCAGCCAAGCTGTTCGACAAGGTGCGCAAGGGCGGTAGCGGCAGTTTCGGCCCGGTGCCGATGGCGCCGAACCCGGCCGACAAGATCAACGATGCCGACCTGAAGGCGGCCATTGGCGTGATCCTGAAGTCCTGATCCGGCAGCGATGACCCCTGGGCCCTCGGCCCCGGGTTCATCGCACCGCCGATTCTTCGCGGGGCGTGTGCCGTTCGTGCGGCTCGCGCCCCGTTTCGTCTTCGGGCCCCACTCGAACACGCGGGTCGATGCGCGCGCACCCCCAGGCATCGCGTGAGTGGCGGGTACCGATACGCGGTTCTTGATGCAGTTCATCGCCGATAGACCTGTCTTGAATCAAGCTGCGCCTGAGTTCAAACCCGTATGACCGCTGTGTTGCCCGTATCGCACCGGATCGCCCTGATTGCAGGGTTGGCTGTGTTGGCCGTACCACAGGCCTATGCGGCAGATGCGCCCTCGCCGGCCCGTCAGATCGAGTTGGTGCGGATGGTGCGACAAGACTGCGGCTCCTGCCATGGCATGCGCCTGACCGGCGGGCTGGGGCCCGCTCTCACCCGCGAAGCGCTGGCCGACAAGCCGCTCGAGTCGCTCGCGGCCACCATCTTTGCGGGACGGCCCGGCACCCCCATGCCCGGCTGGCGGGCCATGCTCAGCGAGAACGAGGCGCTGTGGATCGCGCAGCACCTGATGCGCGGCTTTCCCGAGGAGTCGGGACCGACACCCAAGGCCAGCCGATGACCGAACCCATCGCAAACCGCCGCCGTGCCCTGAAAGGGCTGGGCGCACTGGCCGGCAGCGGTGCTGCAGCGCTGGCTGGCTGTGCCGCGTCGCCAGCGGCACCGACGAGCAGCGCCGCGCCCGTCAACGTCGGTACCGGGGACCTGGGCTTGGTGATCGAACGTGCCCGAGGCGCCGTCGCGGTGGTCAACACCAGCTCGCCACGGGTGCTGGGCGAGGTCATCGGCCTGGGCGATCTGTCGCACGCCTCGGTCGTGTTCTCCCGCGACGGCCTGTACGGCTACGTATTCGGGCGCGACGGAGGCTTGACCCGGGTGAATCTGCTCACGCGCGCCATCGAGCAGCGCGTCATGCAGGCCGGCAACTCCATCGGCGGCGCCATCTCGGCCGACGGCACCCTGGTCGCGGCACAGAACTACACGCCGGGCGGTGTGAAAGTGTTCGACGCAGGCACGCTCGAACTGCTGGCCGACATCCCGGCGGTCATCGATGCCGGCGGCCCTGGCGCGCGGCTGTCGCGGGTGGTGGGCCTGGTCGACCTGCCCGGGCGGCGCTTCGCCTTCAGCCTGTTCGACGGCAACGCCATCTGGATCGCCGATTGCAGCAATGCCCGCAGGCCCGTGATTGCACGCTACCACGACATCGGGCGCCAGCCCTACGACGCACTGGTCACGCCCAATGGCCGCCACTACATCGCAGGCCTGTTCGGTGAGGACGGCCTCGCCATGCTGGACCTGTGGGAACAGCCCCCCCGGGTACGACGTATCCTCGCCGGCTATGGCCGCGGCGAACAACCCCTGCCGGTGTACAAGATGCCGCATCTGCGCGGCTGGGCCGTCGCCGGCTCGCATGCCTACCTGCCGGCGATCGGCCGCCATGAAGTGCTGGTGGTCGACACCCACACCTGGGCCGAGGTCGCGCGCATTCCGGTGGCCGGCCAGCCCGTTTTCGTGATGGCACGCCCCGATGGCCGACAGGTGTGGGTGAACTTCGCCGTTCCCGACTACCACCGGGTGCAGGTGATCGATACGCCCACGCAGAAGGTGGTCAGCACCCTGGAGCCGGGCAAGGCCGTGCTGCACATGGAATTCACGCCGCGCGGCGAGTCGGTGTGGATCAGTTGCCGCGATGACAACCGCGTCGAGGTGGTCGACACGCACAGCCTGCGCAGCATTGCGCGGCTGGCGCTCGACGCGCCCAGCGGCATCTTCTTCACCGCGCGCGCCGCGCGCATGGGGTTCTGATGGGCAGTACGACCGATCGGGTGGACGACTGGCGCCTGGCGCTGCTCAACGACTGGCAGCAGCGCTTCCCGCTCGATCGCGAGCCCTTCGCGGTGATCGCCCGGCAGCTGGACGTGCCCACGGCGACGGTGCTCACCGGCTACCGAGGCTTGCTGCGCGACGGCACACTCAGTCGCATCGGCGGCGTCTTCGGTGCCGGCGCCGGTGGCGCAGCACTGCTGGCGGCCATGGCGGTGCCAGCCGCCCGGCTGGAGGCGGTGGCAGCCATCGTCTCGGCCCATCCCGGTGTCAACCACAACTACGAGCGCGAGAACGAACTGAACCTGTGGTTCGTGATGACCGGACGCGACGCCACTCGCGTGGAGCTGGCGATGCAGGCGCTCGAGCAGGCCACTGCCGTGCCGGCGTTGCGGCTGCGCATGCAACGCGCCTACCGCATCGATCTCGGATTCGACCTGCGCGGGCGTGTGGCGCCCGGACCGGCACCGGTGCGAAGCGCACAAGCCGCGCGCCCGGGCCCGGTGTCCGACGAGGACTGGCCGCTGGCCGCGCTGGTCGAGGACGGGTTGCCGCTGGTCGAACACCCGTTCGACGCCTGGGCAGAAGCGCTGGGTTGCAGCGTCGAATCGGTGCGCAGTCGCCTGGTGCGATGGCTCGACCAGGGCACGCTCAAGCGCTTCGGTGCGGTGGTGAGGCACCACGAGTTGGGCTACACGTCGAACGCCATGACGGTCTTCGACGTGCCCGACGCCGAGGTCGACGCTCGTGGTGCCGCACTGGCCGGCCAACGCGGCGTGACGCTGTGCTACCGGCGCGAGCGGGCGCCGCGGTGGCCCTACAACCTGTACTGCATGGTCCATGGCCGCGACCGCGCCAGCGTCCACGCCGTGCTCGAGGCGGCCATCGCCGACAGCGGGCTGCAGCATGCTCGCCGCGAGGTGTTGTTCTCGCAGCGCCGCTTCAAGCAGGTGGGCGCCCGCCGGTTCCGCGATGCGTGGTTGTCCTCCGCGGAGGTCGCGCATGCCGCCTGACACCGATCTGCCCCGCGCGCTCGAGCCCGGCGACGTTCGCCTGATCGAGGCCCTGCACGGCGGCTTTCCGCTGGTGGACCGCCCGTTCGCCGAGGTGGCGGCCCAGCTCGGCGTGAGCGAGTCCCTGCTCATCGGACGGCTGCGCACGCTGCTGTCGCAGGGCGTGCTGTCACGGTTCGGCCCGTTGTTCCAGATCGAGCGGGCCGGCGGGCGCTTCGTGCTCGCGGCGCTGCAGGTGCCCGAAGGCCGCTATGCCGAGGTAACCCGCCTCGTCAATGCCCATGCCGAGGTGGCGCACAACTATCGCCGCGAACACACCTTGAACATGTGGTTCGTCGTGGCGACCGAGAATCCCGATCAGGTCGATGCGGTGCTGGCCGCCATCGAGCACGAGACCGGTCTGCCGGTCTACGCGTTCCCCAAGGAGCGCGAGTACTTCGTCGAACTGCGCCTGCCACTCGGACCCGAACCCCATGGCCCTCAATGACTTCGACCGGGCGCTGGTCGCCGCCACGCAAAGCGGCCTGCCGCTGGTGGAACGGCCCTACGAAGCCGTGGGCGCCATGCTGGGCGTCAGCGGCGAGGTGGTGCGGGAGCGCCTGGCCGCCATGCTGGCCGAAGGTCTGGTGCGACGCATCGGCGCCGTCCCCAACCACTACAAGCTGGGGTTCACCGCCAACGGCATGACCGTCTGGGATGTCGACGACGCCCGGGTCGACGAGCTTGGCCAGCGCATCGGGGCCCTGCCAGGCGTGAGCCACTGCTACCGGCGCCCGCGCCGACTTCCGCTGTGGCCGTACAACCTGTTCGCGATGCTGCATGGGCGCAGTCGCGACGAAGTGGAGCGCCAGGCCGCCGAGGTGGCCCGTCTGCTGGGCAACGCCTGCAGAGGGCACGAGGTTCTGTACTCCACCGCCATTCTCAAGAAGACGGGCCTGCGCCTGACGGAGAACTGATCCCATGTTCCGCATTTCCCACTTCATGCGCGATCTGGCACAGGCACAGCGCACCGGTGCCTATCCGCCCGCACGAACCGGCCAGCCGCCCGGTCCGGTGGTCATCTGGAACCTCATTCGCCGCTGCAATCTCACCTGCGCGCACTGCTACGCGCTGTCGGCGGACCACGACTACGCCGGCGAGCTGACGCACGACGAGGTGTGCACCGTGATGGACGACCTCAAGGCGTTCAGGGTGCCGGTGCTCATCCTCTCCGGTGGCGAGCCGCTGATGCGGCCCGACCTGTTCCGCATTGCCGAGCGCGCCAAGGCCATGCGCTTCTACGTCGGGCTGTCGACCAACGGCACGTTGATCGACGCGCCGATGGCCGACCGCGTGGCCGCCACCGGCTTCGACTACGTGGGCATCAGCCTGGACGGCATTGCCGCCACGCACGACACCTTCCGCCGCCTGGCCGGTGCCTTCGAGCGCAGCCTGGGCGCCGTGCGCCTGCTGCGCGAGCGCGGCGTCAAGGTCGGGCTGCGCTACACCATGACGGCCATGAACGCGCATGACTTGCCCGCGCTGCTGCAGCTCATGCGCGACGAGCAGGTCGACAAGTTCTACTTCTCGCACCTGAATTACGCGGGTCGCGGCAACATCCACCGTGCCAAGGATGCCCGCTTCGCAGCCACCCGCGACGCCCTCGACCTGCTGTTCGATCGCGCCTGGGAAGCGGCCCGCGCCGGACTTGACGAGGAGTACGTGACCGGCAACAACGATGCCGACGGCCCGTGGCTGCTGCACTGGCTGGCCCGGCGCGAGCCGGACTTGCATGCGCAGTTCGGCGCCGCGCTGCGCGCGCACCTGGTGGCCTGGGGCGGCAATTCCTCGGGCGTGAACGTCGCCAACATCGACAACCTGGGCCATGTGCACCCCGACACCATGTGGTGGCACCACGATCTGGGCAATGTGCGCGAGCGGCCGTTCTCGGCGATATGGAGCGACACCACCGAGCCGTTGATGGCGGGTCTGAAGTCGCGCCCGCGGCCGGTGCAAGGTCGCTGCGCATCGTGCGCGCACCTGGACATCTGCGGCGGCAACACCCGGGTGCGGGCCCAGCAGGTCACTGGCAATCCGTGGGCCGAGGATCCTGGCTGCTACCTCGACGACGACGAGATCGGCACGGCAACCCCAGGCGAACGCGTCACGGTAACCCCATTCAGCCACCGCGGGCGCACCCCCGTGGTCGTGGCGGGGTAGGCCGGCCATGGGCAAGCGTTTCGTGCACACGGCCCTGCTCGGCCTGCTGTTGGCCTCGATCGGCTCGCTGGCTTCTGCCCAGACGCCGACCGACATCGCCGACCCTGCGGCGCTGTACCAGCAACACTGCGCCGCCTGCCATGGCGCCCAACGCACCGGCGCCATGGGGCCGGCGCTGCTGCCCGAGAGCCTGGAACGCCTGCGCGGGGCCGAGGCGGGCAAGGTCATCGGCCAGGGCCGCGCGGCCACCCAGATGCCCGGCTTTGCGGCCACGCTCAAGGCCGACGAGATCGCAGCGCTGGCCAAGTGGATCTACACGCCCGTTGCCCCGGCACCGCGCTGGACCGAGGAAGACATCCGCGCCTCGCGCATCGAGGTGCCCGGTGCTGCCGGACTGCCGGCGCGGCCGAAGTGGTCGGCCGACCCGATGAACCTGTTCGTCGTGGTCGAGGGCGGCGACCACCATGTGTCGCTGGTCGACGGCGACCGCTTCGAGCCCATCCATCGCTTCGCCAGCCGCTACGCACTGCACGGCGGGCCGAAGTTCACCCCCGAGGGTCGCCACGTGTACTTCGGCTCGCGCGACGGCTGGATCACGAAGTACGACCTGTGGAACCTCACCGTGGTGGCCGAGGTCCGCGCCGGGCTCAACATGCGCAACATCGCCGTGTCCTCCGATGGCCGGTGGGTGATGGCCGCCAACTACTTTCCGCACACGCTGGCCTTGTTCGACTCCGAGCTGAAGCTCGAACGGACCTATGCCGCCGCCACCGACGATGGCAAGGCCAGCTCGCGGGTGTCGGCCGTCTACGATGCGGCGCCGCGCAAGAGCTTCATCGTCGCGCTCAAGGATGTGCCCGAGTTGTGGGAGATCTCCTACGACCCCAAGGCACCCGACATCTACGACGGTCTCGTGCACGACTACCGCATGGGCGAAGGCCTGCCCAAGCGCGGCTTCCTCGGCGTGCGTCGCACCAAGCTCCAGGAACCTCTGGACGACTTCTTCTTCGACCAGGGCTACATCCACGCGCTGGGCGCCACCCGCCCGCGGGCGGACGGCCAGGCCAGTGCGCAGGTGGTCAACCTCGACGTGCGGCGCAAGATCGCCGACCTGCCCCTGTCGGGCATGCCGCACCTGGGTTCGGGCATCACCTTCGACTACGACGGCAAGCGCGTGCTCGCCAGCCCCAACCTCAAGGGCCAGGCACTCGACGTGATCGATGTGCGCACCTGGAAACCGGTGGCCACGATTCCGGTGCCGGGGCCGGGCTTCTTCCTGCGCAGCCATGAGAAGTCGCACTATGCCTGGACCGACTCGATGATGAGCCCCACCGCGCGCGACACCCTGACGGTGATCGACAAGCGCACCTTGCAGCCGGTGGCGCAGGTCAGGGAGCCGGGCAAGACGCTCGCGCACATCGAGTTCACCAAGGATGGCCGATATGCACTGGCCAGCCTGTGGGAAATGGACGGTGCGCTGATCGTTTTCGACGCGCAGACCCTCAAGGAGGTCAAGCGACTGCCGATGAGCAAGCCAGTAGGCAAGTACAACGTGTGGAACAAGATCACACGTTCCGAGGGCACGTCTCACTGAGCACTGGCGCGCTGCCGCCCGCGCTTGGCGGTTCTGGCCTCTTCAGACGAGACCAGAACCATGTGCCCCCAACCTCTCGATCGCCACCGTCCGCGCGCGTCTCGACAGCCGGACTCGACCCGTGCGGCGAGCGAGCGCGCAACGTGGATCGCCACGGGACTGCTGGCAGGCATGCTGCTGGCGCTGCAGGCGCCCCCTGCCGCCGCCCAGCCCGTCGCCGCCCAGCCCGCAGCCCGGCGCTTGCCGACCGAACTGCTCACGGACCGACTGATCGTCAAGTACCGTGACGTGAGCGCGGGCACCGCCCTGCCATCGATGCGGGCGCTGGCCGCCGCCCGTGTGGCGGCCAATCGCCAGGGCGTGGTGATGACGGCGCTGCGCCGCACCGGCACTGGCGCCCATGTGATGGCCCTGAACCGCGCCATGAGCCATGACGAAGCGCGCATGCTGGCCGCCGGCATGATGGCCGGCGACGCCAGCATCGAGTACGCAGAGCCCGACCGTCGTCTGTATCCATTGGCGGTACCCAACGATCCGCAGTACGCCTCGCAGTGGCATTGGAGCGATACCACCGGTGGCGTGCGCGCCCCGGCAGCATGGGATGTGAGCACCGGCAGCGGCATCGTGGTGGCGGTGCTCGACACGGGCGTGCGGCCGCACGCCGACCTGGCGGCGAATCTCGTGGCGGGCTATGACTTCATCACCAACACCACCACCGCCAACGATGGTGGCGGTCGCGACAGCGACGCCGCCGATCCGGGCGACGGGGTCTCGGCAGGGTTCTGCGGCGCCGGATCGCCGGCACAGAACAGCTCCTGGCACGGCACCCACGTCGCCGGCATCGTGGCTGCCGCGGGCAACAACGCCACAGGCGTCGTCGGCCTGGCCTACGCCGCGCAGGTGCAACCCGTGCGCGTACTCGGCCGCTGCGGCGGCTATACCTCCGACATCGCCGACGGCATCCTGTGGGCCTCGGGCGCCAGTGTCAGCGGCATACCGGCCAACGCAACGCCCGCGCGCGTGCTCAACCTGTCTCTCGGCGGAGCGGGCGCGTGCGACAGCACCACCCAGGCGGCCATCGACGCCGCGCGCGCACGCGGGGCGATCGTCATCGTGGCGGCCGGCAACGAGAACACCAACGCCAGTTCATCCACACCTGCCAACTGCAGCGGAGTCGTGACGGTGGCGGCCACCGGCATCGGCGGCGGCCGTGCGTCCTACTCGAACTATGGGTCGGTCGTCACGCTGGCGGCACCCGGTGGCGATACCGGCAACACCATCCTGTCGACCTACAACACGGGTACCGGAGCGCCCGCGACCGACTCCTATGCCGGCGAAATGGGAACCTCCATGGCCACGCCGGTCGTCAGCGGCACTGCTGCGCTGGTGCTGGCGGTCAACCCGGCGCTCACCCCAGACGAGGTGGCCTCTCTGCTGACCGCCACGGCGCGCGCATTCCCGGCCACCTGCGCACAGTGCGGCGCCGGCATCGTCGATGCCTCGGCTGCAGTCCAGGCGGCCTATGCCTCGGTCACGCCCGATCCGATTTCGGTGAGCGAGTCCGAGAGCAATGACACCCAGGCCACCGCGCAGGCGGTGGCCTCGGTACCCGCCACCATCAGCGGCAGCCTGGGATCCACTGCGGACATCGACTACTACCAGCTGTCGGTGCCCGCGGGACGCACCCTCACGGTGACGCTGACCGGCGGCTCGGGCGTCGGCGCCGGACTCGGGGTGTACACAGCGTTGGGCCGCAAGCTCAGCGAGCAGACCGGCAGCGCGGGCGGCAGCCGCAGCTTCACGGTCACCCATCGGGGCGGCGCCGCGCTCACGCTGTATGTGCGGGTGCGCCACTCGGGGGGCAGCGCCGGCAGCTACAGCATCGTCGCCGGCATCTGAAAGCCCCACGGGACCCGTTGCCGCGCGACGGCCCCGGATGGGTCGGGCGGACAGCGGGGCACTCCACTGTCCCCTGCTGAATTTGCCGCCGCGGTGCGCCCGAAGCCACTGCCGATGGCGGCGCTGGTCATTCATCCAGTATCCTTGAGGCTGTGCGACGCCGCGCGGGCGGCCCACCACCGGCAATCCGGTTCGACATCGATCCCGCGGCCGGTTGCCACCGCACACCGGCACCACACCCCGAGGAGGACTGCATCCATGGCCAAGGAAGAGGTCAAGACCCGCATCGAGCCCGATGGCCTGCGCTACAAGAGCAAGGCCCCAGGTTCGCCCTTTGCACCCGCCGGCGCATTCGGTGGCTCCACGATGTCGTGCTTCCTGTGCGGCCTGCACCGGCCGCGCGCGATGCTCAAGATGCGCAAGCTGCTGGGCAAGTCCCAGACGGTGTGCGACCCATCGTGCAAGGACGTGGCCGAGCGCATCGCGGGCCACTGACCCGCGTCGCCGCGGCGGGACGGGCGGATGGACCGCCCGACCCGTTCGCGGCTCTCAATCCCGAGCAACGCGCCGCGGTCGCGCACGGCGATGAGCCGCTGCTGGTGGTGGCCGGCGCGGGTACGGGCAAGACATCGACGCTGGCCGCACGCGTCGCTCATCTGGTGCTGCATGGCGCCGATCCACAACGGCTGCTGCTGCTGACCTTCTCACGCCGCGCCGCACACGAAATGCAGCAGCGCACCGGGCGCATGCTGCACCAGGCGCTGGGCCTGCGCGCCACCCAACTCCCGCCGGTGCTGCCGTGGGCCGGCACCTTCCACTCGGTGGGCGCCCGGCTGCTGCGCGAGCTGGCGCCGAGGCTCGGCCTGGCGCCCGACTTCACGGTCGTCGACCGCGGCGATGCCGAGGGTCTGATGGGTCTCATGCGCCAAGATCTGGGACTGGCCGCCGCGCGCAGCCGCTTCCCGCTGGCGGGCACCTGTCTGGCCATCTACTCTCGCTGCGTCAACAGCCAGGAGCCGCTGACGCAGGTGCTCGAGGAGCACTTCCCCTGGTGCGTCCACGGCCACGACGCGCTGCGCCGGCTGTTCGGCGCATATGTCGCCGAGAAGCAGCGCCAGCACACCCTGGACTACGACGACCTGCTGCTGGCCTGGCAGCAAGCCCTGACCGAACCAGCGCTCGCGCGCGCCCTGGGCGAACGCTTCGCACATGTGCTGGTCGACGAGTACCAGGACACCAATCGGCTGCAGGCGGCCATCCTGCGCACGCTCAAGCCCGACGGCCGGGGCCTGACCGTCGTGGGCGACGATGCCCAGGCCATCTACGGCTTTCGCGCCGCCGAGGTGCGCAACATCCTCGAGTTCGCCCAGCACTGGGGCCCCGCGGCGCGGGTGTTGCCGCTGCAGCGCAACTACCGCAGCACGGCCCCCATCCTCGAGGCGTCGAACGCAGTCATCGCGCAGGCGGCGCAACGACTGCCCAAGCAGCTGTGGACCGAACGCAGCGGCGGCCAGCGCCCGCAGCTGGTCACGGCGGCCGACGAACTGGCACAGGCCAGCTGGGTGGCAGACGCCGTGCTGGCGCGGCGCGAGCAGGGCCTGGCGCTGCGCCAGCAGGCGGTGCTGTTCCGCACCTCGCACCACAGCGCCGTGCTCGAA
This sequence comes from Aquabacterium sp., assembly GCA_023150345.1. Taxonomy (GTDB): domain Bacteria; phylum Pseudomonadota; class Gammaproteobacteria; order Burkholderiales; family Burkholderiaceae_C; genus Pseudaquabacterium. The sequence goes on from JAKLLB010000031.1 coordinate 40,096, forward strand.
CTGGAGCTGGCGCGCCGGCGCGTTCCGTTCGTGAAGTACGGCGGCCTGAAGTTCCTCGAGGCCGCGCACATCAAGGACGTGCTCGCCGCGCTGCGCTGGGCCGAGAACCCGCGCAGCCGCATCGCCGGCTTTCGCGTGGCACAGCTCGTGCCAGGCATCGGGCCGACCCACGCGCGCCGCCTGCTCGATGCCATGGATGCCAGTGCCGAGCCTCTGCGGGCCCTGGACGACTGGACCCCGCCGCCAAGTGCCCGCGCCGACTGGGCCGAACTGCGGCGTCTGCTGCAGCAGTTGCGCCCCGGCCGTTGGCCTGACGACCTCGCCGCTGTGCGCCATTGGT